>DAHWFY010000222.1 GCA_027336365.1 Bacillota bacterium | reverse complement strand
ACCCCCGTCTTAATGTTGACTGCCCGAGACGACGAAGTGGATCGCATTCTGGGATTGGAAGCAGGGGCGGACGATTACATCACCAAGCCCTTTTCCATGCGCGAGGTGGTGGCCCGGGTGCGGGCGGTCCTGCGTCGTTACGCCAGCGAAATGGGGGCGGGGGAAGCTGGAATTTGGCAGGTAGGGCCCATACGTGTGGATGAAAACCTATACGAGGTGCAGGTGTCCAATCAAACCGTGACACTTACAACGCGAGAGTTTGAATTGCTTCGCTACTTGTGTCAACACGCCGACAGAGTCGTCACACGAAATCAATTATTGACCGATATTTGGGGATACGAGTTCAGTGGAGACAATCGTATTGTGGATATTCATATTTCTCATTTAAGGGAAAAAATTGAACCCAACTCAAAGTCGCCGCTGTATATCAAGACGATTCGCAGACTGGGATACAAACTGGTACGACAGAGCGAATAGGGAGAACCAATTTCAGTCAATACAGTTGCGTGGATTTACATTCCTTGCTGGTTTCGCTATCAGCGGCATGAAGGTCTTCCCAGTAAATACAGCGTTGTGGATTTACATCCCTTGTGGGTGCCGCTACAGCGGCATGAGGGCCTATTGGCCCTCATAAAAATTTTAAGAGTTGGAACTTAGAACAAAAACTCAACACGTCTTTTACGTGATTTACATGGCTTTCACATCCACTCAACATTTCTCTTTTATACTGATTCATGTTGATTCATATAGAAAGCCCCAATGTACAAGGAATGTTCTAATTCATCCAGGAACATTCTGATGTTCCAATAAAGTTCAATATAAAAAATGCAACAAAATAAAGAAAGGGGAACAAGACGAGGAAAGAGAATAAGACAAAAAAAGGCATAAAACTAATAAAAGGGAATGAGAAGAAAAGGGGAGCAAAACGGGGGTGAATGAACAAAGTGAGTGACCTAATGGAATCAGCGGTGAGCGTAACACAATCCCATGCGGTGCCATTTCCGCGCCGTCTGGCAACCATGAAGGGCATTGCGGCTACGGGTTGGGTTTTGATGTCTCCTGCGATGATTTTCTTACTGCTCTTTGTATTCGTCCCGATAGTCTATGTCGTGTATCTAAGTTTTTACAAATCAAATTTACTGTCTCCACATCCCACCTTTGTCTGGTTTCAAAATTACGTGGGGCTGTTCCACTCCGCCTATTTCATGCAAGCCTTTCACAACAGTGTGTTCCTGGGAGCAGGTATGTTGCTTTTATCCCTGCCCATGGGTCTTGTGTTAGCCAATCTGCTCAACATGAGACTGAAGGGTTCACACGTGTACCGAACCATTCTTTTCAGCCCCTACGTGATGCCACTGGTGGGTTCTGGTTTGGTATTCACACTGCTGTTCAATACAGATTCCGGTCTGGTAAACCACATCTTGACGGCCATGGGGCTCCAAGCCGTGAATTGGCTGGGTTCCAGTCACTACGCCCTTGTCTCCATCCTCATCCTATCTGTTTGGCAGTATGCGGGTTATTACATGTTGATTTTCTTAGCAGGATTGCAAAACGTCCCCCAGCCCTTGGTGGAAGCCAGTCAGGTGGATGGAGCTGGGCGCTGGAACACCTTTTTGCACGTCACCTTGCCCGCTCTCACTCCGAGTCTCTTTTTTGCAATGGTTGTCTCTTTAATTCAGTCCTTTCAGGCCTTTGACCAAGTGTACGTGATGACCGGTGGCGGACCGGACGGGTCATCTTCTACCCTAACCTACTACATCTTTCAAAAAGGATTTCAAATGTTTCAAATTGGCCCGGCCGCGGCGGCATCCGTGTTCCTTTTGGGGGTCCTTGCAGTCCTTTCTCTGCTACAGGTCGTCATCAGTCAGCGCTGGGTGGTGGAAGAATCATGAAGCCAGTCACACAGATGAAGCCAGTCACACAGATGGAACGAGTTTCGGCACATGGGGTGCTCATTTTGGCGGTGATGCTGTGTTTGATTCCCGTATACTGGATGGTGCGTTCTTCCTTGACCACGAATTCCGGGATTTTTGACAGTCACTTTCAGCCATGGCTTGTCAACTTTCACTGGCATAATTTCGTTGCGGCTTGGTCTTCTCAACCCTTCGCGCTGTTCTTCTTCAACAGCATCGCGTCCAACATGATTCTGGTCGCTTGTCAACTCGTCACCTCGGCCTTGGCCGCTTATTCCCTGGTATTTGTTCACTTCCGCGGCAAACAAGTCTTGTTCTTTTTCGTCCTTTTAGCCATGATGATCCCGCTTCAGGCCACGTTCATTCCAATTTACAGCATGCTTAGCGACGTGCACCTCATCAATACTTACGGGGCGCTGATTCTCCCTTTTGTCGGTTCCGCTTTTGGTATTTTCCTTCTCCGTCAGGGATTTAGCGCGATTCCACAAGAGATGGTTCGCGCTGCGAGAATCGACGGAGCCAGCGAATACCGCATTTTGTGGAGCATTGTTCTGCCCCATGCGAAACCCTCGCTGGTCACCCTGTTCTTACTGAATTTTGTCTACCACTACAACAGCTTATTTTGGCCGCTGGTGGCCACCAACTCTACCAACATGCGTGTCATCCCGGTTGCACTGGCCTATTTTCTTAGCCAGGATGCGGGGCAGGGGTTGCAGTGGAATCTGATGATGGCGGCCGATTTGTTTTCCGTGGTTCCCGTGGTGCTGCTTTTCTTACTCGGGCAACGCTACTTTGTTCAAGGCATTATGAGCACATCGCTCAAGGGATGATGGTTGTCACCTCAAAAACCGTTTTGCAAGAAGATTCGCTACCTCAGAAGGGAGAAAGACTGAAAATGAAAAAGTCCACACAAATTGTTGTCACCACCACAGGAGCATTTGTCATTTTAGCCGCCTTGGCGGGCTGTGGGACATCTACAGGGAGTCCCTCCGGTGCAACTCAAGCCACAACCACGAACGTTAAACAACCGCTGACCATCACCTTCTGGTATGGGGTGGGCAGTACCCTGAGTAGCGACATTTTGCAGATGGTCTCCGAGTTTAATCAAACCCATCCCACGATTCACGTGGTAGCCACCTATGAGGGGAGTTACTCGGGTGGTGGAGAAGAACAACAAAAGTTGTTGGCTGCCATTAAAGCGGGAAGTCCTCCCGATATCGCTCAAATTGAAGTCCATGCGATGCCGTTGTTTGCTTCTTCTGGAAAACTCGTCAACCTCACATCCATGATGCAACAGAGTCGTGTGGATACGGCTAGCAATTTTTTGCAGGGGATGTTGGTGTCGACTCAATATCAGGGAAATTACTATGGTATCCCATTCAATCGTAGCGTTCCGGTTCTATACTATAATAAGACTTTGTTTTCCCAGGCTGGGATTACGCACCCGCCAACTAATTGGACGGAATTGAGCGCTGACGCCGCTAAACTCACTCATGGGGTGGGTAACAATAAGGTCTATGGATTTGAGCCGTTGGTGGACTGGTGGCCTTGGGAGTACGCTGTGGAATCAAGTGGGGGAACCATTCTCAACGCGAGTGAAACCAAGGCAACGTTTGGTCAGGCCAATGCTCTGGGTATTTTGAACGCTGAAGACCAACTGGTGAAACAGGGCTATGCAACCGTGGAGACGGGGCCGAACTACTGGACCCTGATGACTCAAGATTTTATTCATGGTCGCGTGGCCATGGATATCGACTCCATTGGCAGCGCAGGTTCGGTCACAAAGGGAGTTGGCAACAACTTTCAATGGGGAACCGCGCTTCTGCCCAGAGATGCCACATTGGCCGTTCCTCCGGGTGGCGGTGATATGGCAATTTTTAATAACTCTCCCCAGAAGGTTCAGGCAGCCTGGCAGTTCATTCAGTGGTGGACCTCTCCGAAGCAGGCGGCCAAATGGTCCATGGAGACCGGATATTTGCCGGTGCAAAAGGCGGTATTACAGGACTCCGCCTATCAGGAATTTCTCAAACAGCATCCACAGTTTACCACAGCCATCCAAGAATTGAAGTACCAAGTTCCGTCGCCGACTTCTCCCAATTACCTCGCTGTCTTGCAAGGGGTACAGCAAGGTCTGCAGGGTGTTTTTGACGAGGGCAAACCAGTGGCAGCCACTCTACAGCAGGTGGCCGCTCAGGCGGACAACAACTTGAATTAGTCCACGGACGACAAATCTGCTTCAAGGCGGCCTCAACTCCCGGTTTTTGACGGAGGGTTGGGGCACCTTTGTATGCTCAAATATACAAGTAAAACCTCGTGTTTACCTATGAGTATGTGCCTGGAAAGAGGTCCAATCAGACCCAAGCAGTGCGAGGAGGCCAGCTCAAAATGCGCACCCAGCGTACGTTTTTTGTACGAGAGGGAGCATTTTGGGCGACGACGCGGCAATGCGTCGGGGAGCTCTGACCCCTTTCCGGACAAACTCTATGAGAAAATATCATAAGAGGTCACTCCAAAGGCATAGAACACTT
>DAHWFY010000221.1 GCA_027336365.1 Bacillota bacterium | reverse complement strand
GGTGCAGTCGAGGGCGCCGTCGACCTGGCACTGGAAGTAGTGGTTGCTTGCGCATAGCTATAGGGAAATGCCACGCTTTGCGCAAACGCTTGAGATACGGCTAATCCTCCTCGTATCACCCAGGCCAATCAGTAGGGTGGGAATGAGAATGGTACGCCATTTCATGCAAATCCCTCTGTCTTTTTAGTACGTTCCTACCTTAGATCCGGAATGTGGAGAAAGTTTGTGGATTGTTTGAGGAAAATGAGGGTTTGGAATTTCAAAATCAGCTTTTTGAGTGGGGAATCAGGCACGCAATGCCGGTTTCAGGGCGTATGCGGGATTCACAGTAAAAGGGTACGATGTGTAAAGTCCGCAGGTAAACAAAGGCAAATGACCAAGAGAAGCAGCTCTTGGTCATTTCAGCCGGGTTATGGCATCCGTGAGAGCGTATGCGAGATTTAGTAGCCGCCATTTCTGCAATGGCTTATTGGTGCGATTTCACGAGATGCGGAGAGGAAACGCTCGATGACCTGGATTCAGGACTTTGCCTTCGAAGTTCTGAAGACAGCTGGTCATATTCCGCTTGTAAGTCGGCGAGCTGCTCCTTCAAATCATCCAGTTCTTCTTCTCTGGAACCGAATTTCCTCTTTGATGACCCATGCATGGAGTGAGTACTTGAATGACCGTGCATCCCTTTCATCATAAAAATCATCATCAAGGGGCAGATCAAGGCGACAGCAATCGTACTAAACGTTTGAATCATTTCCTTAGACACCCTCTTTTCCTTTTGACTAGAGTAGTTCTTCATCGTACCTGGTGTTGAAAATCAAAGCTATTTTGTTCGAGCCTACCGGTTAGATGTGAAGAAATGATGCAGAAAGTGTGAAGAAGGACTCGAACGCAAAAAATAGCCGGATGAGCTAGTCTGCTATATTGCCAGATAGCGCATTTGTACTAGTCAGTGATTTGTGAAAATATAGTTGTTTCAGTCCATAGTTCATATACCCTACCCGGGGTATAGTATGAGTTGGAAAGGGGGATCGCGGCGGATGCATCCGATGCCATTCGTAACTATATTTCGAATTGCCAGTTGCAAAGAACCATGTCGAAATAGGTTGTGGTATCTAAACCATGGACGGGGTGGACACTCGGGCAGATGAACCCTGAATGAGCCTCTCCACAGTGGTTGAGCGAGGTGACGAATCGTGTTAAAGGAAGAAGACTATTTTGCACATCATGTAACCGAACCGTTCAGATTCGGGGAACGTCGGCGAGAACGGGGTTTTTGGCGAGCTTTCTTGGAGAGTTTTGCATATCTGCCACCTTTCAACCGAATGTTTGGTAAAGTATCCCCTTCCTATGCAGAATCGTACTGGTACTGTATGGGAGGACTCACCTTCTTTTCATTTCTTCTATTACTAGTGACAGGTTTAATTTTGACATTTTTCGGACCAACGTGGTGGTCCGGAACGCATGCCGGAATCGTGATGAAGTCCATGCATTACTGGTCTGCACAAGCCTTCTTCTTTTTTCTGTTCCTTCACATTATCCGCGTTTGGCTGACAGGCGCGTATCGTGGAAAACGTTGGGTGAACTATGCGATTGGATTTGTCACCTTCTTTCTATCTCTCGGTGAAAATTTGTTTGGATTACTAGCACGGGGGGATTGGGAATCGCAGTTTGTCTCGATGCATTCCGATGACATGCTGTTTACTGCCCCTTTTCTACGGCTCATTTCCCCAGAAAATTTTACATCCGCCCTCATCATTCATGTCGCGCTGATCCCGTTTGTTCTCGTGGTGCTGATTGGCGTACATGTAACCTTAGTGAAATTACAAGGCATTGCACGGCCATTGTAGGGAGGTGGAGAATATGGTGAAAGGACAAAGCAATACTTCCGAGACGAGATTTAGCATTGTCACACATTGCTTTTGGCGGTACCCCATTGTGGGCCTCTTCGTAGTTGCTGTGGTCATGGTTCTTGGCTTTGCGGTTGGGTCTCCGGATTGGCCACAGGCCACCATCAAAAAAGTGTCCGCGATGCAGCCGGGAGGAGCCATATGGGCGGTCGCGCAGGAACTGGATGGAACCTCTGCTTCTTATACCAATACGCATGAATATGGGATGAGCGACCCGGCCAAACGTCTCGTAATTGACCCATTGAAAAGTGCCTCGTGGGCTTTGTCTCCAAACGAACAAATCGCCCTGCATCAATTTCTTGCCGCCAATATAAGTCAACAGACGAAATGGGCGATGAACTACGACAAAGCGATTCAAAAGACCGTGGGGACGAACGGGATGGGTGGGGGAGGCATGGGTACAACGCCCGTACCGTCCATGACGAAAATTGAATCGTTGACGGGAAATTTTGGTCCCGTCCCGGTGATGGCCCAGTCCATATTGAAACTCGCCCAAAATGGATATTTAGAGACTTATTTTCAGGGAATCAGTCCAAGTAACGTTTACCAGTACACTAATATTTGGTTGTACGACCAGCCTTATCTGCTCAATACGGCCATACAAAATGGGTTGACGGACGACCAGTGGGGCATGATTAAGGAGCGTGGTTTCTTTGTTGGACCTTGGTACCTCATTGTTCCTGCGATTGCCCACGTAGAGTTACCGGGCGGGTCGACGGGTCTTGGATTTATTTTCTGGAACGGATTGATTGCTTTGTTCTTCGTGGTATTGTTTCCGCTCGTTCCGGGATTTCGTTCCATACCGAAGTACCTCCGACTTTACAAATTGGTCTATGCAGTGAATCCCGTTGAAGTTGAAAACTATAAGGCCAATGTTCCTTCATCCGGGGTGACCCAAGATGCTGCCAAGATTTAAAAATCACCCGGTCATCGCGTCCCTGTCGTTTCTCGCTCTTTCCTTGGTAGGTATTTGGGCAATGGGATCTTTTTTTAACAACATGGTCTCAACATGGACGTGGCTGTACACCGTCGTCTTTGTGATTGTGGTCGTACTTCTCAGTGTCATCATGCGGTTGGCTGAAAGAGACATTCGGGAGGACCGCGAGGAGATGAGACAAAAGTGAATTGGATAAGGAGACACAAGGATGGATGGTCGCTGCTTGTGGCCATGGTTTTGTTCGTGGGCGTCCTTTGGTGGATCATGGCCGCTGCCGCAGCTGTGAAGGGATAGCACTTGATTGATTTTTCGCTTTAGATATTCATTCCATAGAGGCTCTGTAAGAATGTATAAAACATGAAACAGGGCCTCTCTGGAAAATCACGTGTGGAGGTGAAGAAGCCATGAATCCGTTTACGATAGGCCAGTCGGTGGTCGTTGGACCACAGGCGTATAAACCGGGCAAATTACTTGGTTCACGTGGGATTGTGCAAGGAATAGTGGGTGACTTCTGCATGATCAACATTCCAGAATATGGTGTAGTTGCCTTTCTTGCAAGGGAACTCTTTCTTGCAGAGGATGACGGTTCCTCTTCTTCATTCGGGTAAGGAAAGAACTAGAATCATGGATACAGACCTCCAATGGTTGAAGTCATTCGGTAGATTGAGATCAAAATTTGTGATATTTTAACAGAATTGCAAGATAAGTTATCTGTGAGTTCGAGATCTTATGGACCCCAATCAGGATGTAGTCAGCACTTATGGTTATTATGTTTCTTGATAATTTTAACAACGTAAAAGCCTTGTCATCGTATATAAACATCGAATCTTCTGGTAACTGTGAAAGTGAAGATAGATGGAGAGACGTGCCAATAGTCTTCATGGATCACATCCGTAAGGGTCTAACATCCTTGTCCCCAGACATGTATACTGAAGCAAGATGTCTTTTGGGGAAAGGATTTTATCTCCGATTTAAAGGAAGGTTGGGCGATTCATGCTGAATCCTCGGGTGCAGTGCGAAAACAGGCACGCTGAGAATGTAATGCGGAGATTAAAGCGCATTGAGGGTCAGGTTCGTGGCCTTCAGAAGATGATCGAAGAAGATCGCTACTGTGTGGATATACTTGTTCAGATTTCTGCCGCGAAAAGTGCGATAAATCAGGTGGGGTTATCGGTTTTAGAATCCCATACCCGGGGCTATGTGACCCAAGACTTGGATCACGGTGTGGATGGTAAAAAAAAAAGAGATGGATGAACTTGTGGAACTAATTCGTCAATTTATCGATGACTAATCCTAGACGGCTGCGTGTTTGGATATCTATGACTGTTCCCGTGTTAGGGCGGTTTTTCACCGCCCTGTCCCTATGTTAACACGAATAACCTTCACCACGACCTCGATTCACTTTTTCTAATCTAGATCCGAGGATGTTGCGCTCGTTTTGCTGCGCGGGTCATAGATGGGGAACCGCATCAATTCTTCGAACGATATCCTTAAACGCCAACATTTTTATGTCCGCGATATGAAATCCAGCGCTTTGCAGGTTCTGGATCGTTTTTCGATTCACGTTTGCGCCGGAAATTCGTACCGTGACAGGGTTTAGGATGTGGAGTGCTAAGGCCAATCCG
>DAHWFY010000220.1 GCA_027336365.1 Bacillota bacterium | reverse complement strand
AATTCATCGCAAAGACGGACTTAGGCTATCATGCAGGCGGTAATACCGTCAAGACCGCTTTTACGCCACCACTCAAACGTTACCTTGCGCAATGGTCTAAATTCAGGTAAAACTGAGCCATTCACGGCGATTCATATGCTGATGGATGGAAACGTGTCAATGAAGGGGAGAGACACGCGTATGCCCATGCAAAATGAACGGTACTCACTACAAATCCTATTTCGTCCAATTGGGATTGAAGGGCAAACAAAGTTGTCTGAGGCTCGAGTTGCGATTGTAGGCGTTGGCGCCCTTGGAACGGTATTGGCGACTCAACTTGTACGAGCGGGCGTTGGATTCGTGCGGTTGATTGATAGGGATGTGATTGAGCCATCCAACCTTCAGCGACAGTCTCTGTATGACGAAGTGGACGCGGAGGAAGGTCAAGCCAAAGCGGTTGCGGCGGCTGAGAAATTGCGAGACGCCAATCGAGACATAACCATCGAGGCTGTGATTGAGGATGTGACTTGGCGAAACGCTGAGACTCTTCTTACCAACGTCGATGTTATTCTTGACGGAACCGACAATTTCCAAGTCAGATACCTCATCAACGACGTTTCAGTAAAACATAACATTCCTTGGTCCTACAGGTCCTGTGTCATGGTACTCCTCCTCGCTATTTGGCCACTCGAAAGGTCTAATCCCCAGTGAATTGCAGCTAAATTTCACCGTCTTCGTGTAAGTTAGTGCTGTCACCAGAAGAATTAGACCTTTTGCAAATGGGGTTGAAAGTGCTCAGCCAAAAACCTACTCAATTGGCTAATACCCTTGTTCACTAGAATCGCTTATCTACATCAAATCTTAGATCGTTCGAATTTGCAATATTTGTCCTATTCCTGTTCAGAGAAAGGGCACTTCTGTCGGCGCTAGCGGAACATGAAATCGGTATCCCCTTCGCTTACCATTTTGAACATAGACAGCGGGCAACAGTCCACTGCGCATGCGATTCAATACGGTCTGTCTCGTACAGTTCAGACGATCCGCAGCTACTCTTAACTCAACCCAATCCACAGATGGCTCGTTCACCAGCCGTTCCCGTAGATGGTCGGTAATTTCAATCTGCCAAGGAGCCCCCTGGGCAACTTGCTGCCCTTGAATGAAACCCTCTCGCAACCATCTCAGCACGGTAGCAGTACTCACGCTTAGTTCGTCAGCAGCCTGGGCTACGGTATACATGTTTTCAGTCTCGGACGTGTTTGAATGGCCGGAGAAGACGGGAATGTTATAGTGATTTCTGAGTGAACAGACTCGGCCCGCGTTGAAATTGTTACCCTTTCCAGTGCGAATGTGTTGACGTACCAAAATCCGTGCAATCACATCATCAGGGTAATGAAGCGCTAAACGTCGAACAAGGTCGACCGTCTCCTCTTCTGTAGAATTTCCGTGATGCCCGACCTTATTGAGTGGGCTGGTAAAATGCGTGACAGCACCGCCCTCCCATTGAACCGTGCAACGGGCCACACGCTGCTCTTGATCAACAAGAACTACGATGCTCCTAATGAGTGTTCTAAGGAGTTCCTTTCGATCCCTATTGGTAGTTTGTGGTGAATTCCAGACCCTTTTCAGCCCCCTTCCCAGAGCATGTATCCGACTCTTTTCTTCGGCAGTTAAGGGATTATGTTTGCGGTCCCGACGCTCCTCAAGCAGCTTTTGTACGCGTTGCACTTCACGCAACCCTCGCTCCCAAGCTTTTTCCATCGTACGAGCAACCAGTCTGTTTTCCGGCTCAACTCGATCGTATTGCCGTTTGGCACGTTCAGCATCGTAAAGAGCCTTTTCAAGTTGCTTCTCAAGAAGTTTTTCCTCAGCAACATGTCTCATTTCGGCCTGCTCCATTGCTTCACCAATAATTGCTAATCTGGCGGGTGTTACGGTGTCAAGAAAAAGGCGAGCAACGTGCTGGTCCAAGCGCTTTCCGCCAAGTCCTTGACAGACATGCTCGGCCCCTTGCATTCTTTGTGCTTGGCCACAAATATATCTCTGCACGTTGCCACCTTTACCGCCATAAGAAACCAACATCCTGCGGCCACACTTTCCGCAAACTAGCAGCCCCTGAAGTAAGGCCGCTCCCTGCTGGGGGGAACCTGAGTTCCGGGGGCCTTTAAAGTTCCGACGTAGGAGTTCCTGGTTGGTAACAAAGGTATCCCAAGAAATATAGGGCTCATGATGATCGTGAATTACAATGGGCCATTCCTCGCGGGCCACCTGCCTGGCTTTCACCTGAAGCCGACCGTCTGGCCCTATAGACTTTTCATATTTAGTTCTACCGAACACAAAAGTGCCAGCGTATATAGGATTGGTCAGGATCCCGTGGATCGTTTTATAAGTGGGGAGTTTCCATGTTAGGCCCTTACTTGGGTGCATGACAGGAACTTGAATTTCTTCGGCCCGAAACCAGGTGAGCACCCGTCTGGCCGTTTTCAGTACAAGAAATTGTTGAAAGACCAGTTGGATGGCTGTCACAATCGCTTCATTACGCGCAACCACCACTTTGTCATCGTCATCATACTCATAGCCAGCCGGCAGCCAAGTTTTGAGTTCCCCCTTCTGAGCTTTATGCAATAAACCACCTTGCATCCGACTGCGAATGAGATGCAGTTCAGCCTCACTCATCGTTCCCTTTAACCCTAGTAGCAACCGATCATTGTACGACGAAGGATCGTAGACTCCATCCGAATCAGCGATCAGTGTATTACACATTGCACATAGGTCCAACAAGTGGTACCAATCCGCATTGTTCCGGGCAAGACGAGAGACTTCGAGTCCAAGAATGATACCAACATCACCGAGTCCGACGTCTGCAACGAGCTGCTTGAATCCGGCACGTCCTCCGTCCGCACCACTCTGCCCTAGGTCCTGGTCTATAACTAGAATCTGTGGTGCTACCCAGCCTAAGGTCTTAGCACGTTCAACTAACTCATATTGTCTTTGCTGGCTTTCTAAATGGCCAAGAACCTGCGACATTGTAGATTGACGAACATATACACATGCCTTTCGTTCCAATTGCCTGTGCGTGATTTTAGAATGGGCGTTATTCAAGGATGTTACGCCCCTCTCTGACGTGCTCTATTCGACACAGTAGGGCAGCAATGGCTCGGATTACCTTGATGCGACATTCTTCAGGGAGGGAGGCCCATTCCGGTGCGGATAAATCTACTTGATTTTCGTCCTCAAACAAACTAACCTGTCTCATGCAAGCTCCTCCTAACGATTGTGAGATTTGTTCGCGCAAATTCACTCTACGTTCGGAGGAGTTCTATTTTCAAGATGATCAACAAGCAACAGAAACTTGCGTATAGCCTCAATAGATGCAAGCAGGGCCGACTCATCTGATGTTACATTTTGACCAGATTGGGAATCGAACCACCTCGCCGGCAGACAGCCAATCGATTCGTCGGCTAATTGTACCTTGTAGTACGGCCCGTCCTTACATTGTTGTTTACCTAGTAAAAGAAACTCGTTTCCGTGTAAAGGGTGTCCTAGGAAGCTCATAATAACTTTCTCTTGCGAAATGTACTTATCATGTGCTGTGTCGTACGGGCGTCGGTAAGCTCATATGGAACTACCTCCTTCTTTCGCCCTGGAAAGACACCATGTCTTGTATGTCTATTTGGAGCGGAGTTAGGCGGAAACCACGACACATGCGACACTGTCGGTGTGATAGCGCCTGTTGTATCTATCATCGCTTCGTTTCAAGTTGCAGAGACCATAAAATATCTGACTGGAAATGTAGAGGCGCTTAATGATGCCCTGATCCATATCGATGTTTGGGGCAATGAGTTTCGCAGTGTTCAAATGGGCAATCCCAGAATGAACTGCTCTTGTTGTCATGATAGGCAGTTTGTTTCGCTTCAGCCGAACTCAGACAGTCTGACTGTCTCTATGTGTGGAAGAAGGACAATTCAAGTTCGCCCTTCTGGTGGATTTCATTTAAAGCTGGATGAGATGGCCAGTCAGTTGTCCCAAATTGGGCACGTTCGCCACAATGCGCACCTTTTGCGCTGTGATTTTGGAGACACCCAAATTACGTTGTTCGCTGACGGACGAGCTCTCATTCACGGAGTGGAAGACGAAGCGATTGCCCGAAGCCTATATGCACGGTACATCGGCATGTAGGTTAGGCAAGAAGGATTGCTATAAAACTGCTCGACCTCAATGATTCGTGATATATTGACCCTAACCGAATAGGGCCACTAGGGGGGCAATATGCTGAGACAAGGAATTCTCCTTGGACCCTTAGCACCTGATCTGGATAATACCAGCGTAGGAAAGTGGCAGAAGTCCGTCACGGCGTTCCTGTGGATTCGGAGCTTCCTGTCCCCTGAGGCCTCTATGATAAGGAGGCTTTTTGCATGTCGTTTTTGAATGAACCTCGAACGCAATACAACTCATTTCTCGATTCCTCTGAACGCGTTTTGATGGCATCATGATTCGAACGAAA
>DAHWFY010000021.1 GCA_027336365.1 Bacillota bacterium | reverse complement strand
GACTGCAAACGTTTATTTTTGAACGTCTATGCCGGAACATTGGCAGAATCGGATAAGTTCAAAGAATGGCTGGTACAACTACAGGATGCCCTAGATGAGACCCGCGTGGTGATTGAAATTTTAGAGACACATGTTCACGAACTGTCCTTTGAGAAGTTAACAGCGCTTCACCAACTGTTTCCAACTGTAGAATGGGCACAAGACGACTTTGGAATTGGAGAAAGTGACCTCTTGCGTTTCATGGGCTGGATGCCAAAGTGGGTTAAATTTGATGGGTCACTGTTAACAAAGTTTTTGGAGAATCACAGTGGGGGGGATTTACTAGCCCAATTGGGCGAGTGGGTAAGTCAACACGGGGCACAGGTAATTGTAGAGGGGGTGGAAACCGCCGAGCAGGCGGAAAGGTTGCGTGAAAAGGGATTCCGCTTTGGACAAGGGTATTTCTGGGGTGTGCCTGAATCTATGGATGAGGTAGAATCAGAACAACACAGGTGAGCATCTTGCGCCACCACTGGAAAGGATGACGCGAGTGGAAAGCACCCAATTCTCTCTTGGCCCTCTTCTCATTGTCATGCTGCTGGCTTTGGTTGTCCCTGTGGCGGTGTCCCGTATTCAAGCTTTTCGTATTCCCATTGTAGTGGGTGAAATTATTGTCGGGATTATCGTGGGGAAAAGTGGACTGAACTGGGTACAGCAAAGTCAATGGCTCCAGTTCTTGCAGTTTTTTGGGCTGGCGTATTTGATGTTTGTTTCCGGTCTGGAAATTGACTTTGCGGTTCTCCGGCCCGCACCCAAGGGTGCACCAGGATTACGCCGTTGGTTTGTGAATGCTCCGACTTTTGCCACAGTGGCCGCAGGACTTACGTTTACCTTGTCCATTATCTTTTCCCTGTGGTTACAACGAGAGGGCATTGTACGCAGTCCCCTGCTATTTGCATTAATTATGACCACCACCTCCTTGACCGTGGTGGTGCCTGTACTCAAAGAGTATGACTTGTTGGTCACCGCTTATGGTCAACTTCTGTTGTCAGCCGCGGTGATTGCGGACTTTTTCACTATGCTGCTGATTTCGGTCGCTGCTTCCCTATACCGAGGAGGGCTGTCTGCCAACATTTTGTTGGTTTTCGTCCTGGTGCTTGCTCTGATTCTGGCTTACTTGGTATTGCGCCGCATGAGTGGGTTGCATACGGCTTTTCGCAGCTTGGCTCATGGCACGGCTCAATTGGGCATCCGTGGTGCGCTTGCTTTGATGGTGGTGTTTCTGGTCCTTTCCCAAGCTCTCGGCGTGCAGGCCATTTTGGGAACCTTTCTGGCAGGAGTTCTGGTGGCCCTGCTCAGTCCCAATAAACGCACAGATATGCAAAATAAGTTAGATGCCATAGGCTTTGGTTTTCTGATTCCAATCTTTTTCATTATGGTGGGTGTGGATTTTAATTTCCGTGCTCTTCTTCACGATCCCAAAGCCCTGTTGCTGCTCCCCCTCCTGTTTGTGGCCACCTATCTGTTCAAGGGGTTGCCCGCCCTGCTCTTGCGTTTCGCATATCCGTGGCGTGAGACGTGGGCTGGGGCTCTTATGCTCACCACACAAATGAGCGTCACCGTGGCGGCCACCGAGGTGGGCGTGCGGATTGGCGCCATCAGCAACGGAGTGGGTACGGCCATTATTCTCGTGGCCATGCTGACCTCGGTCCTCTCTCCCATTGGATTTGGCAAGCTGTTGCCTCCGCAAAAGGAGACCTTGCGCCACCAGGTACTCGTGCTTGGCGACACCCTGGAGGCCGAGATGGTGGCGGAACAACTGCGTCACAGCGAGGAGCCCTGGCGGTGGATTGCCCAGCCTGGGGGAATCTCGCCCGAATCCAAGAAAACTCAACAAAAAACGGACCCACAGAAGGGAGAAGGTTTTAATACTGTTGACCTGCAGTGGTCGGGGCAGGTTGACCATCGAAACTCAGATGCGGCTCTGATTGCCATCGACATCCCTGCCAATGAGGCAAAAGTTGCCTTCGTAGACCTGGGGCGGGATGGGGAAAACCATCGCCTGGCAAACGCGTTGCACACCGCAGGGGTGCCCAGTGTCATCTGCGTGCAGCGAGATCCTGAAGCTTTTGTGCAAAATCGGGACAGATCACCTTTTGTGGTGGTCCATCCTCAGCTTTCCTTCCCGCAATTCATTGGTCTGCTGATTCAGAATCCACTGTCTGAACAGGTGCTGACTTCCCCGGACCACTTGGCCATGGAGCAGGTCATCATTCATCGGCGCAGTTGGGCTGGTAAAAAATTGGCGGATGTGTCTTTACCAGGGAATCTTCTGGTCTTATCAATGGTCCGGGATGGCGCGCAATGGGTACCGCATGGGGATACCAACTTTGAACTGGGAGATAGAGTGATTGTGGCCGGGGCTCACGAGGAGATTGCCGCATTTCGCAAACTGGCGGAAGCACACAGGGGAGGGGGATGACCGCAAATCCGGGCCATCAACTGGTCAGGTGTCCCACCTCCTTCTTGGCTGTCCGCTCCGAAAAATTCCCCGGCCTAATTGCGGTGAATCGGTGCCATCCAACGTTTTTGGTGCGTGCAGAAGCATTTTGGGCGACGACGATGGCATGCGCTGGGGAGTTCTGACTCCTTTCCGGACAACCTCTTATACAGTAAATACAGCCACGTACAGTCACGCGAATTGACATCCCTAGTGGGTGCTGCTCTCAGCGGCATGAGAGTGTATCCAGGAATGATAACTCACAATGTTTTGTACCTACAATTGATTATCATGAATATTGAAGGAAAAAGCGGGAATAAAAGGACATGAACATTCGTAGCCTGGTTCAAGTTAAGTAGATAATAGAAGGGTGTTAAAGTGCTCTATTCACCACGGAAAAGTGACGAGAAAAATGATCAATTTGAAAGGAAGTTGGTCTTTGGAATACCGCATTTCTCGTACACAGTTTGTCAGTCTCATGATTTATCTGCAATTGGCTACAGGAATATTGGCCATGCCAGCCACCATTGGTCAATTCACGGTGCAAGATGGATGGATAGTCCCTGGCGGATTTTTGGTTGGAACTTTTGTCATGGGTGTTATTGTGATTTGGTTTGAAAGAACTTTTCCAAATCAGACATGGATACAAGGGTTGATGACTGCCTTCGGTGTTTGGGGTGGGCGTTTAGCGGGGGGATGGGTATTAATATGGTTTTATGTATTTACAATTGGTATATTTAGAGAAGTTGATGATTTCATTGTAGGTACCATATTGCCCAACACACCTTTATATATCACCAGTTTTCTTCTGACACTCCCCGTTGCTTTAGGCGTTTACTGGGGCATTGAGACGATTGGACGGACTGCGGAATTTATTAATATCCTGGCCTTGATATCTGTACCCCTTGTGATGGCCGTATCACTTAGAAACGCTGATTTTAGTCAATTGCGTCCTGTTCTGGCGGATGGATTGACACCTGTCCTAAGGGGATCTCTTGTGCCGATGACTTTTGCCTTCGAATTCATCATCGCATTGCAGTTAGTACCGTATAGCGCAAAACCCCAATCACTAGGGAAACTCATTCTGTACATAGGACTATTCGTGACGTTTTTTGGTCTTGTCAACGAAGTTGTGACCATCAGTGTGTTGGGTGCAGGTGTTCACTACCTCAATTTTCCAATTCTTGATGTGATTCGTTCCATTCGGATTGGAGCGAACATCGAACGATTGGACACGATTTATGTCATGGGTCTCGTTGCGGCAATGACTCTGAAATTGAGCGTACTGACTTTCACGGGTCTATCAGCCGTGAAGGAAGTGTTTGGGTTTGCCTCCTTGCAGCACATATCTTGGAGTGGTGCTGCGGCGTTATGGGCTGGCAGCACCTACTTACTTCCCGATAACGTCTACGTGCGGGATTTCATATTGTTTGTCGCACCCGTGTTATTTGCGATGACTTGCCTGGGGCTTCCCATTGCAGCCATCATCACACGAATTCTTAGAAACAGCCGGGTTGGTTCGTTGTGATCCGCGAGTTATGTTGAGATTGCGGTGAATGCACCACAGCGAAGTCTTGACAGAGACCGTCGACACGATTAAAATCAATTTAAGACATGTTTACCGGTTTCGTTAACTGGTTTCTACTTTTAATCAGCGGCTATTCTTGATTAGATCCTCATGCCGCTGAAAACGGCACCATGGGGAGATTTATAGAGATGAGATCTGATAAGCCAACTATCGCCCAGGTAGCTCAGAGTGCACAAGTATCCAAAACGACAGTATCGAGATATTTGAATGGGCGCTTTGAGTTTATGTCGGCGGAAACCAGAAAACGGATTCAAACAGTCATTGAAGAACTGGAATACAGACCCAATAACCTGGCTCGTGGATTGAAATCGAAGCGAAGTGGTCTGATTGGAGTATTGGTGGCAGACATCAGCAGCCCATTTTCCTCCATCCTGGTAAAAGGGATTGGAGATCACTGCAAGCAGAATGGATTTCAAACCATCATTGTGAACACGGATAACGACCCTGCAAAAGAGCGAGAGTATATCCAAGCGTTAATGGACAATAGGGTTGAGGGGCTTATCGTGAATGTCACTGGGAAACATAATGACTTCTTATTGGAGTTAAGAGAACAAGGAGTTCCCATCGTTTTGGCGGATCGCCCTCTTGAACACCTGGACTTTGACACGGTTACAAGCAACAATTTCCAAATGACGTATGATACTGTGCAACATCTTCATCAAGAGGGGTTCCGGAGAGTTGCATTTTTCACTCAAGATGTTTCAGAAATTCAAACGCGTTACACAAGATACCAAGCCTTCTTACAGGCGTGTCGAGACCTCTATGATATTCAGGGTGATGACTGGGTCTATGTGATTGAACCAGCGGACATTGAATCTGTTGTACGGGAACTGAACACTTTTTTGCTGAATGGTGTGGGCCCCAGTGCGGTGTTTGCCGTAAATGGCGTTACGCTTTTGAGTGTTGTCCAAGCAATCACTCGCCTGAAACTTACCATGCCCACGGATATTGGTTTGTGTGGGTATGATGATTGGGGGTGGGCGGCCGTAATTCCACCTGGAATTACAGTCATATCTCAGCCCTCGTACAGGGTGGGGATTGAGGCGTCGAAACGACTCATTCAGCAAATTCTAAGTAACCGACGATTTAAGCCTAAGTTGGTGGAGCTTCCTTCGGAACTTGTCATTCGTGGATCCACGGTGCTGCATCCCAAAAGTTGATTGATGTTATTTTGTAAGACGACTGATAATTTTACTTTTAAGTGTACCGGTAAACGGAACCGATGAGTGAAACCGTTAAATGCGATAGGACTGTTCAATTGAACAGCCGTATCAATTCTCTTAACGATTACGGAAGCGCTTCCGTACAACATTTCCATGGGAGGTACTATGAAAAAACGGCAGATTGTTGTTAACACCATTGCATTTGCAAACCAAATTCAAGGGGGACTAAGGCAATTTGAATTTTTTGAGGATTTGGTTCAAATCGGGATCGAATATGTGGAAGTTAGGCATGAGTACTTTTGTGATCAAGCTGACTGGATTGAAACAAGAAAAGAAGCGGAGCGGCTCGGGGTTACGTTATTGTACTCAGTTCCCCGAAGGCTGTTTCGAAATGGACAGTTGGATATTCAGATGGTTAAAGACACTTTGGCAAAGGCGCATGAACTTGCAGCCGTCGGCGTGAAATGGACACGTGGGGATTTCGAGCGGTGGAGTGAGAGTGACATGCGAATGATGAGACATTTTACAGAAAGTTACCCTGGATTTCTGACTGTGGAGAATGATCAGACTTCACGTGATGGCTCACTGGATGCTCAGTTAGCCTTTTTGCGCAGTTGCGAGGAGAATTCGATTCCCCTGTTTTTCACTTTTGATGTTGGGAACTGGGCATGGGTGGAAGAGGACCCCGTATGGAACGCGACGCAGTTAAGGCATTTTGTCCAGTATATTCACGTCAAGGATGTCCTCTTTACGGATGGAGTTCCCACTGCCGTGCCGGTGGGAACTGGGGAGCTTCCTTTACAAGAAGTCTTTCGGCAATTACCCAAAGAGAAATTTGTTGCCCTGGAGTATCCATGTGGAGACCATCCACTTGACCTGTTGAGGGCTGGGATTGATTGGTTGGTGAAGGTGCAAGAATGACAGGAGTGTACTTGTGGAATTGGCAGGATACCTCTGAAGGAGGTGATGCTTAAAGAGGTTGTCCGGAAAGGGGTCAGAACTCCCCAACGCATTGCATCATTATCGCTCAAAATGCTTCTGCACGTACTGAAAACGTACGGCACGAGGTTTTCGTCCGGTCTAAACGCTCCCCACTGGGGAGCAGACCTTATGCGTATTGTGGGGAAGCCTTCTCGCATTGTTTGGGTCTAACGGGCCCTGTTCCGGACACGCACTTATAGACGCATAGGAATACCAGCAAGAACTCTCAATGATGCACTGACGCGAAGTCACAACAATGTTTGATGGGGGGAGAGTATTATGAGTTTAGTCTTAGGAATTCTTTTACTCCTGACCTATTTTGGGCTGATCTATTACGCAGTCAAGGGCGGGAACTTGATGATTGGTTTTTTCATCATGGCGATTCTGTGGATTTTGATTGGCGGTATTCCTTATGAAACGGCTGTCAATACAGTCATTGAGAAGGGCGCCGAAAGTTATGCAGTGACCGCCCTTGTGGTGATATTCGGCAGTTGGTTTGGGCGCGTGATTGTGGACACTGGCATTGCAGGCTCCATCATCCGCAAAACAGTAGAGCTCGGTGGAGACAAACCTCTGGTTGTCACCATGTTGCTTTCTATCGTGACCAGTTTAATTTTCACCAGCGCATTTGGAGTCGGTGCGGTGATTGCGATTGGTGTGGTTATTCTACCTATCCTCTTATCATTAGGTGTATCGAAACGGGTTGCAGCTTCATCCTTTACTCTGTCTGTCGGTGCGGGTATGTATGTGAACGTTGTTTTGTTCAAGCAAGTCCAACTCTTTTTTCCATCTGTCAAGTACGGTCCTTCATGGATACACTTTGGGTTTGTCGCAATGGGAATTCAACTCATATTTATCATTGCCATGCTGATATTCAATTTACGTCCGAGTAAATTGCAGCACGCTTGGGCAGCACCCAACGAATCTCCATCTGCAGATGTTCCCGTAATTTCTTTTATTGTGCCCATCGTGCCAGTGTTAATGGCGATTGCCTTCGGTTGGCAGCCAGTTCCAGCTATTCTGTTGGCCATCATTTTGGCACTGTTATTGACAGGGAAGTTTTTCCACCCAAAAGAGGCTGTCAGCGTAATTCAGAAGACTTTTTACGATGGAGTTGCCGATGTTGGGCTTCTGCTGGGCATGCTGTTCATGCTAGCGATGTTCGGCAAAGCAGCAGGGCTGGATGCACACATTTTTAATCCTTTAATTGGACCGTTGATTCCACACAGTGCCATGACTTTGGCTCTTGTGTTTGGAATTGCTGCTCCATTGGCGCTGTTTCGTGGACCACTGATGGTGTGGGGTGCTGGCAGTGCCACCGTCGCCATTCTATCCAGCCTGAACTTGTTTGCACCGGAGGTGCTACTGCCTCTGGTCTATATCCCGACCATAGCCATGGCAATTTCCGCCGACGCAACACAGTCATGGAACTTGTGGGCCATTAATTATACGAAGCTGTCTATCAAAGAGTTCTTGAAGACGGGAGTCTTTTGGGCATGGATTGTGGTCCTTGTGAATGAAATCATCGCGGTGAGGATGTTCTCGTAGGGTTGTCCTAGCAACCTGTACGTCGGTGCCCATGGGAGATGTGGTGCCGACGTACAGAGAGCACGATGGCACGTTCGAGAGAAGGAGACGGCTTAATGATGATAAAACGAATGGTACGTGTAGGTATAGATGTGGGAGGGACACACACAAAGGCTGTTGCAATTGACAATGAAACTCATGAAATTGTGGGTAAGGCCAGTGTCATGACAACACATGACCATGAATTTGGTGTTGCGGAGGGGATTGTTGAGGCATTTCACAAGTGCCTTGATGAAAACGGTATTCATCCAGAAGAAGTAATTTTTATTGCACATAGTACCACTCAGGCTACAAATGCCCTCTTAGAAGGAGACGTTGCGAGCGTTGGCATCTTAGGCATTGGCAAAGGTGGACTGGAAGGTGTGTTGGCGAAACGTCAAACCCGTATTGGAGATATTCCTCTGGGCACGGGAAAGTTTATTCATACCTTTCACTCCTACTTAAAGATGAGCCAACTGAATCCCTCAGTGATTCGGAGCGCTCTGGAGTCATTAAAGCTGCAGGGAGCAGAGGTCGTAGTAGCCAGCAAAGCCTTCGGCGTCGACAGCCATGAAGAGGAAATGATGGTACAGCAAGTTTCGCAAGAGTTGAACCTTCCTTGTACCGTTGCGTCAGATATAAGTAAGTTGTACGGGTTAACTGTCCGTACTCGAACTGCAACCATCAATGCGAGTATTTTGCCGAAAATGTTAGAAACTGCTTCTCGCACGCAAGAAAGTGTACGTCGAGCCGGGATTCATGTCCCTCTCATGATGATGCGAGGAGACGGCGGTGTCATGGAAGTTGAAGAAATGAAAAAACGCCCCATTTTGACGATGCTCTCTGGCCCAGCAGCCAGTGTGGTTGGCTCATTGATGTATCTGCGAGCTTCCAATGGGGTTTACTTTGAGGTTGGAGGAACAAGTACCAACATTGGGGTGATTAAAAACGGCCGTCCCACCGTGGACTACTCGGTTGTGGGAGGACATCGAACCTTTATTACTTCTTTGGATGTCCGAGTCTTGGGTGTGGCCGGAGGAAGCATGGTACGGGTTTCTGGAGGGAGAATTGTAGATGTTGGACCTCGTAGCGCGCACATCGCGGGTCTTTCCTATGCGGCTTTCACAGATCCGGTTGATCTTGTCAGCCCTTCTGTTGAATTTGTTCAGCCGAAACTTGATGATCCAGCCGACTATATCGCTATTAAGAGTGAAACAGGAACTCGCGTCGCCATTACCAACACCTGTGCTGCCAATGCACTGGGTCTGGTAGATTCCTCGCATTATGCGTATGGGAATAGGGATGCCTGTATAAAAGCGATGCAACCTTTAGCAGATCTGCTGAATTTATCGGTGGAAGAGACCGCACGACAAATACTACAGAAGTCTACTGAAAAAATCACTGCCGTGATTGAAGAACTCGCTGGGCGCTATCGACTGGAATCAGACCAAATGGTCTTAGTTGGGGTGGGCGGTGGGGCGGCAGCACTCCTTCCGTTTACGGCGCAGACTATGAAGCTTAGTTATCAAATTCCGGAAAATGCAGAGGTTATTTCGTCGATTGGCGTTGCGCTTGCCATGGTGAGGGATGTAGTGGAACGAGTCCTTCCCAATCCAAGTGCCAGCGATATTGCAAAAATCAAAAGGGAAGTTTCTGAAATGGCCATCAGCAATGGTGCGATTCCTGAAAGTGTCGAGGTACACATCGAGATTGACCCCCAGACGCAAAAAGTTACCGCGATTGCCACTGGATCAACGGAAGTAAAAACGACAGACCTGCTGAAAGAATGTACGGTTGAAGAAGCGATGACATTAGCCGCCGAATCGATGAACGTGTCTCCGGGTGATGTTCAATTGGTGACATCAAATACGGGCTATTATATTTTTTCAGTTACGCAATCGGGAAGAAACATTCTGCGCGTGGTGGACAAAAAAGGATTTATCAAACTCCAGCGTCGTGATGGCATTGTGCTGGAGTGTGATGTGGCAAGTGTCCGTGAGCATCTTGAGAAGTTGTGGAATGCCTGCATGGTCTACCGTAACGACATCATGGTGACTCCAGACCTGTTTGTTATTCTTGGAGCACACCTGTTGGACTATTCTGGAATTTCTAGTTTGGAGCAGATTGAAAAAGTGTTGCGGACGGAGCTTTTGGACGTGAGTGAGAATGCAACTCTTCTCTTGGTAGGCGGTAAAAATGACATCTAATGCTGAAATTGACCTTGCATCGTCGTATGTTCGGGAACTTCTCGCTGTACCAGAGGATAGATGGGTTAAGGCCGATTTACGAAAATCTAAAATTAGGCTGGATGGGAGTATCACTGAACTCATATCCTTTGCTCTTCTGGATGCAAAAAATTGTTGGAACACCTTAAAACACCTGGGTCGAGGTGCAAATCCCCAACTGGAATTGGATCGAATCGGTGTCACGGTAGTGGACGCACAAAGCGGATTACTGGATGAGCACTTCATCCACTTTGCAGTATTTGTCCCTGGTTCTCGGACTGTCGAACAATCAAAGAATGCCGTTGAAAGGGTAAAAAAGTTTATTTTTAATTATCAATTATTGGATATTGTGGGTCAGGTCGATGTCGAAGCCGTGGTATTGTGGCACGAGTACTACCATGCCCGCAAAAGTGAATGTTTCAATAAAAATAAAGGGTTGCCCAGACGAACTATGCGCAGGAATCAAACACGGATACAGGAGGAAATTGGAGCCGTTCAATTTTCAAGACTGGCCGCTGGAATTAACTATAATCCGCAGATCTTTCAGTGGATGCTGGTATATACCGTGAGCCCTATGAGGGCCGTGAAATGGATGAATGACATCGTAGAAAAGGACGTGACGAGATGAGTCGTGTGGTTACATTGGGGGAACCCATGGTTATGTTTGTTGCCGATGAACCCGGGCCGTTGGAACTGGCAAACCACTACACGAGGTATATCGCAGGGGCCGAACTGAATGTGAGCATTGGTCTTCGTCGTCTGGGTCACGAGGTGATTTATATCACAAGACTTGGAGAAGACCCTCTCGGGAGATATATCCATAATTTTCTGGGCGATGCAGGGGTGGATACCTCTGCAATAACATTCGATATGCACCATTCTACAGGGTTTCAATTGAAATCGAGAGCATTGCATGAAGATCCGGAAGTGGTTTATTTCAGAAAAAATTCGGCGGCATCTCATTTGACGGCAGACGCGCTTGAACGGATTGATTTTACCAAGGTTAATCATGTGCATATCACAGGAATTCCGCTCGCCATATCTGACGAGTCGCGCGAGGTGACATTTGCGTTGATTGAACGTGCAAAGGCTGCAAATGTATTCTTAACATTCGATCCGAATCTACGCCCCTCCCTTTGGTCCAGCCATGTGAACATGGTGTCAACGGTGAACAAGGCCGCATCTTTGTGCGATATCGTTCTTCCTGGAATTGAAGAGGGGCATCTATTGACTGGATTGTCCGGCGAGAAGGAAATTGCACACTTTTACCACGGACTCGGTGTGAAGGGGGTTGTGGTGAAGTTAGGACCTATGGGAGCCTATATTGACTATAACAACGAACAAGGCTACGTTCCTGGCTTTCCGATCAATGACATTGTGGACACCGTAGGAGCGGGGGATGGATTTGCCGTGGGGGTCATCAGTGGTTTGGTGAACGGACTTTGCATACAAGACGCAGTTCTTGAGGCGAATGCCATCGGAGCGATGCAGGTCATGGTGAGAGGCGACAACGAAGGACTGCCAACTCGGACAACTCTTAACACTTTTCTTCAAGAACATGCAGCACATTGAGGTGAGAAAAATGAAGTTACAGGTTGCTTTGGATCGGATTTCATCCCAGCAAGCCATTGAATTGGCACAACAAATAAAGCATGTGGTAGATATTTTGGAAATTGGCACTTCCCTCATCAAGGATTATGGGATGGGGATTGTGCGCGAAATTCACCGCGTGGTGCCTGATGTCACTCTCTTGGCGGACATTAAAACGATGGATGAAGGCGCCTATGAATTCGAGTCTGCATTTGCCGCAGGATCTCACATTGCTACAGTGATGGGAGTTGCTCCGCTGGCAACGATATTGGCGTGCTATGACGTCACCAGGAAATGGAAACGAGACTTGATGATTGACCTGCTGGAAACGGATGATACGAAGATGGCTCAGTTGAACAGCTTAGATCAGGCTCTCTATTGTATTCATCTACCTAAGGACGAGGACCAGGCAAAAATTTTAGCAAAGGTGCAACAATTCTATGAACATTATCCCCATATAAACCGGGTTGCTGTGGCTGGGGGTATTACTTTGCATCAGATTCCCGCCTTGAAACGCCTTCCCGTTGAAATCTGTGTCGTTGGTTCTGAAATTACGCAAGCCACAAATCCTTATGCCAAGGCAACTGCGTTTCGTTCCATCATGCAAGCATGATGATTATTTTATGGGGGAAGGAATGAGTGAACATGGAAGCTTTGCAAGTCATTTTGAGTGAGATAGAGTCTGTATTGTCTTCCGTGAAAACTGAATGGATACACGATATGGCGTTGAAGTTGCATCGTCATCAGGGACGAATTTTCTTGGTTGGCGAGGGCCGTTCAGGGCTTATGGCAAAAGCGTTTGCCATGCGGTTGATGCATCTTGGAGCAAGCGTATTTGTGGTGGGGGAAACCATCACACCGCCCATTGAGAACGGCGATATGGTCATTGCCATATCGGGTTCTGGGACAACGTCCGGTGTTGTGGATAAGGCGAATAAAGCGCATCAGATGGCCTGTTTTGTGATGAGTATTACCACAGACCCAGACTCACCCTTGGCAAAGGTGAGCGACATGCTGCTTCCCATTCAAGCGGCCACAAAATATAGAACCGCAGGAGAGGCTGCTTCTGTGCAACCCTTGGGGTCTTTATTTGACCAAACCGTTCATTTGGCATTGGATGCAGTATGTCTCGAGTTTGCTAGTATACGTCACCAATCCAATGAAAGTGCCGTGAAGCGTCACTCAAACTTGGAGTAGACATTCATGGCGACGACGAAGGAATGCGCTGGGGAGTGCTGACCCCTTTCCGGATAACCTCTTACGTCACCTTTCTGTCATTCGTGTCGAGAGTTGATCTGGGTGACAGTAATGTCTCGTCCTCACATAGATCTGGCGAGGCTTCTGGTCCGGGCATCCATCGTTCACCAAATGTTTGCAGGGCTTTAAGGACTGGAATTAATGCAAGACCTTTCTCAGTCAACGAATACTCCACGCGGGGAGGCCGTTCCGCGTAAACGTGACGAACCAAGACCTCATTGTCAACCAGCGCTTTCAGTCGCTCCGTTAAGGTGCGAGGATTAATTCCCGACTCGGCCAATTGCGTAAATCGCAGCGGCCCCGCCATCAAGTCACGGATAATCATAATGGTATAGACGTCGGCAAAAACCATGGCTGTGCGTTGGATGGGGCAAGGAATTTCTTTCCAAGACCGCATGGGCACAACCTCCCTTGACAACCCCATGATTGAATGCATTTCAGTGTTGTTTGACAAGCGTTGTACAGATTTCATCCTGAGAATAGTATATCAAATTGAACTGTATCCACGGTGGGGGGATATGTCAGTGTGTCTATTGAGATTTTCTTTCCACCTAACGTTTGCCGTTTGACATTTGCGTGGATTCTGGACGGACACGCAGTCGCATCATGGCTCCAATACCTGCCAGAGGACCCAAAGCCAGCAAAGTGAAAACGTGCGACCATCCCAGTACGGGTTCAATCATTCCCACTAAATTAATGGATACAATTGTGATTAAGAAACCTACGGCCATTTGCAGTGTAAGAGCACTTCCCTGTTGATTTGCAGGACTTAATTCTGTTACGGCCGCAGAAAACTGAGCCGAGTCGGCAATGACACTGAATCCCCAAATCAGAATGACCAGTAGGGTTAACCCAATACTGTGTCGATAAGTGAGACCGACTACCAGGGACATTGTACCGCTAACGGTCAGTGCCGCAATGGTGGCTGCGGTGCGGCCCCACTCATCCGCGAGCCACCCTCCAACCAGAGCTCCCAGTATCCCTGTGAGTCCAATGGCTGTAAAACTGGCCCAACCTACCCGTTGGATGAGGGCCACACGAGAAAGTGTCGGTCCCCAACTGGCCAGAAGGAACCCGGGCAGCCACGTCCACATGGCATAGAGTTCCCACATGTGCCCCCAATAGCCCATATTGGCCAACATGACCGGTCTATCACGGAGCACGGCTCCCACGGTGTTCCACCGGAACACTGGAGGGCTAAAGGGGACAGGGCTTTCCGGTACCACCCACAACACCAAGACCCAGGACAGGCCAGCTAACACAGCACTGCCTGCCATGACTCCTTGCCAATTCTGCAATATCGGAAGACCTGCGAAAAGGTGGGGCAACGCGGATCCAACCGTGAGTCCTCCAATCAATATACCGACCGCGAGCCCTCGCTGACGGGGGAACCAGGTGGCGACCCATTGAACCGCAATCGGATACACCACAGCCAGAAATGCGCCGGTCAATCCGCGCAGGATAAAAGGCATGAGTCCACCATGAGGGAACAGTAAGATCCCTGCAGTACTGAGACTGGCACCCAAACCACCCCATCCCATCATCCAGCGCGGACGAATTCGGTCTGGTAGTCCAAAAGTGGCACTTGTCAACGCCCCAAGGACGAATCCCAGTTGTACCGCGGAGGTCAGCCACACGATGGAGGACCCTTTGATATGCCAAGCCTGAGCCAAGGCCGGGATAACGGCAGAGGCGCTGAACCATACACTCATGACAAATAATTCCGCAAGAGTAATCCAAAACAAAGCAATCCATTTTGAATTGGATGTTGGGGGGTGGTACCGAGCTTGCAGAATTTTGCTTTTTCCCTGTCCAGACATGTGGAGCCCCCTAACCAGTAAATACAGGTTCGCAGATTTACATTCCCTGTTGGTGCCGCTAACAGCGGCATGGTTTTTATCTCTGTGATTCTAATATTTAGAGATATCATGAATCGGTGCGAGATGGAAATTCAGTTCAAGCGGAATCTTCACTCTTTTGAAGCGGACTCAGTTCAGTGCTTACGCATAGGGAACAATCCTTCATTGCGTAAAGTTTTGTTGATCCAGATGGCTGCTTGGGCACCTTCTCCCATTGCAATCATCACCTGTTGGGAGTGTGCCACCACGTCCCCAACCGCCCACACCCCATCTACCGAGGTCTGCTTTGTGCGCGGATGGACAACGATATGTCCGTTATCCAATGTCTCTACACCGATTTTTTTGCCGAGTTCGGAGTGTACACTGTGCATGCCCAAAGCTGAAAAGACTTTGTTGCAAGGGATGACGGTGGTGTCTTCCAGAATAACCTGTTCAATCGTGTCCCTGGTTTTTCCTACGAATTTTTTGATACCTCCCGTGTAGATGGGAATGTCATGGTCTGCCATGGTTATTTTCCAGTGGTCGCTAATCTCATTTGTTGGGTCAATGTTCACGACTGCAATGTCATGGGTCCAGGACAACAGAGCGTTCGCCAATCCTGGGCCAGCATTGCCTTTTCCAATGACAACCACTCGCTCATCCGTAACCTCATACCCGTCACAATCTGGGCAGTAATAAATGCCAGATCCTGCCCAATGATACACGTCTGGGACATCAGGGTGCCGATCCATGATTCCCGTTGCCAAAACAATCTTACGTGTGCGTACAATATCTGTTTGATCCTGTGTTTTTTCCTGGTACTCTTTGCGCCGTTGGGCCGTGAGGGTGAACATGCCGTCTTCATCTTTCGTGATTTCAGTGACAATCTTCATCAAAAACTCGACACCGTATTTCAGTGCCTGTTGTTTGCCTTTGCGAAGCAGTTCTGCTCCGGAAATTCCATCCGGATAGCCAAGCAAGTTGTGATACATCGGGGTGTAAAATGTGCGGCCCTTTCCGCGATCAATCACCAACGTGCGCCAGTGGTAACGGCCCAAATGAATGGCGGCCTGCAATCCGCCCGCACCTCCGCCAATGACGACAACATCATATTCTCTTTTCATGGGGACCTCCCGCAAACGTTGATGCTACTTATGAGCGCATTACAGAATGCATTATTTTCGCAAGAGAAGGAGGCAGAATAACTGCCCCCTTCTGACCTCCTTGACCCAGAGACAAGTCAAGCCATTGTCAAATCCAGTTAAACCCCGATAATTTGATAGCCCTTTTCGACCAGTCGGACTAAGGCTTCTCCTGCAGGTTCCATCTTCACGCCTTGCTCTGTAAGAACTGTTGCAACCTCATATTGGTTGGCGTTGGCAGGACATGCGCCCACCGGGACAGAGTGATTTTTTAACGTCGCCAAGACCTCTGCAACAGGTCCCTCCGCGTGTCCAGCCAGTTCAACACCCGGGCCAAAGAAATATACCTCAACGTCCTGGCCACGATTTTCCTGTAGCCGTGATGCGAGAACCAGATTGGCCAGTGCCTTATCGGCCAGAGAGGGTCCTGCAGTAATCCAAAATGCTAATTTAGCCATCCGTGATCTGCCTCCATCGAATTTTGATTTTCATCGGAGATCTTCCATGACTTCAGAAGTGCCACCGAGTCTCTTTTAATACTATACAATCACAAGTATTAAATCAACCCTTAATCCACTCATGAGACTCCCGCTTCTACAAGTGGAAGTGGGAGTCCGTACTCTGTTTCGGTGGGGGTAGACTCCCCCACCGAAGCTTCGATGTTCAACTTTAGTTGAACGATTTCACTTCCAACTCGCAGGTGAGTCGTTGACATGAACGACTGCCATGGAATGTATTCACCCGTTTATATCCACCCGCTGCACTGTCCAGGTGTTGTTACTGTTTTCAATTTGTACTTCTCCGAGGGCCACACTGCTACCTACGCCTTGGGTTGCAGGGGCCAATTGGTTATAGGAAATGGACAACTCTGAACCCACCGTGGTTTTCAGCAAAAGGGTGGAGGTGTCCGGTAGCCCTTGCTCAGACAGGATGCGGGTGTCAAGCACGGTCGCCGCTGTCCATGTGGTGCCTCCGTCCAGACTGTACTGCAAAGTTCCGCTGGATACCGCATAAGCAAACCAAGAACTGCCCATGGGGTTGGGCAGAGAAACCACCATGTCACTGCCTTGTAGGTGAGCCGTAATGCTGTCAAAAAACTGGTAGGTTTGAGTGATGGCAGACTGTATGTCAGTAGGTGTGGCGTACAGAGTATTCAGCACATCTGTGGGCATCTGGCTGAAAGTGTTGTTGAACTCGTCCGCCACCGGGTAAACTACATGCAAGTCCCCACTGGCATCCAATCGATAGCTCTGCTCCAGAGTGTGCAGGTTTTGCAGAAGAATTTGCGTTGACGTCTGGGTCAAAGGCTGATTCACCGCCAGGCCAGTGGGATTGAGACCCACCACATTTCCCCATGCACTGGGAGATCCGCCGGGTTCGTCACTGGCGTGTCCAATCCCCAAGGCGGTCCATATGGCAGAATCGGCTTGGGCGAGGGTAACCTGGTCCCCAGCTCCATACAGGTTCGGGCCATCGGCGGGTAGGATGCCGGAGTTTGCCGCTGCCGTCACATAGCCCAAATCGGCACTGCCTGTGGGTACATCGGCAAAGGAGCCGTTTTGCTGGGGTGGGATGTTCAATGCCTGCAGCAGTTCTACCGCAAAGGTTTCCTTACTCACTTGCCCCGGTCCGGCCTGAGGAGCGGTGGATACCGGAGGAGAGGGCGTCGGGGTGGGGGTGGTTCCACCAGATGCGCTTGATCCCCCTGAAGAACTGGGAGTGCCCGTGCCGCCGGGGTTGCTTGTTCCGGTAGATCCAGAACCGCTTGTACGGGGATTGGGAACAGTTAAGGTCCATTGTTTCCCATTCCAGGTGGAGTGAAATTTCGCCGCGTTCAGTGCTTGCATGACATACCAGATGGGCATAAAGGCGCTGACCTGTTGGTTGCCGGGAGGAATGGCAAACTTACCGGGTGCGGCAATGACCTCATGACCGTTAAGAAAAATTTGAATATTGCCCGATCCCGATTTAGGACTTACTTTGGGGTCCTGCACGGTCCAGCCCTTGGGTAAGGTGATGTGCCAGTGCAGTCCATCCCAAGTGGAAGGAATGTTCATTTTCTTCAGGTCCTGCATCACGTACCAAATGGGAATGTACATGGTGCCCTGGAACACGAACCCGGGTTGTGTGGAAAGCGATTTACCTGCGGCGGCTACTTCCGTTCCTAAGAACTTGGGACGGAAAGGTGTGGATACCTTGGTGGAGACGGTGGGTTTGAGGATTTGAACCGTCGTCTTGGTGGTTTGTGCGGACGCCATACCCGCATGTCCCGCCAGGATGATGACCGCAGTGAGCCACCCGAGACCTTGCCGAGTGGCGGCTTGCTTACGCTTAGCAGAGTTCAATTCGGGCTACTCCCTTCTGTATTTGCGGCTAAAACACCTGAGATTTCTTCGTTTCGAGGACAACTTCTTTAAGGTTGGGACAAAAATTGATAGGTTTCGTCGTAAATCGCGCGAATGTTTGGATCACTGCTGTCGGCTGCATCCACCAACAGTTTCACTCCGGCGTAGAAAGCATGGGACACGTTAGGGCCATAGCCCGCCTGGGAAAACTGGTCCAAGGTTTCCTGGTATAAATATCGGTATGCTGGATTGAACACGCTGTTTGACTGCAATTCTACCTCTAGGCCCATGCCATATTTCTGGGCCAGTTGCTCCGCTCCCGTGAGGCGAGCCGGGTTGGCGGACAACCCGGCTTCAATGAAGTTGGGTTGCAGCCAAGCCGCATCGAAGCCGAGGGACTGCCAACGCGTGGCCTGTTGACCATCGTAGGTTGGGATCCAAAACAGCGGGAGCCCGTTTGCTTGAGTCGTTTGGGCGGTATGTGCAATCAACTGTTTTTCGCTGGGCACTGGGGCACGGACGGTCTCCTGGTTCCAGTAAAATCCGGTCAACTGCAGATTATTGAAGTGCGCAGCCTGCCATTGGATCAGAAACTGCTGTATAAACCAATCCACGGCCGCCTCCCGAGCGTGCAAGGCGTTGGGGTCTTGGAGAGACCCGGACAGGTTGATGGGGTGACCATTGAGGTTGCCCCAGACGCCGTGACCAAATCCGGGATAGGGCAGGGCAATCACCACTTTCTCCTGGTAACCTGGGGTGTTGAGGGTGGCGTTTACCTGACCCGCTGCAGTGTTCAAGGCATTCAGTTGCTGACCACTGGCAAATAAGTTTTGTAAGTAAGTTTGCCAATCATTTTGCGAAGCCGTAAGAGTGCCATAGGGACCAAACAGCATGGTGTCAAACATCCGTCCACTCAGGGATCCAGTGGGAGATTGATAGGCCAGCATGGGGGTAAAGTCGGACGGGCTCCAGGTTGCGGTCTGGCCAGCGTTATCACCGAAATACACCAGTAGCATGTTGTGGATACCATGCGCACCCAAACTGTTGGGGGTCAGAGGACCCAGATTGGGAGGAGAACTCATGGCAGACGGGGTAGTGTTGCCGGACAGGGACAAACTGCCTACTGTGGGCTGGGTGCTGCCAGTGGTTGAGGTTGTCTGAGTGAGAGTCAAATTCCGGGCAAACACCCACACACCCACCGGAAAGTGGATGCGCACCTCTTGAGTCATGACGCCCTGACCCGGCACGGAGAATGTCTGCACCGTGTTGCGCCTGTCTGTCCGTGGTACGGCGGAGTAGGCATCTCCAAGAGCGGACCACTGACCGTTTACCTTGGCTGCCACCTGCATGTATCTGGGAAATGTAATACCAGATGCATTATTCTGCAGAAACTGCATGGAGACCTGGCCGAGGGGGATGGGTTGGGGCAACCGTATGGTGATGACCCGTCCCACCTCCCGCAAAAATCCGTGCCAGGAATGAGCACTAATGAGTGGCGTCGAATAGGCTTGCTCCGAGGCCTGAAAGGCTGCATCGGCTGGGCCCACTGGGGTCCATTGAATCTGCGCATTGCGGGCCCAGTTGGTGGTACCCGTTTGTGCCGCCATGGCTGGGTCAGGGACGACGCTGGCAGCCATCAGAGTGCCTACTGTCGCAATGGAAATAGTTAACAAAAATCGAGAGGACAGTGATTTCATGGGGACCTCCTAATATCAATCCTAGAGATGATAGAAACTTGCAAATGATAGAGGATGTCACATGGGTGGTGACCGTCAGGCCATGGATGTTTCGGACACGCACTTACACGCACTTACACGCACTTAATAGAGACGACGGAAGCACCTCAAATGTTTCGCCGTAAAAGTTAGATCTCCTGCCGAAATTCTGGTAAACCGCTGCTGGGGCCAATCATACCAAGGTCTTTTGTGGCCTTTTCGATATTCGTAGTCTTGAAAGATGTCGAATCTTAGGGCAGAATGAAAAGGAATCGACGTAAGACCTCACTCGGACCCGGGGCACAGAAACTTGCGTAGCTACGCGGTAACACGGTTGCCTTGGTTATCGTCTATTTATCATTGTGTACAGGAATTTGCGAAAATTCTTGGGTTTCCTGTTCTATGCTGCGAAATCATGTGGATTTTGCGCATTGTTTGCCGCTTTCGTCCAGGTTACAATCGTTTTGCAAAGATTTGTTCTGTATCCTTTCGCGGATGTGCAACTCCCATCGCTGAGATTGAATCTCTTATGCCAAGTACAAAAAGGGTGAAAGACAGATGAAGCGTTTTATCCCCACCGTCCTTGCCACCAGTGGACTGCTGGTATTCGCGGTGGCCTGTGGACCGGGCAGCCCGTCCGCGGTCGGTTCGAGTCCGAATCAAACCACCGTCAACGTCACCGGTGCCACCCCGGCCAACAGTACCAATACAACCAACAATACGACAAGCGGGACCACCGCCCCGTTGCAATTGCAGTCCTTTCAGGACACTCAGGGCACGGGCTTGTCTGCCCAAGTCCCTGCTGGTTGGACAAGTTCCCGTATTACGGGGGGCAACTACGGAGGGTGGCAGTTTGTGAATCCACAAGACGCCAACCAGAAGGTGGTGCTGGTTAAGTCGGCCTGTGTGGGGTGCTACATGGTCAATGGCAAGCCGGACCCTAAACAACCCATTCCGGAACAGAACGCCACAAACATCACCCTGTCCAATCAAGGATTGACCGCAACCTACCAGTTCACCAAACAGGGAAATCCCAACACCGGGTGGGGGTTGCTGACGGTGAGTTCCAACGCCAGTGGCTATGGCTACGTAGAGGTGCTATTGCCTGTGGCAGACCAGTCTGTAGCACAGGAGATTCTCAATAGTTTTCATTTTTCCTCCTGAAGTTTTACCCCTTCGCCGATTGGGACCGGACGCACCAATTCACGGTCTTCATTTCGTTACCTTTCGTTGCCTTTCGTTGCCTTTTGCTGCTTTTTGTTGCTTTGTTTCACCGATTGGACCCGGACTCAATACTCATGGAGAAAGCTGAGGTTGCAAATGAGACGTGGATTGATGATTGCATCGTTACCCGCCGCCATCGCCTTGTTCACTCAGTGCTCTGTGGCTCATGCGGCTACGGATTCTGCCACCCCGACGACTTCTTCGGGAAATGCGAATGCTGTCAGTGGCAATAACGTGCAAAACAACGCTCAGGGGAGTGGGAACCTGCCTGTGAGCGAATCGACCTCCACACCAAGCAATGCTACGACATACCCCATGGGACTGAAAACGATTCAGTACCAGGGAACTGGGACAAGCTCTCCCGTGCGCTCCCAGGCTTATGGTCTGGTGGCTATGGACAGTGGCTATGAGACCACCTACATGCCGATTTACTACCTGATGAGCATTCTGCAGAAGATAGGCGGGATTCAGAGCAGTTGGAGTGGTCAACTGTGGAATCTCACCGTACCGTCCACTTTTCAGGTGAACCTGTCCAATCTGACGGCTCCCAATACGGCCGCTAACAACACTACCATTGAAATCAATGGACAACCTGTCGTCGCCCTCAACAGCATTGTTTACACAGACCCCATGTCGAAACAGCCCACCACCTATGTACCCATTTGGTACCTCCAGGAGGTATTGCAGCGGATTGGTTTGAACTCTACCTGGAATGGCACTCTATGGCAACTGACTCCATCGAATTCGACGCCATCTCCAGTGACGGATTCAACGCCTCAGCCGACTCCCCAGCCAACGACGGATTCGACGTCCCAGGCAACCACGACTCATGCCACCTTTGGTAAAGTGGACCTACGTTTTCCCGCTCCGGCAGATATCAACACAGACACCATCAATCAGTATCTGCAGGCCAACAACTCCCCCATGACCGGGCTTGGCAGTTCCTTCATGACGGCGCAGAACACCTATGGGGTGGATGCCAACTACTTGGTATCTCACGCAATTCTGGAGAGCTACTGGGGGAAAAGCCAAATTGCCCTGGCCAAGAACAACCTTTTTGGCTATGGAGCGTATGACTCTAACCCAGGGAACGACGCCGGACTGTTTCCCAGCAACGACTACGCCATTCGCTTTGAGGCCTGGACGGTACGCACCAACTATCTGGATCCTGGAGGTGCCGAGTTCGTGGCTCCCACTTTGCGCGGCATGAACGTCAATTACGCCACAGACACCACTTGGCATCACTCGATTGCCCAGTTGATGTCCCAATTGGCTGCGGCACAAGGAGATACGGTGGCCAGTTATCAACAATACCTGGGTCCCAATTCGCCGGCCCCTGCTCCTCAGAGTACCGTGGAACCCGTCTATTACCTGAACGGTGGCCAAGGAGTGGTGCAGAGCAACTCTTATTACTCCGGGGTTCCCTATTTTAGCAGTCCCTGGACCGGAGACGCTCAGCAGTTTTTCGCTCCGCTGCAAAATGGGAGTTTTGGGGATAGCGTGGTGACCCTGCAGCAGTTCCTCAACCAGAAGATTAACGCTGGCCTGACTCTAGATGGTCAATTTGGACCGCTCACGGAGACCGCAGTGAAGCAGTATCAGCAGCAACAGGGCCTGCCTGTCACCGGGGTGTGGAGTTACTCTATGTGGCAGCAGATCTTCCCCAGTCAACCCACGATTCCTGTGGGCACCCCCGTGCAGGTGGACCAGATTCAGGAGGCCATGGCCAATGGGCTGGTGATGGAATGGTATCATGTGGTGGGATATGGTTGGGTGGAGGCTCCGAGTATCCAGATGTCCAATATGTACCGTTTGCAAGTACCCAATCCCAGCACCAGCCAAACTTCTGTCCCTGTATACAGCCCTGGAAGCCCCAGTCAGGTGGTGGCAACCCTGCACAGCGGAGACTTTGTGGTCTGTAATCAACCGCAGCCGAGCAACGGCGGGTACACCATCCAGTTTGCCAACCAACTGACGGGACAGATGGAGACGGGCGTCGTTCAAGCCACAGATGCCACCCTGACTCAGCAGCAGTGACGTACTTTATCCCTGCTCCCATGAATTCAGACCGCAGTGCCCGGCAATAGGATCCGAAAACAGGGACAAGAAAAAGTTGGATGGGACATCACAAGCAGAGAATGAGAAACTCTCGGACAGCTAAAGTCCGAGGGTCTCTCATTCTCATGTGATTGCCCATTTAACCTGCGGATCGACCTTCATCTGGCTGTATGCAAGTGCCAAATGAATTAATATTGCGTAAATGTGACCTCGTCTATCAGATAGCTCTTCCCGTTGTCAGCACCGTCCGATGTTTCCACAGATAATTTGAAGCTTGCAGTCTTAGTTCCTTTCGGTGCTTCGGCAGACACTTTAAATTCATGATCATGGGTGTCGATTGTGGTATGGTCCAAGATAATTTGAGTTGTATACCCGAGTTGAGCACCCAGATCATTGAAAAATTGAATATTCGCGACAAGAGGTACATTCAAATTTTTCGTGCTCACTCTCGCATGTATGGTTGCTAAATATAAAACATTGGATGAGAGTCCGTATGAGATATATTGATAAATATATGAACCAGCAGTCATGCGTAGGGCGGACTTCCCGTTGTGAGTATTCGTGACATCATCTTCCCGGCTAATTCCCTCACCTTTCCATCCCACCGGGGACCCTGCGTTTTCCCACAATGTGAAGGATGGGTTGATAAGCAATTGGAATCGCCGATAGGGTATGTGATTGAGTGTTTTATTAAGTGCGTTTTTTGGCACATTTTTTTTGCGATACAGTTCTATTTTCCCGTTGTCATGAAATATGATTTTCGATATTGGAGACGATGTGGAATTTCTGTTGTTGTTCGATTTCATTTCACCATTCCACCCTTTCCTGGTCGATATCATATTCATTTGAACGTTGGGACGACATGGGCACCTGTCATCACTTCTATGTCCAGTTCATCGGTTGAATGGTTAATCTTTTCTAGCCGTACTCGTGCGCAGAGTATCCCCACTTAGCTCCTATTGCTCCATCTTGACTCGAAATTTGGGGATAAAAAGACCCTTATACTCCCATCAATGGCTATTATGAGTCTTATGAAATCCGAAAAGGAGCGGAAGCCGGTCTTTAAGCACTAAAATGGCATCTAAGGAGCGCGATACCTTGCGGGTCATCGCGGATCATTGCGACCCCCCTGTGGTTGCCGCTATCAGCGACATGAGAGGCTATTGCATGAGCGGCTCTGAGCCAGATGATGACGGGAATTGTGACCATGGGACCGTTCCTTCGAGATATGGGTAATGCTAAGGGCTAAAGCGCGATGCTCTACGGCGCGTTTGGTAAGCAGGTACAACCTCCATGCTGTGATTACCTGCCTAATGATTTGGGACCCCTTTTGCAATATGAAAACGGTCGTGTGGGCTAGGGAAGCTCACGATTTCCAATTCATAGAAAAAAAGGTTCCCTCCGCGAATGCAGAATGCACCAACTGGTGGATAACCACATCCACAGGCAAATGGCTGTCGGGTGTTAACATAGGGTACCTTGGATGAGTGGTTAATCTGGAATTTACCAGCGGGGCGGTTTCAAAGATAAGAATAGCCCGTCGAAGGGGAGGAGTAAGGTCTGTCCAAAGTCGATTGACCACGGGCAGATGGTCATATCCCATGCGATGAAACAACCCCATGTCCACTTGGAGCGCCGCCATTACCGCGAATCCAGGAGAGATCAAATGGAGCCCCTCTTGACGGTTCACAAATCCCCAGGTCCGCTGCCCGTGATAGGTCGCCAGGACCAACTCCCCTTCTGCCGCCTCATGGCGCGCAGAAATTTCCTCTAAGAGGACCATCTGATGGGTAAAAATGCCCCAGGGTTCTAATTCGTTGGAATCAACTCGCTCAAGGGTCGTGGTGCCATCCGGAATCCGTTTACCCAACGCATCCAACAAAGTGGCAAACTCAGGAGACAACACCGCTTGTTCCACCGTCGAGGTGGGGGCGAGTTCCGATTCATCGGGAGTGTATTGCCGATGTCCTCCTGGAGCAAACGCAATGGACGGCGCAATGGCGCGCAGGGTTTGCATCGCTCCCAGACTGTCGGCAATTTTTCGCAGGAAAGCTCCCGAGGGACGCTTGCTGCCCGATTCCACTTGACCATAGTAATTGGCGGAGATCCCCATTTGTTGGGCAAATTCCAACCGACTCATCCCAGAACGAATACGGGATTTCTGTAACCATTCACGAATCATCGGTAACTCTTTGGGATCTGGCAAGTCCCCCGCTTTGGCCCGCGACATCTGGGTTCCTCCCTTCGTGATAAACCCACGAAATGCATACACTTCAATGCAAATTCCACTTTATTATGGTCCATTCGATGTAGAGATGCCAGATTTCCAATAAATAAGGTCAAATAATATACTATTAAATCCCATAATCAAATTTAAAGTCGCTAATTGTAGTAATAATCGGCTTAATTTATTATAAGATATGATATAGACAACATAAAAAGATATGATTAAAATAGAAAAAGATGATAGAGTCTGTATTTCGTAAGAAATAAATTTCCAGAAACCATTTTATCGGAAAGAGGAAAATCCAATGACCGGCAACGAAGCGATTGAACAATTCATGGCCTATCTATTGCAGCATGAACGGTCTCAGAAAACGTTGATTGGGTATCAATCGGATTTGCTGGGATACCAGCGCTATTACGAGGCCCATGCCAACGTGGGCTGGATAGTGGAGCAAACCCAAACAGAGGACTTAGAGGCGTATCTTCAATACATTAAATTAGAACGTCATTTGAAGGCGGGGACCTACAATCGCATTCTGTACGGGTTTCGCAGCTTTTTCCGTTTTTGCACGCGCAAAGGAATCTGTCCGCACAACATTGCCGAACCCTTGGAGTCCATCCGATATTCGCGGCCTGAGCGCAGAATCCCCGACACACAGGAACTGGAATCGTTCATCCGACACATTGAGCGTCCCTTGATGCAGATGGTGGCCTGGACCTTGTATTATTCGGGGCTTCGCATTGCGGAATGCCTCCATTTGACGATGGGGGACGTGGATTTTGCGCATCGGCAAATTCTTGTCCGTCAAGGCAAGGGAAACAAAGATAGAATAGTTCCCCTGGCTGAAAAACTCTATCCCCTCTTATGGAGTTATCGGCAAGAATTCCGTTCGGGGGCATCGGAGACGGAACGATTTTTTGCCACAGAGGCGTCCGGACAGTTATCGTCCACTCTGGTGAATAAGGTCTTTCACGAAACTTCTGAACGAATGAAACGGACCAATCCAGTGACTGCCCACCAA
>DAHWFY010000219.1 GCA_027336365.1 Bacillota bacterium | reverse complement strand
AACTAGAGGGACGAATCAGTGCGACGGGCAAACGATTGATGGCTGAAGTTCACCAGTTGGAACAGGAAAACGAAAGACTGCAGAATTCCATCACTAAGAAAACCAGTGAGCGCGAAACCGAAGTTCTCCTATTGGAGCAAGCAAAGCGAGAGTTGGAAGGGTTGCAAACCAAGGTGCAGGATGTTTCTACCCATCCTGATTACATCGCCAAACAGGCCGAATATGAAAGTGTTAGCTCTACATTGCAGAGCCTGCGGGAATCGGTTCAGACAAACCTTGACCGTGTGCGGTTGATGCTGATGGACCTGCGCTCGGAGCTTCGGGCAGTGGAGGCTCAGAAAGCTTCTTTCACTCAAGTGGCTGCACTGGATGAACGGATTGCACAACTGGGTGAACAGGAGCGCAAATTGACTCAGGAGTATGAGCGCCTTGAGGAGCAACTGTACATGACGGAAGAGTTCATTCGTACAAAGGTAAGTCTGCTGGAGAGCCGCATTAACGGCAAGTTTCAGTTCGCCCGGTTCAAATTGTTTGAGACCCAAATCAACGGAGGGCTGCAGGAGACCTGCCACACACTTTACCATGGTGTCCCGTACGGAAGCGGCCTGAATAACGCCGCCCGAATCAACGTGGGGCTCGACATCATCAACACGCTGTCTGAGCACTACGACACGACAGCACCCATTTTTGTTGACAATGCCGAAGCTGTCACCAGTCTCATTCCAACTCGAAGTCAGACCATCGCTCTCTATGTGAGTGAAGCCGATAAAACTTTACGCATTGAATCCAATGAGACTCAAGTAAGGGAGGCCATATAACTTGGGAACACCTCAAAATTTTTCAACGGCTCTAGCCAAGATCACCGATACCTTTGCTCCGATGATTGAGCGTCAACTCACGGGCAACGGGGTGAACATGGATGGCTATGCCAAACAATGTGTCGTCAACGCGATTTCTTCTATCAATGCTGTCCTGGATTCAAAAGGGATTGAATGGATGGATCCACAACTCGACCGAAACGGGTTGACGCAAATCCTATTAACCATTGCTTCCCTGAAACTCAATGCCGCTGCCAGCCCGCGAGAGGTGTTCTTCCAAGTCCGCAACGTGAAGGTCAAAAAGAAAGAAGACGGCCGAGACGTGGACGTATGGAAGAAGCAAATCGAAATGGGTATCGAGGGTGACGGGAACGACGCCATCCTTGCTCGATTCGGACGAGACGTAAAGAAGGTGGCACCGTACTGGCTGGTACGTGAGGGAGATGTTTTTGAGTATCCAGTGTTCAACGGTCTTTCCTATCATCCGCCTAAATGGCAGCCCACGGGGAAAGGGGATGTCGTACGCGTCGTCTACCCAATTATCCAGAACGATGACACCATCCAGTTTTACATCGCAGAGCGGAATGATGTCGCAAAGAACCTGATTGCACATATCAACAACAATCTGATGAACGAAACGTTTGGGATTTGCCAAGACCGGTTCAAGGCGACTCCTGACCAGAAGTTACAGATTGCGCGTAAGAAGGCGGAGGTTCTCAAAAAGGCCAAGGAACTTGGATTGGATTCCCTTGACGATGCGGAGTTGATGCAATGGATTAGCCCGGCTTGGACTGAGTACCACAGCCGCGAGGCGATGATTATCCGCAAGATGCGCAACAACGTGACAAAGAAAATCCCGAAAGACTTCGGGAGCGCCTTTGTTGAGATGATCCACTCCGAGGCCACAGACGACACCTACACCATTGTCCGTCAAGAAATCGCGGAGAACGCCAACTCAGAGCCCATTGATTTGGACTCACGGCCTACACAGGCGGAAACTTCTGAACCTGTGCCGCCACAGCAAGAGACGCGAAAAGAACCCGTGGTCGAGAAACAAACCCGGGCCAATGAAGTAGAACAAGCTGTATTCGACTTCGAACAGCAATACGCTGCCGCGGGTCCCGGATTCTGATGATTATGATTACACCACTCGCCTCCAGTTCCGCAGGAAATGCATACCAGGTGACCGACGGAAAGACATCCCTGCTTCTGGAGGCAGGCATCCGGTTTGCTGACATTCGTAAGGCGCTCAAGTTCCGCGTGTCTGATGTTGCTGGATGTCTGATATCGCACGAGCACGGCGACCACGGCAACGCAGCTGCAGACCTGATGAGAGCCGGTATAGACATTTACGCTTCGACTGGCACTTTAAGCGCTTTGAAATTAAATGGTCACCGGGCAAAGGTGATTCATGCGAAAGAGCAGTTTCAAGTGGGTACCTGGTCGGTATTGCCGTTTGATATTCAGCATGACGTAGCCGAGCCGCTAGGGTTTCTGCTCATGAATCAAGCCGGTGAGAAGTTATTGTTTGTTACGGATACGTACTACATCCGGTACACGTTTTCCGGACTCACGCACATCATGGTCGAATGCAACTTCTCGGTCAAAATTCTCGACCAAAACATTCTTACGGGCCGTGTGCCGTACTCCATGAAGTCAAGGTTACTTCGTTCTCACTTCTCACTGGAGAACGTGAGGGACTTCATCAGAGCAAACGATTTGAGCCGAGTCCAGGAAATATGGCTTGTGCACCTATCCGACACGAATTCAGATGCAAATCTCTTTAAGCGAGAAATACAGAGCATAACAGGAAAACCGGTATATGTCGCACACAAATAGGGTTAAGCCGGGGGTTGAGGCCCCAAAGAATAAACGGGTACCGGCTTTGAATTTTATGGAGAGGAGTTTGTGAGATGGATATTAATCTATCGACCATCGCAGGAGGAGCAGTGGAGGAACGCTTCCAAGTGGAATTACAACGGGTCTTCGATAACATCCTGGACCCAAATACCAGCACTAAAACAAAACGCAAGCTGCAGCTAACCCTCACCTTTTCAACAGATGAAGGTCGGGAAATCGCTCTGGTAAATGTGGACGCGAAATTAACACTTGCTCCAGCAATGGGCATTGCGACGAAGTTTCTCATGGATCGTGACGGACGAGGGAACGCAATTGGCGCTGAATTCGCTCAGACTCGTTTGTTTGATGAATCGGATAACAACGCTACGGATTCAGGGTCGACGAAAGTGTCATACCTAGAACAAAAAGCGGGGAGAGTGTAACGGATGATTAAAGAAGCTCTGCAGTACCTTGTTAACCTGGGGGAAGTGGAAATAAAACGAGAGAATGGACAGACGTACAGCACTCAACCCCTGTACCTCATCAAAAATCCAATAGCGCAGACAGTGACTGTCAATACTCTTACGGGTTTAGTGGATTACTTGAAGTCCAGCTTCGACGAGGAATTTCACAATGACAGCCTGATGGTGCATGTGGCAAGTCCAACGCATGTGAGCGTGTACTCACACCTCAACGATGACATGACCCGCAATGCCTTCATAGAGGCCAAGGCATTCCTTCCTGAGTTTCGGTTTGGTCGCTTCTATGATCCAGAGTCGTTCAACATTGCATTACAGGCCGTGTTCGTGTCGAATGACGACTTAAAGGGTGTACTAAAACTGGTCGGAAATATCAAGGACGATAACATCACACTCTACGGCGACGATGGAATATCTCAACAGGTTACTGCAAAGATGGGCGTGGCAACGGTAGCCCATGTGAAAGTCCCCAATCCCGTCCGCCTGAGCCCATATCGTACCTTTGTGGAGGTTAGTCAACCCGAGTCTAACTTCGTATTTCGCATGCACAAAGGGCAGGACGGCCCGGAATGTGCGCTGTTCGAGGCGGACGGTGGAGCGTGGCGAAACACTGCCATGCAGGCCATAATGGCGTATCTTCAGGAATCACTAGAAGCGCAAATTGAGATTGGCAACATCGTGCTCATTGTCTAACGAGATAGGTTTCCGAGGGGGAGCGGCGAAAGTCGTTCCTCCCAATTAGAAAGTCTAGTAACGGCGTGCCGTGTGTGTAACCAAGGAAAAGGCGATTTATTGATACAGGCTCATCATCTTAATAAACCTCGCATCAAGTGCTTGCGCGACTTTCTAGCTAACAATATCCCAGATAAGAATTCAGATGGTTTTTTGAGAAAAAGATTCCTGGTATTTTCGAGAGATGAATTTAAATGCGTTTACTGTGGACGGAACCCGAGAGATCACAACACTACCCTTGAAGTCGAGCATGTTCATCCTAAAGCAAAAGGAGGAACAGATTCGTTAGATAACTTGGTTACAGCTTGTAGGGAATGTAACGCTGGAAAAAGTGATTTTCTTCTTAGCGAGAGGCAAAAGACAATCATCACGAAAGGTCGATTGTAATCGATGAACTATATCAGAGAGTTGAATGCCTTCACAAATTGGCTACTTTTAAACGAAATGCCAACCAGCGAAATTGTTTTATGGCATGCGTTAATGTCCATCAACAATATGTGCGGGTGGCAAACTACGTTTTCTGTGGCGAATTCTAGGCTTCAACACCTTACGGGACTATCTAAACAAGGTTTAGATAATGCCAGGACAAATCTGAAAAATAAAGGATTCATCGACTACGAAAAAGGTCAACGA
>DAHWFY010000218.1 GCA_027336365.1 Bacillota bacterium | reverse complement strand
CAGCCTATTTCCGGTATGGAGACGGACAGGTACTGGTCGACACGCCGACGGTCGAGTTTTACTACGGCACGGATAGTTGGGCAACAACCGAGTGGAACAACATTATCCACGATTTTCTCGAACCTGCCAAAAAGCCGATCTTACTACTCTACGACGGCGTAAATTGGGGCAGCAACGCACAGGCGGTGAACGCCATCAAACAGGCGGTGCCAAGTGCGGCGGTGAGTACCCTTTCCACACCGAATATCCCGGATATGAACCAGTATGGAACGATTGTGGTGGATGCGGTGCAGGCAGGTTGGTTTGAGCAGAACCTCGAACAGGTCATGCCGCAGATCGATACCTGGATTCAGAACGGTGGGACGCTCATCTTTGACTCGACAGAGCAGCAGAACATTCAGTGGAGTGTAGGGCCAGACGGAATATCTAATGTTTGGGATCTCTCACCGGTGAATGACCTCGTGGGCAATCTGCAGTAGACGCAACATTGACGCGCCGCAGCGATGAACACCGTCGAATCGATACGTCTTAGCGGCACCACAAGGGAGGTGGAGCTTGGTCTCGAAGATTGTTTTGCAGGCACTGTTCGGTAGTTCGGCGATGATAGAGAATCCATGGACACTTCACGCTCAGGTGATTTGGCTGACGCTGCTTGTCTTCACGGTTCTCGCTGCATGGTTTGACATAAGAGAACGCCGCATCCCCAACACGTGGAATCTCGCGGGTTTGGTGGTTTTGCTAGGATTACAAGTTTGGTTTGGGGCATACATCAGTGCATTTGTTGCCGTGTTTCTCACGGGACTCGTGATGCTCTTGCCCACAGTCTATCAGGCATGGGGACAGGGCGACTGGAAAATGGCAATGGTCTATGGGGCAGCACTGGGCGTGCTGCCCACGCTTGTGATTTGGTGGCTGGCCATGCTGGTGGCCAAGGTCTACAGCACCATCATAAAGAAGATCGGGGTTCGGCGGCTACAAATGGATGCCAAAGCGGGCCTGCCCGTGGCTGTCTTCGTTCTGATGGCGTCGATTCTCTTCTTTGCTGCCTTGTCTCTCATATAAAGGAACAATGCGGCCTATCGTTGATTGCGTCTCTGAAGGAGGCCTCTTCTCGATTGTCTGATGCGGCAAGCCGCTATCTAGCCCTCCGCACACAGGAGGGGTTTTTGCCCTACACCATCCGGGCTTACCAGGTTCAACACAATCTATTGATTCGAGACATCGGCGATGTCGAAGATGGACCTCATCACATTAGAACGTCTACGGGGACATGAACAGGAGCACACGCATATGAAGCCAAGCAGTCTCGGGCATAAGGTACGGGCCATTAAGGTCCTATTCAAGTGACCGGTAGAAGAGGATCTCCTTGTGCGCGATCCAACGGTGAAGCTGAAGGAATCAAAGCTTGGCAAGCATGTACCAAAGGCGCTCATGATGGATGAACTTGAACTGCTGCGGGATTCCTGCACCAGTATCTTGAAGCAGGCGCTGATGGAGTTTTTCTTTACCATAAGGATGTTGGGTGGGGAAGGTCCAAAAGCTGAATCGCAGTGCCATCGACGGGCAGCGCGGCTGTGTGAACGTCATCGGGAAGGGCAACAAGGAGCGGGAGGTGTACTTTGGCTCAAAGGCCCACATTGAGCCCGATAAGTGACCATTTCAACCGTTTGTTCACGACAAGGATTACCTCCTAAAATCCAGTGAATCCACCGTATAGGCGGATGAGCAGTATTGTGATACGGGACAACATGTTCGTGAGTAGCAGTACACCCATCACAATCATGATGTACCCGCCTACTTTTGACAGGATGGCGCCATATTTCGCAAGTTTGCGGACGGACCCCAGCGAAAAGCCAAGGATCAAATAGGGCATCGCAAAGCCGACGATATAAGCGAGAATGAGAGAGATTCCGTAAGCGCTTTGCGTGGCACTGAGAACCAGGACGCCTGCGAGGATGGGGCCGATGCAGGGCGACCAACCTGCCGCAAAACTTATGCCGACAAGCACGGAACCCAAATAGCTCGTCCTGTTGGTTTTGTATTCCCATTTTTTCTCCATCATGAGCCACTTTGGTGTGAGCAGACCGCTGAGTGCAAGGCCCATGACGATGACGATGATCCCGCCGACAACCCGAATGACATTTCGATAGCTGACAAACAATTGACCAATCAGCGTGGCTGATAACCCGAGTGCAAAGAATATGATGGAGAAGCCAAGGATGAAAAACAGGGTGTGCGTGATAGCCTTCATGCGATGGTTAAGTGTGTGTGCTTGTGACGGGCTGAACGTAACACCCGAAATATAAGAAATATATGATGGGTACAATGGTAGGACGCACGGAGACAAAAAAGACAAGACACCTGCGAGAAACGATAAAAACACGGTGGGATGATTACCTAGCAGAGAGAACCCTCCTCTTCGTACATACATCGAGATGGTGGACAGCACGGGATTCATTCAGTTTAGCAGACCATTATGAGAAACTTGTGAATTTGAGCGAGGGAAGGGGGGCTGTGGGATGCCAAAGCCTACACCTATGTGATATAAATACACAGCGGTAGCGATCATTGTTAAGCAATGTTTGCGACCACCATTGAAGTTCATCGAATGGATTAGGGACAACGAGTGGAATAGGATGTTTTTCGGCTACGGTTGTGTACCGACCAGCATTGCCTTTGCCATCCAAACCAAGAACGGGTACGTAAAAGCCGTAGATACAGGGGCGTACGGGAAACAAGGCAACTGACTGACCGACGCCTGTCTCTTGCCAGAACACTTGGTAACCATTCAACGGTTACCGTGGCCAATCAATGGAGAAGGTCGTTCCGCTCCCTGGGTTACTCTCGACGCCAATCTTTCCGTTTGAACGTTCTACCAACCGCTTCACAATTGCTAGTCCCAGACCACTTCCTCCTCGATTGCGGTCTCTGGACTTTTCCACACGGTAGAAGCGTTCAAAGATATTATCGAGTTCATGTTCTGGTATCCCGATACCCGTATCGGTGATGTGAACATAGCTGCGGTTCTGTATTGAACCGACATTTACATGGACAGCACCACCTGTAGAGGTGTACTTTACGGCATTGTCCAGCAGGTTCCAAACGATCTGAGATAGATCATGATTGTGGATGACAACGGGTAGGGGTTCTATCGGGGCCTCAAAAGAAAGCGTAATTCTGGAACTCTCGCATCGGGGGACAAACATTTGAACGACTTGCTCTGCAACTTCCCTTAGATCCGTGTGTTCGGACACAACAAGAGGAATCTGGTCTGCCTCGTACAAGCTTTCTACGGATTTGACCAGTGATTCGAAGCGCTCGACCTCTTCGATACAACTGCGAAGCCGATCAGGGCTTGGTTCCCATATGCCGTCGATGAATGCCTCGATGTGAGACTTGAGCGTCATCAGTGGTGTGCGAAGTTCATGTGCGACATCTTGCATCAAATTCTTGCGAAACGCTTCCTGCTTCTCCAACTCCTTGGACAGGTAGTTTAGCGCTTCGGCCATTGATGACAATTCGTCTTTGCCCTTAACAGGGGCGGATTCTTCCAAATTCCCTCCGGCAATGCGCACAGCCTTTTGTCTCATCCATAGGATCCGCTCGGTGAAAGCCCTAGAAATTAACGTCACGATAAGGCCAACGAAGAGGATGAATACCGGCAGTGTCCATATAAGGCTTTGTGTAAGAGCTACATCGAAGCGATTTTGCAAGGCTTGAGCAACGTCGGGAGGCAGAGCCTTCACCGCCTCGCAGGCGAGGCCAAAACACTGGTGCATTTCGAGGCGGAGGACAAGGGCGAGAATCAGTATCACCGTCGTGACAGTCAAGAGTAGGGTCAGCGTGAGTTTCGTTCGAATGCTCATGATTCCATGCCTCCAAAACGATAACCGATACCATATACCGTCTGAACGTATACCGGTTCTTTGGGGTTATCTTCAATTTTCGAGCGGAGATTTTTGATGTGAGCGTCTACCGCACGAGACCCACCTCGAAAGTCCATCCCGAAAGCAGTTTCAATGAGTTCTTCCCGCTTAAATACCCTGCCTGGGTATCGGCACAATGTTGTAAGCACCCTATATTCCATGAATGTCAAGGAGGCGTCAACGCCGCTCTTCAAGACACATTGTTTATCGTTATCGATGACGAGATCGCCACTGTGGTAGACGAGGCGACTCGCCAACGTCTCATGTTCGTGTGAACGCCGTAAAATAGCGCCGACTCGTGCAACCACTTCCTTTGGGCTGCACGGCTTCGTCACGTAATCGTCCGCACCCAAGTGAAGTCCGTCTATGCGATCCTGTTCTGCATGCTTGGCAGTCAGCATCAGAATGGGAACGGATGAGGTACGCCGAAGGCGCATGCATACTTCCTCGCCGGACACGTCAGGTAGCATTAGGTCCAAAATAACAAGAGAGGGTCTATTGGCTTCAAATAAGCGTAAAGCGTCACGACCAGTGAAAGCGCAGATGACGCTGTATCCTGCTTTTTGGAGATAGCCTGACATCACGTCTACGATTTTGGGCTCGTCATCGGCCACTAAGATGGTATAAGGTTTCATTTTTGTCA
>DAHWFY010000217.1 GCA_027336365.1 Bacillota bacterium | reverse complement strand
TCAAGAGCAAGATTGACTTTGCGGTTGAACTCGTGCAGGATTTTGATTCCAACGACGACGAGCAAGTCTATGTCTTATTCGATAGTTGGTACGCCAGCAAGAAACTCATTGATGTTTGCAACGCCAAAGGGTTTCACGTCATTGCTGCTTTCAAGACCAACCGAATCATGTATCCATCCGGGATAGGCAGCAAGGTCTCAGACTTTGCCAAAGAGTACATCCGACATACGGACCTTCACTCCGTGACCGTGGAGGATCACCGTTACCGGGTGTACGAGTACGAAGGACAACTTAGCGATATTGAAAATGTCAAAGTCCTGCTATGTTGGGAAGACGGTTTCAGCCCCGAAAAAACACCCTTCTGCCTTCTGTGTACAGATGGCGCATTGGATGTCGTGACCATCCTACGCCATGACCTAGTAAGGTGGAACATTGAGACTGGGTACCGTTCCTTCAAAGACCTGCTGGGCTTTGATCCATACCAAATGCAGTCGTATCAGGCAATTGAGCGCTTCTGGACGATTCAGTACCTGGTGTATGCATACCTTGAGTTTCAGCGATTGCAGTGGACGAAAGAAGACGCCATGACGCTCGGAGATGTCGTAAGACGTATCCGCAATGAGTATCTTGGCAACATTGTTTGCTACGTATATCAGCAAGCACTGGAGAACCGTCCCCTTCTCAAGGTACTCAAGACCCTGTGCCTAACTGCCTGAAACGACCGCAAGACCTTACCCACTACAAGTCTGCCTAATTGTGGATTTTTGAACCGATTTTGCAAGAGTCAAGTTACAAGTACATTATAGCCCCTTGTGAACCGTCCCGTCCCATATCCGTTTGACTATCCGGTTTGACGGCACCGTCAATACTGTATATAATCAATATTAACAGTAGGCACAGCAGGAACATGTGTCGACGGAAATGGAAGGGGGGCGGTCCTACTGCTCCAGATTGTTATTGCCAATTCGTCGGATGAACCGATTTACGCTCAAATCGTCCGGCAAGTAAAGGACGTGATTATGGAAGGAGACCTCGCGGCCGGAGAGGCGCTGCCGTCCATTCGAAGTTTGGCAAAAGACCTGAGAATCAGTGTGATTACCACAAAGCGTGCATACGACGAATTGGAAACTGCAGGATATATCGAGACAGTGGCAGGTAAAGGGTCCTTCGTGGCCGCCGAGAGTCAAGCCATGTTGCGGGAATCTCAACTGCGAATCGTGGAAGAACGACTCCTAGAAGCCATTCACGCGGCGCATCGAGCCCAGCTCTCCTTCGAGGAAGTCGAAAACATGTTAAGACTTTTGTTCATAGAGGGGTGACTAAAGTGACAACTTCAATCAACGTCGCGGATGAAGATATCGTCGCAGTCACAGATTTGGAAAAGAAGTTTCAAGGCTTTACGCTGGGTCCACTGAACTTCTCGCTGAGGCGCGGATATATTACTGGTTTTATTGGGCCAAACGGAGCCGGAAAAACAACGACCATCAAGTTGTTGATGAACTTGTTGCATAGAGAAGGCGGAGCCATTCGTATCTTCGGACAAGACAACATCGAGAGCGAACTGGATGTAAAGCGTCGCATCGGTTTTGTCTACGATGAATCATTTCTCTATGAAGACCTGACGGTCAGTCGCACAGCGCGTATTTTCGGACCGCATTACCCAAAATGGAATCAAACCGCATTCGAGTCTTACGCCAAACGTTTCGATTTGTCACTGAACAAGCGGGTCAAAGAACTTTCACGTGGCATGAAGATGAAACTCAACCTATCCCTGGCATTGGCCCACGACCCTGAGTTGTTGATAATGGACGAACCGACGTCGGGCCTTGATGTCGTCAGTCGGCAAGAACTGCTTGACATTCTGTCGGACTTCATCCAGGACGAGAACCGCGCCGTTTTGTTTTCGACGCACATCACATCGGACCTCGACAAAGTCGCTGATTACGTGCTCTTCATTCGCGATGGACAGATTTTGCTCAACACCTCGAAAGATGAGATATTTGAAAACTACGCCCTCGTCAAAGGCCCAATCGATGAACTTGTATCAGACCTCAACAGCCAGCTAATTGGTGTCAGGAAGTCAGCGTATGGGTTCGACGGCTTGACGAAAAACCGTACGAAGGTGGCACGCCTTAACCTGCCGCGAATTGTCTTAGAACGACCTACGCTGGAGCAAGTGATGCTGTACTTTGAGGAGGAGTTGAAATGAGCACGCTGGTTTTGAAGGATTTTTGGGTTCTTAACAAGCGCACGCGCTGGATGCTTATCTATCTCGTGGCAATGGTCGTCTTGATTCCCAACATCTTCGGGCCTGTCCCGTTGGTGTTTCTGGTTACGTTTGCGCTGATTGGACAGTCCGGCCTCATTGACGACAAGAACAAAATTGCCGTCACACTCAATAGCCTGCCTCTGCGCCGCAGGGACATCGTCGTTTCGAGATATCTCACTGCCTTAATTTGCAATGTTCTAGGCCTTGCTATCTATGCTGTCACGGCCGAGGTGGCAAGACGATTGTTTCCTGCCCGTGAAATTTCACAGGTCAGCCTGGGGTCTGCGGTTGCAGCCATCACATTCACGGCCATCATTGCGGCATTGTATTTACCCCTGTACTATCGCTTCGGGCAGGCGAATGCGCAACTACTCAATATAGTGTTCATGTTTGTACCATTTTTTGCATTAGGCCTCATCACGAGAATGTTTGCGAATGGTAAGCTGCCCTGGCTTAAACCCTTCGTGCACTCGGTGACCACTCTCCCATACCCTTTACTCATCGTAGGAGTACTTTTAATCGCCGCAGTAATCGTTTTGATCTCCATCACCATCTCTATTGGAGTCTACCGCTCAAGCGAATGTTAATCCGGGCTTGTCTGTGAAATACGAATTAACAAAAATATTTGTCAACAGAAAAATTGCGATCCTAGCTGGCCTTCAGGGGCGGTTTTTCATTTAGAAAGGAGGTTCTATTCTACGGTCGGTTCATCCGACCACTCCATTTCAGACAGTTCTTCCTGCTCTTCATGATCCGCATAGGGCGGCAATTCATCGTTTGCCAGCAAGGTTACAGGCCTATACGTAATTCTGGAACGGAACCCTTGCCATTATTTGCATTACGGGTTCAAGTCAGCTTTAGCGGACGCGGTGGACGCCAAAAAGCGAAAAATGGAAACCAGCAAATCGCGGGTGGCCTAGCCTTGTTATTAAAGGCTTTTAAACCTATCAGATTTATGTCTATACAACTTTTTGAAGGCATTCATGTTCAACTAGCGCAACCGTTACTGCAATAGCAATCGGTGTATGTCTAGTTGAACTGCTAATAGAAAACTTAAGAGTATGACCACTTGTGGACGACTTGCCAACTGTCGCCACCATTGGTCGTATGCTCAAGAATGAAGTCACGGTGCTCCATATTCTGAAGAAGTACGAAACCATCCTTTGCATTCTGCATGGAAACTCCACGTGCTTCGACTACTTCGGGTTTCGTAGCGGAAGACCCATGCCAAGAATCACCACCATCTGAAGTACAAAGTAAGGGACCTCGTGATTCCCAGACATACGCATTCGACGGATGAGATGGGACGACTTCGATTCCGTCCGCATAGCCTCCACTTCCTAGTTGTTTATCTTTGCTCGGCTCACCAAGCTGCACATTGGAAATGACGCTCCACGTTCGACCGCCATTGGCAGTTCGTAATAACGCTTTCCCTTGATTACCTGCCCCAGGCTGACTGGCTTCTAAAAGCCATCCGTCTTCTTGGTTTGCAAAACTAACGGAAGCGCCGCCCCCTGATTCTAAGTTTGGCAGATGCACCTGTGCCCATTGCTTACCACCATCTGTTGTTTTCATTATCATAGTCTTCATGTTGCTTTCGTTCTGAGATACTGCCCAACCGACATTTCTTGACGTGAAATCAATACCTGAAAGGCTCATAGAGCTTATACGGTCAAATGATTGTCCTTCATCTTTGGAGAAGTAAAGACCACCATTTTGCTGATCCGTAACGTGTACCCATACGTCGTGTCCAAGTACAGCGACGTTTGAGACAGCCGAACCTTTATCAAGAAATTTTCTCCACGTATGGCCACCGTCTGTGGTCTTGTAAACACATCCTATACTTGAATTTCCGTTGACAATATTTCCTGACAGATATCCAGTATTAGAATTGACAAATGTAATGTTCGCTGGCATGAAGTGTGAGGGGGATGATTTGGGCAGAGATGAAGTTGATGTGGGTAATTGGTTTGCATTGCTGTTAGATTGGCTGGGGGACTGTGTCCCACATCCTGCGAGCACTGCCATGATGGTTAAGGCTACTCCCACAGTAGCCAATTGCTTGTATCGCATTTATGATTACCTCCTTGCATGAATTAGACGAAACAGTCTTGGATAACGTTTCATCCAGCTTTGGAGGAATTGCTTATTAAAGACTTCTATAGTGCGTGTCCGAAAAGGGGGCCGGTCAGACCCAAGCAGTGCGAGGAGGCCAGCCCAAAATGCGCACCAAGCGTACGTTTCTGGTACGTGAGGGAGCATTTTGGGCGACGACGCGGCAATGCGCCGGGGAGTTCTGACCCCTTTCC
>DAHWFY010000216.1 GCA_027336365.1 Bacillota bacterium | reverse complement strand
TTCAAAATTGGATGTCTTCATACAATTCATTGGTTGATTTGATACACAAAGATACTGCCTATACGCCTTCAAGCAGTTCCTCGGGAAGCAATAGTCAGACTGGAGGAACTTCAGGACCCCTGTTTTCGGATGTTACGACAAACAGTTTACTGGCACAGTTACCTTCGGACCTAAACCAGATGATTACGACAACCAGTTCGGCCGTCAATTCCCTCTCATCTGTGGGGATTGTTTTAAATCCTTCCAATGGTCACTTGGAGTTTCAGTCTTCATCTGGCTATAGCTTTGCTGGAGGGTCCTTTACCGGCACTTTGCAGGATGGGAAAACCATGTTTACGAATGCTCTTGCTGCCAATTCTAGCGCGGTTCAGCAATTATTTGGTGTTGTGCAGAACAATACAGCTTCTACCGCCATACCCACTTCGGGAATTCTCGGCACATTGAACAATACGTTGAATGAATTTCTAGTGGGAGCCAACGGTTCTCCTGGGTTCATGCAAAGCGACCTGAATTCAATTGAGAGTCAACAACAAAACGTAAATAATTACCTTAACCAGATTACTCAGCAAATCAATCAAACGGTGGCAAACTTCACTTCTCAATTGAATTCTCTGAATGCAGCATTGCAACAGTCGCAAGCTCAAATGCAGCAATTAAGTGCTCTATTTGGTGGGTCTGGCATTTCCAGCAGTTCTAGTAAAACAACACTTTAACTGTGTGTTTTCTTTTTAATCATCGTTTAACCCGGAGGGTATTCTTGTGGAGGACTTGTCAAGTTCCCTTAAAGATTTATATAGAAAGACTCTAGATTCTCTAGGGCAGCAACGATACTACGACGTGTTCGTCCTGATGTTTGAACGAACCAGTCGTATTCAACGATTGATTCACGGGAATTTGTTGTCCTCCCAGGATGTATCAGTCATACTGGCAGACACTTTAGAATTGGAAGCAGCGATTCAGGAATCTATTGTTAAAGTTGGGGAAGAATTATCCAACTTTCATCGGTCATCATATGCACGGGTGCAATACATGTTATCGCAAGCTTTGTCGCCACCTCCAATCCAATTGTCTACTGAAAGGGAATGACCGATGTGTTGCTTTCGGCTTGCATGATTGTTAAAAACGAGGAATGGACGATTCGGAAATGTTTGGATTCCTTGACTGATGTGGTGGATGAAATCATTGTCGTGGACACGGGGTCAACAGATCAAACTATTCCGATTGCGAAGTCTTATGGTGCAAAGATTTATCCATACAGTTGGGATGATAATTTTGGGAAGGCAAGAAATGAATCTCTTCGGCACGCCCAAGGAGACTTCGTCTTGATTATCGATGCCGATGAGTATTTGGATCCAGTGCAAAAGAGTGGCTTGCGCTCTTTTCTACAAGAGACGGACGCAGGTGGGGTTCTAGTAACCGTTCGCAATTATGTGGGCTCTCTCTCAAGAATCAGCAACGCTATCCCTGTATCTATTGTTAGAATATTCCGTAGAGGGTATTTCTATACAGGTGCAATTCACGAACAAGTCGTCGCTTCAATTATAGAAACGGGGAAAACCATTGAAAAATTAGCGCTAACATTTCATCACGTAGGGTATCTGGATGAATTCATATCCACAAGAGAGAAAACCCATCGGAATATCAGCTTACTTAAAGAAGAATTAGATAAAGATCCAAATGATATCTTTCATCGCTCAAATCTCATGGCTGAATATGTACGTATTAAAGATTTTGAGAATTGTCGAAGGCTAGCTGAGGAAACCTTGGCAGACATAAAAAAAACTCCAGTGGAAACCTGGTCTCACTTAGTGGCAAGAACACTCATCTTCTTAATCATGTCCTCATGGGAGACCGGAGACAGAAAAACTGCACTGTCTGTGGCAAAGGAGGCAACTGAGTATTTCCCAGCATTGACTGATGTTTGGAAGAGATATGGGAATATCCTTTTAGAAACTGATGATTTGGCGAGGGCCGTGGATGTCCTCATGGAGTGCAGAAGACTGGGTGATCCAAAGGATACATTAATTGACACCATCGCAGGAATGGGAACATATTTTGCCGCAGCTGACTTGGGTGACGCGTGGGCTAAACTGGGTGACGATTCACAGGCTTTAAAGTGGTTTCTGACAAGTTTTTTCGAAAACCCAAGAATGGAATATGTGGTATTTCCTCTGCTGTATTTATTGAAACTGAAACCTGAGGATTTACAAGAAAATGTAGAAAGCAGAATTGAGGATTGGGCAACTGCCGGGAACTATGCTGAAATGTATGCCGTCATGGGGCACGACGGTGCGGAAGATGTATTGGAACGAGTAGAGAAACGATTTGGTGAATCGGTGGTTACCCAACGTGCTCACATGGCACTCATTCGTCGACGTAGCATAGATGACTTGAGGCGTGTCGTTGAAGAGAATCCAACCGAGCATCATCTTCTTTTGTTAGGGATCTCCCTATTGAACGATGGTCAGGAGGACCTCGGCTTGGACGCCTTGAAGAGGGCAGGTGATTTGGGTGCGGGTCTAAGAGAAGCCTATGAAAAATATAAAATTCAAGAGAGTCTTCAGTGGAAGGTTACTCCCTTCATTCGTGACTTGGTGGCGATGCATGCAGACAGATTACTGGTCACTTTATTGCCTTACGCCATAGACCGTAAAAGTGTCTGGATCTATCTGAAGTATTCACCTTTGAAAGACGTTCTGATTCAGATAGAATGGCCTGGAGAGTCCGGATACGAATGCGAACAAAACGCCATTCGGCTGTTTCAGCAAAAGCGTTGGTTGGACTCTGCAGAATGGTTGGAGCGAGCGATGCAGTACCCACCAACGATAACCAAGGTTCTTGTTGAGTCTGATTTGGCCCTGGTCCACAGTAACGTTGAACATGCTTTGAAAGTACTGAAGTTTGGAATGAGGTATTTCCCAGACTCGCAACTCCTGAAAAACGCGTGGACCCAACTCACTGGGGACGGTAGTGCAGAGAGTGAAGCAAACTTAATTTCTCCTCGAGAGGAAGTTGCTGAGGGTATGAACGTGGCAGATTATTATCGGACAAATTCAATTCTCACCATGCCCCTGAACGTGCAACTGTCTCAACTGCATGGACGAGGCGGAATGCTTACCAAGAGGATATTCGAGCAGGCCCAAGCGGGACGGATCAATGATATGAGAAAAGACATTGAAGAGATGCAGAATATCATTACCTTTTTGCGATCATCGCTAGACCCCAACCTTGAAGTGTCAGCCATCACGGACAAGACCTATGCCTATTTCTACAATTTGACGGTGAAATGGTTTCTTCATCCTGCAAGTGTTGCGGAGGACTACGCCCCAATGGTGGAATTTTGGGAGTCATGGGAGCAGACTTGGCGTAAAGTTTCCATGAATCGTTCAGTGGTTGAGTCACGTGACTAGTGTTACGGCTTGTATGATTGTCAAAAACGAGGAAGAAATGATCGGACCGTGTTTGGCGTCGCTCGTAGGCCAGGTGGATGAAATAATAGTATTAGACACTGGCTCAACGGATTATACGCGGGAGATGGCGGCAAGTTACGGAGCGAAAGTAGTGCAGAGTGATTGGAACGACAATTTTTCAGACATGCGCAATATCAGCCTGCAATATGCAAAAAGTGAGTATATCTTCGTGATTGACGCAGACGAACGAGCACCGGAGAATGCCCGAGAACGCATGAAATGGTTCACTCAGCATTTTCCTGACGCACTTGGCAGGGTTCGGATACGCAGTCCGTGGCGAGATAATAGTGGTGAGATTCAAACAGTTACGAGTCATTCCACGCGATTTTTCCCGCGTTCTTCTGAAATTTTTTATTCCGGAGTGATCCATGAACAAGTTATGGATGCCAGTGATAGAAGGCAGCGGTGTGATATAAACATGACGCTGTGGCACCAGGGCTACGAACTCTCGACAACCAAAATGATTGAAAAAACGAAACGGAACATTGTGCTTCTCAAATCCGGACTTCGGGAACAACCGGAAAATGGATATTATTGGTATCAATTAGGGAAATCCTACGAAGCACTCAAGGAGTGGGGCCGTGCGGCGGAGTGTTATGAGGCTGGATTGGTGTTTGGAGATGCGGCGGCGTCCTATTATCCCGAGTTATTGATAGCTTACCTTTACAACGCGAAAGCCTCAATGGACCAAGATAAGGTATGGTCACTGTTGAAGTACGCCTTGGAACGTTATCCGGACCTTCCGGATTTATATTTTTTAGCAGGAAAGGCTTTGATTGATTTTAGCATTTCTAATTTGGATCTTATTCGTAAGTCATTTGAAACGTGTATTTTACTAGGTGAGAAAGGAGAGAAATATACCACAGTAGAAGGGGTAGGTTCGTATTTGGCAATGTACAATTTGGGTGTATTCTACGAATCTCAAGCAGACTGGGACCGTGCACTTGAGATGTATCGCCAGGCGGTCAGTTATGGATATAAACGCGCCAATAATGCGGCTGAAAGAATATTGTCATTTCAACGCGCTCAGATGTCCTAGGAGATTTATCTTAAAGTGCGTGTTCGGAAAGAGGTCTGGTTAGACCCAAGCAGTGCGAGGAGGCTAGCCCAAAATGCGCACTGAGCGTACGCTTTCGGTACGTGAAGGAGCATTTTGG
>DAHWFY010000215.1 GCA_027336365.1 Bacillota bacterium | reverse complement strand
CCGCCACTTTGCCGTGTTGCCCGATGGCCGATTTGCCATCCCTGCCGGAAAACAGGTGACTCTCGGCAATCTGCCGGTGAATTTGGCGTTATCCCCCAACCACCAGTGGGTGGCGGTGTCCAACAGCGGTGCAGGCAACCAATCTATCATGATCTTAAATGCCACTACAGGCGCCGTGGTGCAAACCATTCCTATGAAGACCCTCTACAATGGACTCGTTTTTTCACCAGATAGTCAGACCTTGTATGTCGCAGGTGGCGGGACCAATGAGGTGTTTGTTTTTCAACAACAAAAAGGAACCTTTACACAAACGGGATCGATCCCGGTGTCCGGCTATCCTACGGCACTTGCTCTCAGCCCCGATGGCAATACCCTCTATGTGACAGACAACCTCGGCAATGATTTGACTGCGGTGCATCTGCAATCCGGCCAGGGGATTTCCCAACAAACCGTCCAGGTGGGAGAGGACCCGTTTGCGGTAGCGGTGAGTTCCAATGGACAGCAAATCTATGTGAGCAACTGGAAATCGAGTTCGCTGGATGAAGAATTTGGCGATATCAAAGCAGGCAATGGGGACCCCGCCTTAACCCTTTATCCGGCCAAAATCACGCCTAACAATCACGCCTTGGCGCAGGACTTTGGGTTGTTTAACAACTACTATGTCGACGGAGAAGTGACGGCACAGGGACATCAGTGGGTGGCTGGAGCCGGACCGACCGATTACGTGCAGCGGACGTGGGCGGCCTATTACTCCAATCGTGGACGCACCTGGGATGCCGGTGTTCCGGGAACTCCGGCCAATACGGACACCTATGGTTGGGAACAGAATGTTTACAGCGATTTGTGGGCCGGGTCACTTCCCGTGACTTACCCAAAGTTGGGGTATCTGTTCAACGACGCCCTGCGCGCCCACCTTTCTTTTTTGGATTATGGGGAGTTTGTTGAGCATGATCCGACCACTGGAAATGTGCTATCCGTTTTAAAGCCACATTTACAAGCCAACTATCCCGGTTGGAACCTGCATATTCCGGATACACAGCGCGCCGCAATTTTTATGGATAATTTGAAAAAAGGGGTTTTCCCCCAATTTTCTTACGTGTACCTTATGGATGACCACACGGCGGGCACAGAACCCGGTTTCCCCAACCCCAACGCGGAAGTGGCAAACAATGACGAAGCCACCGGAGAGATTGTCAACGCCATCAGCCACAGCAAGTACTGGAAAAGCACCGCTATCTTTGTTTTGGAAGACGACGCACAAAGTGGAGGCGATCACGTGGACGCCCATCGTTCTATTCTGATGGTGGCCAGTCCCTACGCGCGGCGAAACGTCGTGCTCAACAGCCATTATGACCAGATGAGTGTGCTCAAAACCATTGAACTGATGTTGGGCATGCCTTCTTTGACCGTCAACGACACCTTTGCCACACCCCTGTGGAGTGCATTTACCAATAAACCTAATTTTGCACCCTATGTTTTGCAAAAGGAGAACGTACCGTACCAATTTACGGCTAATGTCATGAACACCGTAAAAACGGTGGATGCTGCTTTGTCGGCCAACCATCCCATGAGCCAAATTGAACAAGCCTCCGGGGCCGTACAGCGCAAGGTGCTGACAGACTACTATAAAAATTGGGAAAAAGCTCAAGGGTAATGGGTTGTAAATATGGACATCAAGATGGTTGCAGAGGCTTGCCTGGTTGTCACCGAGCACAGTGCCTTCAATTGAATCGTGGATGAAATCACAGGGTTACCATCCGTTTATTTCAGAAGGAGTGGAATTCATGAAGTCAAGCCAAGAACAACCTCGTCAGATTGTGACCGACTTGTTTGGTCGCTTGGATCGCTTGGCATGGGGGAAAGTACACACAGTGGTGCTCATCGCATTGGGAATTGGCTGGGCGTTGGATGGTTTTGAGGTCACGATTGTGGGACCCATGCTAAGTTTTCTAGCCAAATATTTTCACATGACGGTTCAGCAGGCGGCCGATGTCGGCAGTGTATTTTTACTTGGGGCATTTGCTGGCGCCCTGATTTTTTCGGTCTTGGCCGACCGTTTGGGGCGCAAGCGGTTATTTTTGGTGACCATTCTCCTCTATGGCTTGGCGACCTTAGCCACCGCTTTTTCCACCGGATATATTTCGCTATTGATCTTTAGATTTCTCACAGGTTTCGGCATTGGGGGTGAGTATGGTGCGGTCAACGCCGCGATTGACGAGTTCATTCCTGCTCGTTACCGCGGTCGCGCCGATGGTGCGGTCAACGCCTCCTGGTCGATTGGATCGATTGTTGCTTCCTTAACGAGTTTGGTCGTATTGGTATCACTGCCCCCTGCCGTGGGCTGGCGTTACGCCTTTTTGTTTGGTGGTGTGGTTGCCATTTTTGTGGCTATTGTACGCCGAATTCTCCCCGAGTCCCCTCGTTGGCTTGCATATCACGGACATCTCGACCAAGCAGAAACCGTCGTAGAGAAGGTGGAAGCGAGTTGTCTTCAGAGTTCTTCTCCGCTTCATTCCAGTGTGTTAGAAATAGGGGAAAGGTCTTGGTGGGCAGATGTTCGACAACTTTGGCGTCGTCATCCTGGCCGGGTTTTGTTGGCGATGTCCTTAAATATAGGGGAGGCTGCCCCTTATTATGGGCTGTTAATGGTGCTGGGATTGATAATTCTTCCTGCCAACGGAATTCACGGGGCGGGAATTCCCTATTTTTACTTGTACGGAGCGGTCCTGGGCTTGGTCGGCGCTTTTGGCGTGGCGTGGGCTGCGGATAAATGGGGCCGGAAGCCCAGTGTAACCACTGGTTTTATCGCACTGGTATTGATGTCGCTCAGTTTTATGTGGATTCATGGTTCTGTGGTGTGGCTGCTGGTTGTCTTTGGGGTGTATAGTGTGGTCGGGCAAGTGGCGGGAACCGGGACTTACATTGTGACCTCTGAATTGTTTCCCACTGAGCATCGGGCTTTGGGGATTGGTCTTGCGGTGGCAACGGGACGAGTGGCCGCCTTGGGGGCTCCCTTGGTGTTTGCCGCATTGAATAGCGCCTTTGGGGTGCAGGCCGTCTATTGGGGGATGGCGGGTTTCGCAGCCTTCGGCGCCACAGGAATGGGAATATGGTCGCTGGTGGGGAAAGAAGGTCGCGGGGTATCTCTGGAAGACATGGTGGCCCGGCCAGCATTCCGGCGGCCGCAATCGGAAGTTGTGGAGTAGCCCTGCCTCCACCGTCAGGCGGTCCCCGTGATTAAGCATTCCAGCGGCCGCAATCGGAAGTTGTGGAGTCGTGTAGACCTGTGGTGATTTAGGGGATTTATTACGGTGTGGGAGGGGATTTACGCGATGAAAATTGCGCTGATGGGAGATTTGCATTACAGTCTGGACGAGCGCGCGGAAGTGCAATCCGCTCGGGACAACTGGTACAGGGCCATCTTGGACCGCTTTCTCGCGGAAGACGCGGACTTTCATGTGGCCCTTGGGGATTTGACACACCATGGGACGCCTCCAGAGTGGGAGCGATTATGGGACCTGGTGTCCATCCTTCAAGTCAATAGAAGGAGTGATTTTTCCTTTGTGCTGGGGAACCATGACACCCTGGGATGGACGAAACGGGAGCTGGAACGCTGGTCAAGGCAGCCGCGCTACTTCATGCAGGAAGGAACAGATTGGCGTTTGGTATGGCTCGACACCACCAAGCAAGCCTCTCGCCAGGACTGGGGTGGCGAGGTGGACGCGCAGCAATTGCGCTGGCTACAGGGTGTTGTCAAGGGGCGTGTGAAAACAACTCTGCTGCTAGGGCATCACCCATTTCCAAACACCACAACAAAATCTGCAGATGTGATGATGTCCATTGACAATGCGGAGGAATTAACGGCTGCCTTGGCTTCACTGGGGCCGGATACGGTTTACTGCAATGGGCACAATCACGTCAACAGCCTCGTTCGCGCCTACCCTGACAAACGGGACTCGAGTTGGAGAAACCCCACCTGGACCTATGTACAGTGTGGGGCCCCCCTGTCCTGTGGCACTTACTGTGTCTTGGAGGTAACAGGGGAAGGAGTCAAGCTGGAGACTCGTGTGTTAGGTTCTGATATGTCCGCCATGGCCCGACATCTTGTGGTGAATATAAATGGATATATGGACGAGTTTGTAACTGCAGCGGATGCCGATCTTTCACTGTTTGTACCTCGTTTAGATGGTGACGTGGCTCTTTGATAGCTTCAGCGTTTGAACCACTTTTGTAGTCCAAGGGCAATGGGAAAGAGAATGATCAAGGTGAGGATAAAAGGGATGAAAAAGCCCAATGAAAATCACGCTCCTTTCAACCTTGGCGTTTGCGTCTTGTCCACAGATGCACGGAGGAAAACTCAGACATAAAATTTTGTCGCAAGGAAATCGATTCAATTCTTTCACTGGAGATTATAGACTCGAAAAACGAACGGGGTGTGTAGCACGTGTAAATGATTGGTAAAGGTTAGACTATGAATTTCCACACCGAAAGAGGGTTGGAACGACTGTTCCTTTGGCCATTTTCATCCTTGGTAATTGCCACCGGACCACGGAAGTTTCGGACTTGCGCTTCAGGTTTTAAAGTGCGTGTCCGGAAAGGGGTCTGGTCAGACCCAAGCAGTGCCAGGAGGCCAGCCCAAAATGCGCACCAAGCGTACG
>DAHWFY010000214.1 GCA_027336365.1 Bacillota bacterium | reverse complement strand
AGAGGCCGTAAGACCAGGGCGCAAGCCATCCTCGCGTCACGGCAAGCTTCAACGAAGCAGGAAAGCCAACTAGTGATGGTTGGAATCCCCCGGATTTATCCGTGGGGAGGATGTCAAAACCAAGGAATTGAAGACCGAACGGCCACCTTTGAGACTGACCTTCGCTCTACCGAAGAACGCCAGCAATGGCTTCAAAATCGAAATCCACGTTATGGCGTCCTCGTGGCCGAAAATCGCCATTGTCAAGTGGTAGGGTGGTTGGCCCTAAACCCGTATGGCACTCGACCTGTCTATCAATTCATCGCCGACATTTCGATTTATGTGAGGCGTACCGCGCGAGGACAAAAAATTGGCACACGACTGTTGCGTACAGGAATCGACTGGGCAAGTCGGCATGACTTTCATAAACTTGTGCTGACACTCTTTCCGGAAAATCTGGCTGCTCGGCGATTATATGTCCAACACGGTTTTCACCCGGTTGGAATTCTGCATGAACAAGCGCAATTAGAGGGCCAATGGCGGAACACGGAGCTGATGGAATTTCTTTTGACATCAATCCCAGAGGAGCAATGAGTGGGAGGAATCGGTTTCAACAGTCTTTATCGCGTTTTAGCTTACGAGAGATTAGAGAATGAGGGGGTCTTCAAAGTTTACCGCGACACCGCGACCCAGTTGTACAATCTGGGGAAGGTGTTGCTGACCAAGGAAGTAGATGCGAATGTTGTCCTCAGACTTGTCCATCAAGCGCATGAGCGACCGCATCAGACTCAAATAGCGAACCTCGTCCACCTGACATTCAAACAGGGACTTTTGCACCCGTTGCCCAACATTTTGACACACCTGTGCGATTTTGCGCAGACGCTTTTCACCAGCTTTGGTCTCTGTACAAATGTCGTAGGCGACAAGGACAAACACGTTTCATGCTCCTCCCCCAAAATGACAATCGAGGATATGCAAATCCTACTGGGTGATTGTTGAAATCGGAAAATAAAGAATACTTTACCTATATAAAAAGGGTAGATAGGGGACGTCCTTGCGAATGGCTCGCGCCATCAGTCGGGCCTGAATGTGTAGAGCCATGCCAAAGGTGACGTCCTTTTTCAGCAGTGGGTGACGGCAGTTGTCCTGTTTGCGCTCTTGGTAGGCTGCAATGACCTTTCTTCTCCCCACCTCGTTGAGCCGCACGGCTCCACCGGGCAATTCATCAAAGTCACCGGCTCCTAGTTGTTGCCTGTTCACCAGGGTCAAGGCCACCCTATCTGCTAGAATAGGCCGCATTTCTTCCATGAGGTCTAACGCCAAGGCTGGGCGCCCAGGACGAAGGCTGTGTAAATAGCCCACCTGCGGATCGAGTCCAACAGACTGTGTGGCAGCAACCAAATCGTTGCTTAACAGGGTGTACAAGAAGGACAAGAGCGCATTCATCGCATCCCTAGGAGGGCGACGGTTTCGACTCTTAAAATCCCATCCGCCCCCTGTGCGCAGCATATTGGACATCTGCGAAAAATAGCGTTTGGCGTTGATTCCCTCCATTCCCCGCAACACATCCAGGTCTGTAACCTGGGACAAACGTCGCATATCGCGCATCATTTCCGCGGCTACGCGTTTTAACGCCACCTGTTTTTCCTCATCATCGTACTCCCGCGCTGCCCGCAGCAGTACCTGGCGACAATTGTGCAGTTTGCCCGCGAGAATGGCTTGTACAATGGGGACAGCATTTTCTGGTTGTTGTAGCAACCGCTGTTGGGCAATACGCAACAACACATTGCCCGAGGTAGGCCCCTCAATCCGGTACAAAAATTTCCCTCTTGCATTGAGCATGGCAACCTGTCTGCCATCTTGGGCACAGCGGGCCAATAAGGGGCTGGTCAGCGATACCCTGCCAATCGCGACAATGCTGTTTAAATGGTGTAAGGGAACCCGCAGCAGAGGCTTGTCCGCCATGGCCACCACCGTGTCGTGATCTAAACGTAGTATGACACCATCCGTTTGAACATACAGGGTATTGAGCGCCTGTTGAATCATGAAAATCCTCTCCTTTCTCCTTTTGAAATTTCAGATACTCCAATGTCCCCTTTTTGATTTAATACCTAAAATTAGTCCTGTTCAACCGGGATTTCGCATGGATTAGATTAGTCCAAAAGTGGTATTAACAACCCCGAAAAAGTAGGAAAGTGCTTCCTGGATACTCAACTGGTGTTTAATTTTACCGAAACGTGAATTTAATGATGAGGATTCATTACCCGCCTCGCCTCTTGCCAATCTGACCAGTCTGACGACAGATGCCCGTCTGCCACCTCGGGCATACAGGCTTCGCGTAAAGAACAGTGGACACAGCGAGTATCGTACACCGCTTTGGGTAACACATCTGCAGCGTTCAGGGCGCGAATTTTCCCAGCAATCTCCCGCACCTGCTGTCTCAGCACAGGAGTAAACTCCACCTCTCTGCGATGTTTTGAACTGATGTGATATATCCCCCCGCGCACCACCGGAACCCGAAACATTTCCTCCAGACACAGGGCCTGCCCGCACAGTTGCAGTTCATCATGGATAGAGGGTTTAATCCGCCCATGCTTGTACTCAACGGGATATGGAATCCCCTTTTGCACTTCCACCACATCACACTTTCCTACTAATCCGTACAAATCTGACCCTACCGGGAGGGCGGTGAGAATTTGCACATTCTCCTGCAGATGACTTGTCTCTTCATCCACCCACTCATGACTCCATTGTCCCTTCATCGTGTAAATGTTCTCTTCCCACACCTGTTCCAGATAAATGAGGCCATACTGTCGCGGACAATAACTGTAGTGTTGCAACGCCGACAATGGCACAAGGTCGGCCTCATCCCACTCTTGCAAAGATGGACCTAGAGACGAATTCAGTAGTTCCATGCGATCCACTCCTCGACAACTGTGATATAGGGAAACATGTGTCATAAAACCTCCAATAACGCTGTCGACAATCCCCCATAAATAGAATAAACTTACAGAATGTTTCTGCTGAGATAAGAGAACTGGGGCTTTAATGAAAGAACCATCTGTTTTCAGTACTCACTATGCAGTGTGGCCAGAGAGTTACGAGAGTAAACCTGTGAAAAAAGTGTGCCGAGGAATTTTTTACTTCAAATTCTTCAACGGGGCCGCGGTGCTAGATCACGGAGGTAACACAACCATCTCATGGCTTACTCATTAATTCTTTGGCTCACGCACTTCCGCAAATGCCTCCCAGGCTTCTTTAGCTACCCAGTAGGCAATGATAAGAGCGGCGGCCGGGTCCATCCAGGTCCACCCTAGAACCCATACGCCAAGTGTCCCCGCCAATCCCGTCCACGCCATGAACGCACAGGTCCAACTTTCCATAGCGTCTGCCTGCAATGCCGTACTCTGTATTGCTACACCCAGTTGTTTTTTGCGACGAGCAATTAGCACCATGAGCAACCCAGAAATCACCATAACGAGAACACCCAACAGACTTGGACGAACGGTATTATGCACCGTCAATGCCCAAATGGACCCACCCATGAGATAAAGAAAGAGAAGACCTAAGAGACCAGCGGTCCACCAGGTCGCCACGTTTTCTGTATGATGCACAACATCGTCGCTGACACCTAGCATTTCGACACGTAATCGCCAAACTAGGATACCAGCAGATACCAATTCAATCAGACTGTCCATTCCAAAACCCGTGAGTGCCAGTGAATGCGCTTGACTCGCCGCCGCTAAAGATAAGATGGCCTCGACAACCAGCCAAATCATTGCACCAACTTCCCAATAGAACGCACGCGACACAGATAGTGTTCGCATATCCATACAAATTCCCACCTGATTTGAATTATCTACACAAGTTGCGCACCCTTAAGCAGTCCGTTTTCCTTTGACAAAATAGAGTAAATGGCTAATCAACCGTTCGACGATGGCACCTCTGGAATCAAGGGTCCCCCAGTCGCTAAATCATCCAATGTGGAGAGATGAACCACAAACAAGGGTGCGAAAGTCGCCTATTGCACGTTTCCCCCCCGTGTGGGCAGCGAATTTGTGGTAACAAGGGCTTGGCGGTCGCTTATTGTGGCGATCCGTCGCCTGAAAAAGGAGATGAGCGACCTGTGATCCCTTATTTGCGACCCCCGAGTCCATCGGCACACAAATCACGAGTAGCGGTCGTCGTGAGAAACTCCTTCACATAGGAATCGATGCATCGCGTCAATGTTGGCTGACTTGGCAACCCCCATCTTTTCTATAAGAGGTTGCCCGGAAAGGAGTCACTCAATTTCAGCAAGCAGTCCCGCCGTGCCTTTCACCTTTGAAACAAAAGTGCACCTGAAAAGAGGCGCACTTGGCTCGAAGCGAACTAGAAATAAACATTTTACGAACCGTCTCCATCTTCATTTGTCCGAGATGATTCCCGGATGTCAAGCACACTCTGAGCGTTTTTGCTCCGTCACCTCTGCCGCCAAACCCTTACCAAATAACCGCCGCAACCGCAATCGCCGCAACAATCGTCTTAACATTCTGATTGCCCCCTTCACTCTTATTATACACCCATCGAAAACACTTCCTAGAACCCATTTTCAATAGAATGCAATACTTCAAACCCATATCACAAATTCACAAAATGGACATACCTCACGCATGCATCAGGGTGTTGATATTTCCAACAGAAATATC
>DAHWFY010000213.1 GCA_027336365.1 Bacillota bacterium | reverse complement strand
TTAACAATGCGCCAAATACGTGTATCGTGCTCCCCAACTAAGCGAGCGACTGCAAGCACAGGCATTTCGCGGGCGAGTTGCAGAACGAAGCCTTCAAACCCATAGGTGAAATGGCCTCGTTTACGAGCCCAAGGGATCTCAATGGTAAGAACACCACCCCCTTTATGCTTTGAGCAGTCATGACACCAGATGCGTGGGACGCAGGCGTGAATGTAGGTGTCATGTTGAAAGTGGTTGAGGTGACGCCATGAGCGCGTTTCTCGGTCGTAGATATCGACATTTTCACTGTTACAGTTCGGACAGGAGAACTTTGTTCCTTTCCGATATTCAACGGTGACATCCAGACGTTTGTTCTCCTTGCTGAATTCAACTGAAGCGACATCCCATGGGGACTGGACACCGATGGAATGATTAAACAAGTCAAGAATGGGATCAGACATGGTCAAGGCCTCCTATTACGTCAAGAGACCGTGGAATACCGGACCTGCGGGAGGATATGCCGCGAAAGCTCTTGACGGACACCCAATTTGGCATCCTATCTGTTGTGTCAAGGCCGACAACAAGGAGGCATTGACCCTAACTCTGGTTTGCCAATTGGTTTTTATACTCCCATGATTGACTTGTTCAACCCATCGCAAACCGCGAAGAGCCATTTTTGGCTTGTACAGACACGAATGAAAATAATAAGTAATTTATTATAATTTATGGACATTTTAGATTGTGTAAAAGAGTATTTGACCCATTTAATGGTTTTGTTTTGTAGTGAGGGGTTTATCATCAACTAATTTGCGGGAGAGCCCTTTTTGTGCGAAAAAATTTCACTTGTCGAATCCCTGCTAATTCCTTACTGCGACTCGGTTTATGCTGGTTTTCATCCTCCTACTTTCCGGATCCATGTTAAAATATTTCTATAGGTTTATAGTTTGCATGGATGAGACTCCCATTCTGTTAGGATTTGCTTAGGAACTGAATCGACAGTCTCAAAATAGGTCTTATGGGACCTGAAAGTGGGTCGAAACTGGTTTCCAGCACAGGTTTCCGGGGTCTTGACGGAAAGCCTGTGGCATGGTATATAAGTATAGTGTTATATAAAACTGTTGGGATGGTGATTGTAAGTGAATTTACTCACACAGGAATTGATTCAGGCGGCTGCGGCCTTAGCTGTGGGATGCACCGACTGTTTTGAATCACATGTAGCCAAGGCCAAAGAACTGGATGCATCTGTGACTGACTTGCAAGAACTCCTGAACCTGGTGCGTTCTGTCAGGCTCACCGCGACAATGCAGATGGATGGGTTTGCGGAGGATTTACTCGCCCCGCAGAGGATGGAACTGCAGTCGGTGTATTCAAACACATCGTGTGGTTGCGGGTCTGGAAGTTGCTGTTCTTAACATCATTTAGGGAGAGGGGAAGATTGACTTGAAAATTGATATCTTTGATCCGGAAATGTGCTGCTCCACAGGACTTTGTGGAACTTCTCCCGATTTAGAACTGATTCGTGTGGGTGAAATGGTGGAAAAATTGAAAGTGGACGGCCATGTGGTGGCCCGCCACATGCTCAGCCGGGATACGGTCGCGTTTACAGCCAATTCCCAGGTGTATGAAACCATGCTCAAGGAGGGCATGAAAGCATTGCCGATTGTGGCTGTGAATGGAGTCATCTGCGCGGTGGGCCGATATCCACAACTGGATGAACTGTTGGCAGCAAAGGAGTCTTAGGACATGACGAAATATCTCTTTTTTTCTGGGAAGGGTGGGGTCGGGAAGACCTCCCTTTCCTCCAGTACGGCGGTCCTGTTGGCAAAACGGGGGAACAAGACATTACTCGTCACGACAGACCCTGCATCAAATCTGGGGGATGTGTTTGAGCAAGAAGTGGGTTTGGACACCCGTGAAGTGAAGGGGGTTCCCCAACTGTTTATACAAGAAATCAACCCAGACGACGCTTTGCAGTCATACAAAAACCGCGCACTCGCCCCGTTGCGGGCGGTGTTTCCGGAAGCGGTGGTGCGAGCTACGGAAGAGAAAATGAGCGGGCCATGCACAGAGGAAGTGGCCACCTTTGATGAATTCATTGCATGTATGCACCAACCAGATTATGACTGGGTGGTGTTTGACACGGCACCCACTGGACATACGCTGCGATTGCTGGAGTTGCCTAGCAGTTGGAGTTTGCATATTGAGCAGAGTGCAGCGGGCAGTGGACAAACTTGCATTGGTAGTGTGGACGCACTTTCGGCTTCCAAAGAACAATACGATCAGGCAGTGCGCGTTTTACAGGACGCCTCGAGGACTACATTCGTTTTTGTGACCCAGCCTGCACGCCTATCAATGGATGAAATGCTTAGGTCCTCCGAGGAATTGCGCAAACTGGAGATTCAACATCAGGTGGTGATTGTCAACGGGGTTATCCCAGAGGACGAACGAGATCATCCATATTCTGGTCGCCGCTGGAGGAAGCAGGAACCTTTCCTTCGTGAGCTTGCCGTTCGTTTTGATGGACCCATTGGAACCATGCCGTTGTACGCGGACGAAGTCAAGGGGATTTCTATGTTGGAGCAGGTTGGGAGGGACTTACAAGATGCCATTTCACTATGAAAAACTGCCGGTTAACCTGCTCATTCCTCAAACTGGGAAACATCGACGCGTATTTTTTGCGGGAAAAGGGGGGGTTGGGAAAACCACCTTGGCTTGCACGTCTGCGGTCTACACGGCAGACCAAGGGTTCAAGACCTTGTTGGTCACAACGGATCCCGCTGCACATATTGGCAACGTACTAGGGCAAACCGTGACCTCTCAACCTACACAAATTCCCGGAACTTCGCTGTGGTTGGTTCGGATTGACCCAAAGGCCGCGTTTGAGGAGTATCGCCAACAGGTGCTGTCTTCCCTAGGACAGCAAATTGCGGATTCAGAAACCGTCAAGCGGGTCAGCGAAGAACTTAACTCACCCTGTACAGAAGAAGTGGCGGTGTTCCAGGAATTCTTGGATCACGTTTTGAGTGAAGACTTTGCGGTGACTGTGTTTGATACAGCTCCTACTGGGCATACTTTGCGGTTGCTGCAGTTATCGTGGGATTATGAGGCCGAGTTGGAACACAAAGATGCGTTTACCTCTGAAACCGCCGCATTGGATGACATACAACTCGCACGCATGAATGCGGCCATTCGCACCCTGCAAGACCCGGATGAAACGGGCATGTTCTTTGTTACCTTGCCGGAAACAACGCCAATTGCAGAAATGGAACGCGCCATGGCAGACCTAGAACGAACCCACATTCATACGCAAGCGATTGTGGTGAACCAGGTGCTGCCAAAAGAGGCGGCCACCAGTCGACTGTTTGGCAGGCGTTTGGATCTGCAGATGCATCAGATTCACGCCTTGAAGCAGCGCAACGCCACCCAGACGATTGCCGTGGCGACGCTGCAAGACGATGAGGTCCTTGGTACCGAGTTGTTAACTCAGTTTGCCAAGCAAGTGATTGGGGAGCCTAAGGAGGCCTTGGCATGAGCGGGAAAATTGCAATTGTGATTCAATCTGGATGGGATCAGGAAAGCAAAGTTCTCTCAGGAATGAACGTGGCAAAACGAATTTTTGATGCGAAAGCAGAAAATCAAATCGATGCCGTGGAAGTATTCTTGTTTACGGGGGGTGTGAAACTGCTCGAATCAGTCCCAGCAGAAGTGGATTACATGCTTGATACGTTCAAAGAGGTGGAGTTTAAGGTTGGCGCGTGTTCTAGTCAAGTGAACCAATGGGGACTGCAGGATTCCGCGGACAGGTATGGAGTTCAACTGGAGTTTGCAAGAGATGCATTTTCGCGTTATGCCCGTGAAGGATATACAGTAATGACGTTCTAATAAGAGCATAAAGGGATTCGAAGTGATGTGATTTATAAAAACTGTTTGTTTTGGGGTGGATGAGGCATGAAGGGAAATTCCTTCGAGGACTTGGCGGAGGTGTACAAGGCTCTGGCGGACAAAACTCGCTTGCACATGTTGGCTTTAGTGGGCCAAGAGGAGTTGTGTGTGTGTGAACTGGTGTCCATCCTGGGGCTCTCCCAGCCAGCCGTCTCTCAACACCTTCGCAAACTCCGTCAAGCGGGACTGATTAAAGAACGGAAGAATGCGCAGTGGGTGTTTTATCGTTTGGATGAGGGGACGAGTTTTCCGTTACTGGCAGACATTATTCGTGAGTTGCCAGATGTTAGGAGTGAGATTCAGCTTTTGAAAGCCCAGGGACTGCGTGTTCAGTGTAACTTGACCTAAGGCCACAGAGATATCCTTCACAGAGATATTCTTGCACCAGGCATTAAAAGCGCACAAACGGGAGTGGAGCGTTATGGGAAAAGAGATCCGATTTCAAGTTCAGGCGGCGGGGAAAGGCATTGCGACACATGTGGTATCAGGAGACCATCAGTTTATTGTCGATGAACCTGCGGGCCTTGGCGGTACAAACAGTGGGCCAAATCCCTTGGAGTATGTGTTGGGGGCCCTGGCCGGATGCGAAGAAGCTACAGCCCAGATGGTTGCACAGCGCTCTGGCTTTCAATTGCACGGGATTCGATTTCACATCGAAGCAAGTCTAGACCCGCGGGGCTTTGCCGGAGTGACTGGGGCGCGTCCCTATTTTCAACAGGTGCACGTCCATGCGGTTGTGAATACCCCAGAAACCGAGGAACGGCTACACGCCTTTCA
>DAHWFY010000212.1 GCA_027336365.1 Bacillota bacterium | reverse complement strand
GATGCATCTGGTCCAAGGTACGCCCAACGCATATATTCAGGAATCAGGTATCTTACATCAGGCAGGGGCTTGGTTGAGCAAGTTTGGCACTTCCTTTGCCATCATCACGGGTGAAAAGTCATTTGCAGCGGTGGAACCGGTCTTTACCGCAAGCCTGACTGAGGCGCGAATCCCCTATCGTGTTCACCACTATCAGGGAGAGTGTAGTCAAGAAGAAGTCAATCGTCTGAAGTCTCTGCTCACACCGGATGTGGATTTGGTGGTGGGGGTGGGTGGAGGCAAGGTGATTGATGTTGCTAAGGCCTTGGCCGCACAGACTCAGAGAGAGTTGGCAACTGTACCTACTCTGGCCGCCACCTGTGCCGCGGTTACGCCCCTGTCGGTGATGTACGCTCCGGATGGGGTATACCGGGGGTTCACGGTATGGCCGCGAATTGCCGTGTTGACACTGGTGGACACAGAAGTGATGGCCCATTCGCCAGCACGTTATTTGGCGTCGGGGGTGGGTGACACCTTGGCCAAGTGGTATGAGGCGCTGATGTCCTCCAGCGGTAAGTATGCCAACGTCCCCACACAAGCAGGTTTGCAAATGGCAAAGTTGTGCCTGGATTTACTGCGTACCCACTCGGAACAGGCATTGGCGGATGTCCGTGTAGGGCATGTGTCTCAAGCGGTAGAACAAGTGACAGACGCCATCATTCTTATTAGTGGTGCGGTGGGCGGATTTGGTGAAACCAATTGTCGCTCGGCGGCAGCCCACGCGGTGCACAATGGCCTGTCCGTGTTGCCGGAAAGTCATCATGCCTTGCACGGAGAGAAGGTTGCTTGGGGCATCTTGGTACAACTCGCGATTGAAGGCAAATCCGATAAGGAAATTTTGGACCTGATTCGATTTTATCGTGCCTGTAGGTTGCCGAGTTCGTTAGATGAACTTGGGATTTCGTATCAGAGACTGACTGAAGATCAGTTGCGGGAAATCGCCAGGGTGTCTTTGTTGCCGGAGAGCACCATGAGTTCCATGCCCTTTACGGTCAGTGAAGATAGTGTAATTTCTGCCGTGAAACGGGTGCAGGTTTTGTCCAATGGAGGCGAAATCGATGGAAATGATGAAGGGATTAGTCGCCTATCCTACAGGTGACTTGAAATTGGAAGAGGTAAAGGTTCCAGTGTTAGGTGAAAACCCCTATGCACCTCATGATGTGCTCATCGAGGTCCAATACTGTGGCATCTGTGGGAGTGATATTCACCGCTGGCATGCAGATAAAACAGGAGTTCAATCCGTACCCAGGAAAGTGGTTGCAGGTCATGAAATTGTAGGAGTTGTTAAGGAGACAGGAAAAGAAGTCACAAGTGTGAATCCTGGAGACAGGGTCGTATGTGAAATCGTTACAAATTTTTGCGGACATTGTCCCGCATGTCGGGAAGGCCGATACAATATATGTAACACCATCCCTGCAATGGAAGGGAGAGCACATTTCACAACGGGCGGGGGCTTTGCCAAATATACAGTGTGGCCGGAGTGGCAGTTACACAAATTACCTGACAATGTTTCATCCTTGGAAGCCGTTTTGATGGAACCCACTGCGGGTTCCATCCACAGTGTCATCACCCGGATGGGAATCAAAGCGGGAGAATCGGTTGCCATCCTTGGCCCTGGTGCCAGAGGCATTCTACTCATGCAGATTTGTAAAGCGATAGGCGCAGGCCCCATCCTTATGACTGGTCTTGAGAGAGATGTGCCGTTTCGACTGGCGAGGGCGAAAGACCTGGGCGCAGATTACATCATAAACGCTGAAAAGGAAGATGTGCGCAGTCGCATCGCAGAAATTACAGGGGGCATCGGTGTGGATGCCGTTTTAGAAAATTCCGGTTCAGTGGAGCCTATAAAAGAATCTTTGGATATCGTCAGAAAAGGTGGGAAGGTTCTGTGGGCGGGTGGGGGGATCAGAGGGGGCGTTATTGCACCTGTGGATACGTCTAAAATAATAGTGAAAGAAATTGACGTGAAAGGAGAAATATCTCAAATTCCTTACGACTGGTATACGGCGATTCAATTTGCGCAAACGGGCCGAGTGAATCTCCATCCCCTCGTAACCCATGTATTTTCACTGGATAACTGGAGGGAAGGTTTTGAACTTGCATCCACAAGTTCGGAGGCGCTCAGAGTGGCACTTCAACCCTAACTCAAATTCCGAAAGATCTCCATCCAACGTAGGAACGCCGCGTATTTTTGTGTTGGCTGATGATTTAACAGGGGCGGCGGATGCCGCCTCCTACTTTCATCGGGGCGACAATCAGGTGCGCGTTGGCTTTTACGGGCAGTTGGAGTGGAGTTCCACGCTGGCTCCAGGGGTGGTTCAGGTTGTAGACACCGAAACCCGAGAGGGGTTGGAGGAAGATGCCTATGTGAGGGTTTTGTCTGTGGCCACACAGTTGGCTTTCGTGATTGTTACTGTCCATGCGCAGGGTGGGCAACCCGTATGGGTTTACAAAAAAGTGGATTCGACTTTGCGGGGACACCTGGGCATCGAGATGGTTGCCACCCTGCGGGGGGTGAATCGGTCCTTGGCCCTGTTGGCTCCTGCGTTTCCGCAAAATGGTCGCGTGGTGCGAGGGGGCGAGTTATATGTAAACGGGATACCGGTGAACCAAACAAATTTTGCACAGGATCCGAATCATCCGATTCATTCCAGTTGCGTGTTCGAGTTGTTGAGTCCTGAGGGGGAACTGGCTACCTATGAAATTTCTTTAGCCACATTGCGTGACGGTGTTGAGGGGGTGCTGAAGGTCATTCGTGGATTTGAGCAGGATGCCCTGCTTCAGGGAAAACCGGGGGTTGTGATTGCTGACGCCGAGAGCGCGGCAGATCTGGCTACACTCGCCCAGGTTATGGTTAGAAGGCCGGAGATAGTTCCCTGCGGATCGGCCGGATTTGCAAAAGCTTTGGCCGATGTATGGCTCCCTGTCGGAACCACGGCTACCGAGCTGCCCGGCAGAGCCAGACAAGTTTTGCTGCTGTTGGGGAGCGCCAACCCAACCTCTCATCGACAGTTCAAACGTCTGGCGGCGGAAATGCCTACCTTAGCCTTCACCCTGCCTCCGGAGAAATTTAGAGATGAACAGACAAGTTTGGTGTGGTTGGAAAATGTGTTTCGCGATATGCAGGCCAGTGAACAGCCGGTGCTGGCGCTGCGGATTGGACAGACCCGTGTTGCATCTGAGGTGGGTCAAAGAGCATTGCAGGGGCTGGTGAAACTAGCTGTAGACTGGATGTACCCGCATGGGGAGAAGAGGTTAAATCAGTCTTCCGTATTCAGCGATTTGGCGGTCATTGTCAGTGGGGGAGATGCGGGCATTACCTTTTGTCGGGCCCTTGAGGTCACCGCCTTGTGGCCCCAAGGAGAACTGGTCCCGGGAATGCCTTGGAGTTTTGCAGACAGCCGACTGGGGAAGTTCTTGCTGGTAACTAAAGCCGGTGGGTTTGGCGAGGACGACACGTTTGTGATTGCTGCGAAACAATTATTGGGTTAAATGTATGAAAAAGTAAAATAATTAAGAGTTTTATTGCAAGCTGATTGAAGGATATTGAAGGATGTGGTTTGGCTGAATAAGGAGTGGGTGTCATGTCGAAAGCGTTGATTGCCTTGACAATGGGGGATCCGGCAGGGATTGGACCGGAAATTTGCCTACTGTCTTTCAACCACCCGGAGTTGATGAACGCTGTTAATATTTTTATTATTGGCGATATACGGCGTTTACAAACAACTCTGGATATTTTGGTCCAACATCGTCGCCTACCCAACTTTTTTCGACTGCGGGACATTTCTCAGGTCGAAGAGGCTAAATTCGAAATGAATGTCATTGACGTGCTCGACTTGAACAACGTGCCTGAGGGGTTGCCCTGGGGAGAGGTTAGAAAAACTGCGGGTTTGGCGGCTTTTCAGTACGTGGAGAAAGCGGCCGAACTTGCCGTGGCACATCAGATTAAGGCCGTATGCACGGCTCCTATCCACAAAGAGGCCTGGAAACTGGCGAATGTCTCCTATCCAGGGCATACAGAAGCACTGGCTGCTCTGTCCGGATCGACGCGTTTTGCCATGATGTTGGTCAATCAGAAACTTCGGGTGGTGCATGTGACGACCCATGTCAGCTTGGCCGACGCCATTCGAATGGCCACACCAGAGAAGGTCTTCGAGCGGATTGAACTTACGGTGGAATCCTTGCAGCAACTGGGAATTGCAAAACCGCGCATTGCGGTGTCGGGGATAAACCCGCACGCTGGGGAAAAAGGGTTGTTTGGGCAAGAAGATTTGCTGCAGGTGCTCCCAGCCGTCCAAAGAGCTCAAGCCCAAGGTTGGCAGGTCAGTGGCCCGTGGCCGCCTGACTCCATCTACTCTCGAGCTGCTGCAGGGGAATTTGATGCGGTGATTGCCATGTACCATGACCAGGGACACATTGCTATTAAAATGCTGGGGATGGATACCGGTATCAATGTGACCTTGGGGCTGCCCATTTTGCGCACATCGGTCGACCATGGAACGGCTTTTGACATTGCGGGCAAAGGAATGGCGAGAGAAACCAGTCTGTTGGCTGCTATCGCAGTGGCCGAAAAATTTCACTTTGGGCGAGCAATGGAGTAATTACACATCGACCAGTCGCCGCTGTCGTTTACCATTGAGGAACTAGAAAAAGACTGGGGCGCACCGTTGTTTGTCCGCAACACGCGCAGCGCGCCG
>DAHWFY010000211.1 GCA_027336365.1 Bacillota bacterium | reverse complement strand
TTGGCGTGGGAACAGCGCCTCTCTGTTGGCCACAGTGTATGAGCAAGGAAGGAGTCGGCAAGTGCTGCTGGCCGCGTTGGGAGGTGGATACTCCGTGCCCACCTATGTGCGGGAAGAGGTCAGTGCGCGCTTTCCGGACATGTTCGTCGATTGGGAGAAGGTCAACGAGGTGATCGCCAGAGGCCCTCAGGGTGCTCCGCCGCTCTCGAGCATCCAGCTCTCCTATTTGGAAGTCGAGCAGCGGCTCCGGGGGTGGGCGAACCAACCGATCACCCCTTTCCCTGACGAGAAACGGCAGCTACTGCATGCAGCGCAGGTGCTGACCAACTGTAGGGCCCGGGAAGGGACATGACCCATCCTGGACCTGCGTGACGAAGGATATTCGTCCTAGTTTTTCCACCACGGGGTGGTCAACAATTTGGTTAGCAAGGTGGTCAACTTTTCGGGTTCTTGCGCGACTTTGGTGAAAGCCACAACATGTAGCGGGCGGCATACTCGCTAAGTGGGATGTAAAACACCATATATAGAGAGCCATCACCAAACTCTCACAAGAACCACTTTTCGATCGACAAACACAAATACGAACATATGTCTGGGGAGTACCGACCGATGATTCCGGGGAATTACGGCTCTCCCGCAATTTTGTTGAGTGAAGTAATTTTATCGGTGCCAGAGCTAGCCTGAGCGGAGTTTCCACTGAGTGATGTTTGTGAATCTCTGTACATATGCTAGCCAGATGATACTGGTACTTGTGGCACATGGCTACCCTGAGTACTTTGCGTTCTCCGTTCTTCTGCATTTCTGCGCACCGCTAGATACAGATATCTCTTCTCGAGTAGATCGAGTTTTCCTCTGCCGAACATCTGCCTCTTCACGGTCTTCAAGCTGTTAACAGCGGCTTCGACTGGACCGTTACTCCAATTCTCCATGAGGGCGGCAGTTACTGCTTTCTCGTCTCTTTGCAATCCATGCGCGAAGCTACGAAGCTCAGGAACGTTTGACTCATCGGCCTTGGAGAGCCAAATTTTAAGACGGTTGATGTCCCGAGTGTCAAACAGGTGCTCAAATTCCCGGGTCAGTTCATAGGCTTCTTTAACGGATGGCTCACTGTCAACCCAACGGGTTATTTCGCCTTGGGTCTCAGGTTCCAGTTTGTCGTCCTTCCGAACCCATCTTTTTACCCATTCCCTAACGGGCGTAGACTGAACGGACTTCACCTTTGGTGCAGATTCCCGCCAAGTCGACAACTGTGCTGCCATCTGGGAATACTTACCCGTGAAGCCCAACGCCTGTATCTCCTCAAAAAGCTGTTTTGCATTGTGGCACCCAGACTCCCACCGTGACTTTAAATAGGTCAGAAACGGGTCGAGTTTTCGATGACTCCACTTTTGCTCGACCGGTATCCCACTTTGAAGATATTTTGTCACCGTTGAACGGCTGATTCCAAGTTTGATCGCAATGGCACGACGGGTCATTCCTTGCGTACTCAGTCGATGAACATGTTCCCACAGCGCCTTCCTTCGAGCCAGTGTATTCGACATCACTTCGTCATTATCATTAGTAGAACTTCCAATCTCGGAATCGGTAGCCGGTTTCAAGTTCATCTCTGGTGGATGCTTGTGGAGCAGTCTCTTCACGCAATCGTCGACCGCACCCAGGAAGTTATGCTTGATATGAAATCGATCCGCCACTTGCATGGCATCCGGGTCACCCTGGTCGATTGCACTGCGATATGTTTGGGAACCATCTCGCGTAACAATTGCTGGGAGGTTAGGCCGCTCCGTCAGCCATTTGGTCAAGGTAGGGGCTTCTCTGTCCGGAAGCAATGCGACAGGAAGGTGATTTTTCACGTCGTAGCAGAGCGTTCCGTATCGCTGTCCCTTGCGCATTGCCCAATCGTCCACACCTAAGACCGTTAAATCGGTGGGTATCTCTGGTCCCGGCTGCCTTCTAACCGCCCGAAGGAAACTGTCAGCACTCCAAAACAACCCAATAATCGAACCGAGTCGCTCAGCAGCTTCGCCGCCACACTCCACCCCCATAGCAACCAGACACTCTTGAGCACGGCAGGTCCGCCGGCCGTACCGGACAGATAGACCTGGAAACTGCTCAGTAAAATATTTACACTCACAGCCTGGATTCTCACACCGAAAGCATCGACACGAAAGAAGAAGCTCCACTGGCCGACCAAAGCAGGGCAAGTCATGAAGAGTACGTAAGCGTTTGGAGTGGATCTTCTGACTCAAACACGCACACTTAGGACATGCAACATTCGGACGTGCTGGTTCGCACACAATCAAGATATGGTTGTCCGTAGTAACGCGAATATTCACAACCCGAACCGCGTCAAAAGAGGGTAGAATATCTATGTAAGGTAGCGCGGTCAATGGAAACACCTCCGTGTGTCGGCACGGACGTCGACATTGATCGCCTACCTTTTATACCTTTATGTGAATTTTGTCAATAGAGCAAATAGTACACTCAACAAAATTGCGGGAGAGCCGGAATTACACCCCGCTGTTCTTGAGGAATTGACACCCGTCGTTTTTGGAGAATGTGGCATCGCTGTTTTTGGGGAATTTTAAGCCGCTCTTGACAATACGTTCCCCTGTCCGTCTTTTTCGGTAGATAACAATCTTGCGAACTATGAATCTACTTGGATTTTCATGCAAGATGGCGATGAGCCTCGTATATTGACACCCGGATGCGACACGCCTATTGTGGACACAGGGTTAGTAGAGATTGGGACTGTAGTAACCCTAAGACTAGTTAATTTCACATCATGATGAACGGGGGAATTATCTTTGAAGACGGCACTGATAACCGGAATACTGGGTCAGGATGGGGCTTATCTAGCACGTTTTTTGGTAGGAAAGGGCTATCGAGTTATTGGTACATACAGGCGAACCAGCCAGATTCACACGTGGAGACTAGAGGCACTAGGAATTCAAGATAAAGTCACTTTAGAGTGCATGGACCTGGAAGACCTATCAAACCAGATTCGTATTCTCTCCAAGTATCAACCAGACGAAATCTATAATCTCGCAGCACAAAGCTTTGTGGCCATTTCATTTGAACAACCCATCATCACGGGACAGATTACGGGGATGGGGGTTGTCAATCTTCTCGAGGCCACGCGGATTGCTGCTCCCCATGCGCGTTTTTACCAGGCTAGTACCAGTGAAATGTTTGTTCGAGTGAAAGAAACTCCCCAGACAGAAACTACCCCTTTCTATCCTCGGAGTCCTTACGGTGCTGCTAAAGTTTATGGACACTGGATTACGGTGAACTATCGTGAATCCTATGGGATTTTTGCGTCAACTGGAATTTTATTTAACCATGAGTCACCCCTGCGCGGAATTGAGTTTGTGACACGTAAGATTACGGATGCGGTTGCCCGAATTAAGGCGGGATTGCAGGACAAATTGGTCTTGGGCAACATGGCCGCTAGGCGAGACTGGGGATTTGCTGGGGATTATGTAGAGGCAATGTGGAATATGCTTCAGCAGGATGACCCGGGAGATTATGTAGTAGCCACAGGTGAGAGCCACTCCGTGGAGGATTTCGCTTCTCTTGCTTTCGAGGTTGCGGGATTGGGAGACTGGCAGGCGTTTGTGGAGACAAGCTCTGCGTTCCGGCGTCCGTCCGATGTGGATTTCCTCATTGGTAACGCCGCAAAGGCGAAGGCGCAGCTAGGGTGGGAACCGCGAGTGAATTTCGAGGAACTGGTTCAAATGATGGTATATTCGGACCTTGGCCGGCAGGGGGTCTCTTTGAAGGACATGTTGTTATCCCCAGGGGTTACCCAACTAGTAAAAGATGAGGTAGCTGTGGCACTTCATCCCGTGATGGATGTTTCCGAGGCTGTAAAATGAGGATTATGGTCACTGGAGCAGACGGGTTTGTCGGACAATATCTCCTTTCTGAACTATTCGCCGCGAATGTGGCAAATGAGGTAATTGCGGTCACTGGACCTAGTTCTGAACGCAAACCTCCTTCTGGGCAGGAAGTGGCGAATGTCAAATGGGATCGCATGGATTTGACTCATCCTGAGTCTATACATGCGATTGTGCAGCGCCACAGGCCCGATGCCATCTATCATTTGGCTGGCATCGCGGTAACTCATGGGGTTCCTATGGAGTCATATGTGAGGATTAATGCACTGGGGACTTATGATTTGGCACAGGCTGTTCAGAGGCTGGAACAACCTTGCAAGCTTCTTTATGTTAGTTCGGGGTCTGTTTACGGGCATGCACATGTAAAGGATTTTTATGTACGTGAGGATTCTTCCTTGACGCTCGAAGGAGCCTACGCTCTCAGCAAGGGAACGGCAGAGCGGTATTTGTTAAGTATGGTTGAATCAGGGTTAAATGTAAGGATTGTGCGTCCGTTTAATCATACTGGGCCTGGCCAGCAGTTGGGTTATGTTTGTCCGGATTGGATAAAACGGTTTCAGGAAGCTGCTCGTGAAAAACACAGCTTAATGGCTTCCATGGACTTGTGGAACACAGTGAGGGATTTTACGGATGTCAGGGACGTCGTGAGGGCTTATCGACTCATTATGGAAAACGTGTCCGCAGGTGAAGTGGTCAATGTATGTAGCGGAAAAGCAACACCCATCGGTGAAATTGTGAGGACATTGCACCACATGTCAGGTGTAGCGTTGCAGTGGGTGCAAAGTGGAGAGGACGGAGCCAGCACGGACCCCGATAAAATGGCCGCGGAGTCTCCGGAAACCACAGACGTGCTTG
>DAHWFY010000210.1 GCA_027336365.1 Bacillota bacterium | reverse complement strand
CAGACGGACCCTAGAGAGTACACCTTGATCCGAGCCTCGCCAATGTGTATAACTGCGGGAACAAGTCCCATGAACGACACCAACTTACCGTCCGCACACGCACCGAAAGCCTGCCCCAGAGAGGGTGAGAACACACTCAAAAAGGCATCCCCCATGGATTTTTGCGATTCATCGCGAAACACTTTGTCCGACAACTCCACTGCCGCTGGATATTCTCGCATCGTCAAACGGCGAATTTCTACCATAACCCTTCCCCCCATACCCTCCTGCTCACATCTAACATCATTCCATGCACGGACAGACGCTTTGCACCTGATAAGCTTCCATCCATCGGCGTCGACAGGCGTTGATTCAGGCTTCTGTGTCCCCCAGGTGTAAGGGCAACATCCTTGCCGCCGCCCGGTCCAGGACCCAGGTTACATCGTGATGCAGATGCAGAATGCTGGCAGGCAGGTCAGTTCGCACCTCACCCTGTAACGCCTGAGCCACTACCTGAGATTTCTCCTCGCCAAACGCCATCATCACAATCTGGCGGGCCTGCAAGATTCCCTGCAACCCCATGGTGATGGCATGAGTGGGAACCAAAGCTGGATCTCCGAAAGCATCAGAGTTATGCAAAATTGTTTTTTTTGTCAACTCCACCACGTGGGTTTTTGTGTCAAGAAAGGCCGACGGTTCATTGAAACCAATGTGCCCATTCAAACCAATCCCAAGAATTTGCAGATCTGCCGGATAATCCGCCACCACTTGGTCATAGCGGGCACACTCAGCGTCCAAATCGGCCGCCGTACCATAGGGAATGTGAATTTTGTCCACATCAATGGGAATGTGGCGAAACAAATGGTGCTCCATAAAATATCGATAACTTTGTGGATGATCCGGAGGTAGCCCTACATACTCATCCAGGTTGACCGTTGTCACTTCGTGGACATTTAATCCACATTGAACCAGACGCACCAAAGCGCGATAAAAGGGAATCGGTGTACTCCCAGTGGCCAGACCCAAAACCGACTGGGGGCAACCGGAAACCACCTGCTCCGCGATGGCTGCAACGTAAACTCCAGCTTCATCTGGAGTATCAAAAACTCGTATTTTCAATCATGGACTCCCCTTTTCCCGGTGGGTGAACCCTGCCATGCCACAATAACCAGGCCAGCAAAGACAGACCCACCAGACTTAAACCGGTGGCCACTGCGTACAGCCCCTGGGGGCCAAAACGTTGCATGGCAAGGCCACCCACCAAACTCCCGACAATGACGGATAGCCCTGTGTTCACGGCGCTGTACAGACTTTGTGCCGTCGCCCGGTTGCCGATATCACTGAAAGTTGCTGCCATGGCCACTCCGGCGGCAAATGTAAATCCAAAAGACACCCCATGCAACAGTTGCAGCAACAATAAGACCCACGTCGGCGGAGCCAATGCCAAGGCCCCCCACCGAATTGCAAACACCATACCTCCAACCAAGAACACAGTGGGCGCTCCCCACTTCTCCATGAGGGGACCCACTACGTAAAAAAAAGGGAGTTCACTCAAGGCACCTAAAGCATATATTGTCCCCAGCAAAGCCATGGGGTGCCCCAGATTGTGATAATACAGAGTGTAAAAATTGGAATTCATAGCCTGGCTGGCAGTCACTAATAAAGTCAACCCCAAAATGGCCATCAACTGCCGATTCTTCAAAAGCCTGCTTAGTCCATCCCAGCGGGAAACAGCCCATCGTCCCATGGTGGTTTCGGCGACACGCCTTCGGTCTGTGCCATCACGGATGACTCGGATATCCTTAATGCTGGGTACAGAAGGGTACCCTAACAAGCCCAGCAAGGCCAACACACCAGTCGCCAGGTAAAGCCATGGTAAAATTCCCACACCCACCCGGTGATAGACGGATGCTGCAGCTACCGCCGCCAAAGCCCACCCCATGGAGCCGAACAGACGGACCTTTCCGTAGCTTCTCACCCCAGTGATGCGCACGGTACTGCTGTCCATGATGGGCATAACCCCAGTCTGAAACACCGCCACCGCAGCAATTACGAACATGAATCCAGCAACCGAATGCAGGTGCAAGGTCGTCAAAGCCACAAGGGGAGCTGCCAGCAAACTCATTCCAACAGTCCATTTGTGAATCGGCCAGCGGTCATGGATGACACCCCACAGCGGCTGAACCCCCAACGCCACCAAGGGTGGGACGGCCAGTACCAGCCCAATGCTGGCACTGTCAAGCCCGTGGCTCTGGAGATACAAATTGAAGTAAGGGTTGAACACCGCAATAGTGGTGTAAAATAATCCATAATACAGGGACAAGCGGGCGTAGGTCTGCCCTGACACAGTGGATCTCACAGGGTCTGCGCCAATTGCTTCAGAATCTCCACGGACCGGACGGAGGCCTCCTTTTGCTCGTCTTGGCCCTCGTATTCCACCGACAACCACTGGTCATACCCAAATTGACGCAAGGTTTTTAGGACCTCCACCAGTTGCACATCCCCCTGACCAGGTAGACGACCCACGTACTTTTCTCCATTCAGTCCCGTGTAGGCAAATCCTGATTCCATCTTTGAAGCCTTGGCGAAGTCTTTAGCATGGACATGCCCCACATCTTGTTTTAACAGATCAGCGGCTTGTAGGGGATTGTCTCCCACCAATAGAAAATTGGCCGTGTCAAAAGTTAGTTTGAGAAAGGGGGAACCCACTTGGTCCAGAATGTTGCGCACCTGGTCCGCTCGTCCAGCGAATTTCCCATGATTCTCCAAGCACAGTGTTATCTCTGCCCGTTGAGCATACTCTGCCGCTCGGGACAACCCGTCGTAAATCCAACTCATGGCCTGGTTTGTATCCACGTCCGGATTCGGATCCCCAGAAAAAACCCGCACCACCCGCGCCCCCAGATGTTGAGCGACATCCACCGAATCCAAGATGTCTTGCAACTGGGTCTGACGATTCCCTTCATTTGAAATGACAAAGTTATTGTTGGCAGAAAAACAGGCTAATTCCAATCCGGTTTGTTGCAAAGCCTGTTCCACCTGAGGAAGTTCGTACGACTTGTCGCGCCAGAAGTTACTCAACAGTTCCACCCCATGGGCCCCCGTTGTCTGCGCGAAGTCAATGAAATCCAGTACACTCATCTGCCCATCATACCAGTACTTGTGTACACTCCACATGCTCAGACAGACCTTCATTTGAAAAACACCTCCTGATGTTCAATTGATAAGATCGTGTCCGGAAAGGAGTCCGGTCAGACCCAAGCAGTGCGAGGAGGCTAGCCCATTGAATTAAATCCTCGCACCATGCTTTGCAGTCCTTTGCCGATACCCCTTCACGGAGCGGTGAGTTCCCGGCCCTCCTGAGAAGAACGGTCAATCATCTCCAACATCTGCACCACGTCCCGCCCTTGGCGGACATCGCTGAGCGGGTGTTGTCCCGTCTTAACACACTCCACAAAATGGTCAATTTCCCGCTGGAACAAAGGCCCCATCCCCACTTCGGAGTGAACGGTGGTCAATACGCCGTGGGACGTCCCATAAAAGGCAAGGGGATCCAGCGAGATACCACCCTTTGTTCCAAACAACTCCACTTTTAAGGCGTCATCCTGGGGACCATTGACCTCCCAGGCCACCTCCAGTTGCAAGACACTGCCATTGGTAAAACGTATAAAGGCCGCCGCAAAGTCCTCGGTATCAAACACCTGATTGCGTTCGTTTCCCGTCGACAATGGGGTCCACGTACCAATAAAATCCACGTTATCATTGCCAATCCCCTGCGTAAGGAAGCCGCTGACGGTCTTCACTTGGGGTTGCCCCATCAACCACCAGGCCAGGTCCAAAGCGTGCACCCCTATGTCCATCAGAGGTCCACCTCCCGAAACCTGTCGATGGGTAAACCAGCCCTTTGGAGTTCCACGACGGCGCAAAATTCTCGTTTTAGCGTAGTAAACCTGACCCAAATCACCCGCATCGACAAAACGTTTGATGGCTGTTACATCATCCCGGAAACGATGAGACAGCCCCACCATCGCTACCCGATCCGATTTTTCAGCTGCTTCCTGGAGGCGCTGTGCATCCGCCAAAGAGACGGTCATCGGTTTTTCTACCAACAGGTGCAACCCATGTTCCAACACCTGCAATGCATAGTGTGCGTGGGTGGTGTTGGGGGTACATACGGAAACCGCATCCACCTGGTCATTCACCAACAAATCCTCCAAACTGGCGTACACGTGCGGTACCGGTCGACCAGAATCCCGGGCAAACGACCGAGCAAACTGTTCCACACGCGCCAATTCTGCATCCACAAATCCGACAATCTCTACATCATCCCTCTTGGCATACTCCGCTAAATGAGCCACCTTGGCAATTTGACCCATCCCGATAATGGCCACACGCACTTTTTCCATCCAAACGGCCTCCCAGCAACTTTAAAAATTGAAGTTACTTCATAACATCCACTCCGTGAATAGACCGTGTGGATGTTTTCATTCCCTGATGATGTCGCAATCCATCGACCTTTGCATTTACTCCAAGGTTGACAGTACTGCCACCCCTCTCCGCCAGAGTACAAGTACCTCCTCCAACCCGGCAAACTCCTGGCCCCCATAAGCGGTACTGGCCTCCCGCAATGCCCGCAACAAGGCTCCTTGCGCCGGGGCAACCGTCAAGGGCCGCAAGTCCACTCCTGACAAAGCCTTTCTAAGGCGGTTTCGCAGCAACTCCTCGTGTAACAACAAGCCCCCCGTGAGCACCACAGGTAACCCTCCCGCAACCTCCAACTG
>DAHWFY010000020.1 GCA_027336365.1 Bacillota bacterium | reverse complement strand
CCAACAGACGGGCACCCTCCGGAAAATGTCGGTCATAACAGATGTAGACACCAATTTTCGCATACACGGTGTCAAATACCGGGTAGCCTAGATTTCCCGGCTTAAAATAATACTTTTCCCAAAAACCCCGCCCGGGAGGCCCAGCCTGAACCTGGGGAATATGATGTTTACGATACTTACCGAGATACTTTCCATCCGCATCAATGACCGCAGCCGTGTTGTAATAAACCCCAGGCTGTTCTTCTTCATAAACGGGCACAACGAGCACGACTTCCAGACGCTTCGCTAGGTCTCGCATCAACCCAACGGTTTCCCCATCGGGTACGGATTCCGCAGCTTCATACCACTTTGGATCCTGTTCCGTGCAAAAATAGGGACCATAAAACAACTCTTGTAAACAGATAATTTTTGCACCCTGCGTTGCGGCATTTTCAATCAGCGCCACATTTTTTTCAATGGCCGCTTGCTTGTGAACGGCGACAGGTTCATTTCCATCCACATCGTGATGAGTCTGAATCAGCCCAATCGTTACTTTTGCAGTCATATGAAAAACTCCTTTCATAAATATCCTATTGAATATTCTGTTGGAAATTAACGGTATTTCATAAGGTTACAGCACATTTCTCGAAAACCGTTGACAACGCAAAAATTGTCCAGATCCTTGTTCACCCGTAAATTTGTCTCTATCTATAATCATTTTACCCCGCAGAAATACTTGACGCGGTTTACCTTTCACCGTCATCCCTTCAAAAATATTGTTATCCACATTCATATGATGGGTGGTGGCTGAAATAGTGGTTTCTACCTCGGGGTCCCAAACAACAATATCCGCATCCGAGCCTATAGCTATTGTCCCCTTTCTGGGAAACAGGCCAAAGAGTTTTGCGTTATTTGTTGAAGTTAATGCCACAAATTTGTTTAATCCAATGTGTCCTGCATTGACACCATAATGATAAAGTATGGATATTCTGTCTTCAATGGTGGGTGCTCCGTTAGGAATCAAGGAGAAATTGTGTCGACCCAATTCCTTTTGGCCGATGAAATTAAATGAACACTGGTCCGATCCGTAGCCTTGCAATTCACCGTTCGCAAGTTTGTTCCACAAGATTGGTTGATGCCATTTCTCCCGTAGTGGCGGAGACATGACATACTTTGCACCTTCAAAATTTGGCCGTTCATAATCACTGTAGTCACAGACTAAATATTGCGGACAAGTTTCTCCAAAAATCGGAAGGCCGCGATTTCGCGCCTCGCTGATGGCGTCGGCCGCTTGAGCGGAAGTCACATGTACCACATACAAGGGCGCCTGAGCCATCTCAGCTAAACGAATGGCTCGGGATGTCGCTTCAGCCTCCGCCTCAGGAGGACGAGTGAGGGCATGAAATTTCGGCTCTACTTGTTCCTTCGACAACGCATCTTTCACGAGGACATCAATCACATCTCCATTTTCCGCATGAACTTGTACGAGTGCGCCAACTTGAGACGCCAAACGCAATGTTCGAAATAGAGTCTCGTCATCAATTTGCAGGGTATTCTTATAGGCTAAAAAGAGTTTGAATGAGGTCACCCCTTCCTCAGACACAACCTTGGGGATCTCTTGCATCACATCCTCTCTCAGGTCACCAATCATGACATGGAAGGCATAGTCTATGGCTGCCTTTCCCTCCGCCTTGGCATGCCAAGTTTTCAGAGAATGGGCTAGAGTTTGACCTTTGCTATGAAGCGCGAAATCAATGACTGTTGTCGTACCGCCATAGGCCGCCGCAACGGTCCCCGTTCGGAAATCGTCTGCCGTCACGGTTCCCCCAAAGGGCATGTCCAAATGTGTGTGAGGATCTACGCCACCGGGAAACAGATAGCATCCCTGCGCGTCAATCACTTCGTGGCCATTTGGGGCAATGTGTGCCGCAATTGAAGTAACCTTTTCTCCTTCAATCAGAACATCCGCATTTTGAATATCGCTTGCCGTCACAACCGTTCCGCCACGGATAAGCAACCCCATGCAAACCAGCCCCTTATAAGATTTTTATGTTGTGTACTGCCCCCTGAGCCTCCAACTGCCTCCACGTTACAGGAGGTTTCCCCGTATCCAGGGGCACCATGGAAATACAATTCACCGGACAAACCATTGAGCACAGGTTGCAACCCACACATTCCTCTTCATCCACAACCAAAAGAGTGGTTCCATCGTCCACAGTCTGTGGATGAATACTCTGGTGTGCCGTGTCTTCACAAGCCACGAAGCAACGATTACAATGAATACAATCCTCCTGATCAATTTTGGCAACCACTTTGTAATTTAAATTCAGTTCTCCCCATGCTTTGATACGCGGCAAAGACTGACCCACCAACTCCTCAACAGAACCAATTCCCCGCGAATCCAGGTAGGAACTCAATCCGTCAATCATGTCTTCAACAATTCGAAACCCGTACGTCATCGCAGCCGTACATACTTGTACCGTTGTCGCACCTAAAAGCATGAATTCGATGGCATCTCGCCAAGTCGAAATTCCTCCAATTCCCGAAATTGGAACATTAATCAGTCTGTCCTGGGCACAATCGGACACCATGTGTAGGGCAATCGGTTTTACCGCCGGGCCACAATATCCACCATGGCTCCCCATTCCATCCACCTCGGGGATAGGTATCCATGTATCAATATCCACCCCCATCAAACTGTTAATGGTGTTAATCATACTCACAGCATGGGCTCCACCTTGAACCGCCGCCCGTGCTGTGTGGCGGATATCCGTGACATTCGGTGTCAGCTTTACAATCACAGGAACTTCAGAAACTTCTGCAACCCATTCTGTGTTTTCCCTCACCAGTGCAGGAACCTGGCCGACAGCCGCACCCATGCCCATTTCTGCCATACCATGTGGGCATCCATAATTCAACTCAAATCCGTCTACTCCGACGTCTTGCACTCTTTTGACAATTTCATGCCAACGTTCACGAATGGGATCCACCATGAGAGAGGCAATAATCGCTCTGTCCGGAAATGCCCTCTTCACCTCACGAATTTCCTTTAAATTATCTTCCAAGGGTCGATCCGTAATCAGTTCCAAGTTATTTATTCCAGCCATCCGGTGACCATTCCAATCGAATCCTGCTAATCGAGACGACACATTGATGATTGGTTCCCCCAGAGTCTTCCATACCGCTCCTCCCCAACCTGCCTCAAAAGCTCTCATCACTTGATATGCGCTGTTTGTAGGTGGACCGGATGCCAACCAAAAGGGATTGGGACTGCGAATCCCGGCAAAATTAACCGATAGGTCTGCCACACCGTTCACCCTCCTCACTATCAAAAATCATTCATGGATCCCGCAGACTTGGATAGACCTTCATGCCGCTGTTAGCAGCACCAGCAAGGGATGTAAATCCACGCAACTGTATCTACCGGGATAGACCCTCATGCCGCTGATAGCGGCACCAGCAAGGAAGGCAAATCCACGCAGTTGTATTTACAGTGATAGATATTCATGTATACTCGCAGCAGCCAGCTTGCCCTGTTGGGCCGCCTCAACAACCATCGCCTCTGCTTGGCCTTTAGTAAACGTACAGTCCCCAGCCGCAAAAACTTTCTCGTTGGACGTTCGAAACTGGTCATCCACAACAACAACTCCTGCCCTCGTGGCAACTCCAATTGAATCTAATTGCAACATTGCAGACAGCTTTGATTGCCCTATTGCTCGAATGACGGTATCCATAGGCTCAATGTATTCGGAACCCTCCATCGCAATCGGTCGCATCCCCCCCATACCATCGGAATCCAACCTCGTCTTGACAAATTCAACACCCGTTACCCTTCCACCTTCACCGAGAATTCGTTTGGGAGTGCTGTACCAGCGATACTCGACGCGTTCCTGCTTGGCAAACTCATACTCAAATTTGTAGGCGGACATGTGTTGTTCCCCACGCCGATAATACAAGGTGACATGAGGCACGCCCAGTCTACGTGAGCAGGTTGCAGCGTCAATGGCAGTGTTTCCCGCCCCTATGACCCCCACTCTCTCGCCTAGGATTCCTACATCCTCTCCTCGTTTCACCTTGTCGACAAAGTCAATGGCATCCCAGACCCCGTGTAGATCTTCCCCTGGTATATTGAGCCTCGGCACGGATCCCATGCCAAATGCCAATACCACGGCATCGTAGGAATCCACAAGAGCCTGCAGTGAAATATCCACCCCAATTTTGCTACCGGTGTTAGCATTTACACCCAAATGAGTAACCTGAGCGGCTTCCCAGAGGGGAATCTCCGCTGGAAGTCGGAAGGGGACAATCCCATAAGTATTCAATCCACCTAGTTGTTCCCGTAACTCAAATAGGGTGACTTTATGCCCATAACGCGCCAGATCCCGTGCGGTCGACAATCCAGCGGGTCCAGCACCCACAATGGCAACCGTTTTACCCGTACTCGGTCCGGCAACAAATAAGGAAATATCTCGTTCCCTCACCCAGTCCGTCGCATACCGTTGTAAATCTCCAATTCGAATGGAATGAGATTCCTCGGATAAAACACAGGCTCCTTCACACAATTCCTCTGTCGGACATACGCGCGCACAACTGGCACCCATGGGATTGGCATCGAATATCACTCGTGCACTTCCGGTCATGTTACCTGTCGTAATTTTCCTGATAAACGATGGCACGTCAATATGTGTTGGACAAGCCTTTATGCACGGTGCGTCATAGCAAAACAGACAGCGGTTGGCTTCTTGTAGGACATCAAAATCCGATAGTTCTTGGTAAACGGTTTTTTTCAAAGGTTCCAAAATCTCATCCGCCGTTGTTGCGATTTTCACAGTTGTAACACCCCCAATCACAGATAACAATTGTTTTGCAAAATTCAATCCAACCCTATGCCCATGATATTCCCCGCCACATGGCATTTTCCCTGTTATTTATTTAAGACAGCCAACGAGTAACGACCACTTTCTTATCGGTATAAAATTCTACCCCATCTTTGCCTGTAGCATGAAGATCTCCGTAAAATGAACCTTTCCAGCCTGTGAACGGAAAGAATGCCATAGGCGCTGGCACACCGATATTGATACCTAACATTCCTGCCTGAATCGTCTCCCTAAACACTCGTGCAGAATGACCGCTCTCTGAATATAAGGTCGACGTATTCCCGTACTTGGAACGATTTGCGATGGAAATAGCCTCCTCAAGATTATTCACGCGCATCAGACTTAAGACTGGCCCAAAAATTTCCTCTTTTACAATCGTCATATCGGGATTGACCCGGTCAAATAAGGTAGCTCCCAAGAAATACCCGCCAGGGTGATCCTTCATGGCCTCGCGTCCATCCTTTACCAACACAGCACCCTCACTGACACCCTGTTCTATAAAGCCAATAATTCGCTGCCTATGTTCTTCACGAATGACTGGCCCCAACTCATTTTTCGGATCCAGCCCATTCCCAATAGTAAGTTTATCAATCGCCATCTGAAGGGCACCCACGAAGTCATCCGCAATCTCGTTTTCTACCAATACTACGCTACCCGCCAAGCAACGTTCGCCAGCGTTACCAAATGCAGAACTCATCAGAACCGGAATAACTTTATCCAGTGGAGCATCTTTAAGGACGATGTGATAATTTTTTGCTCCCGCCAGTGCCTGAACTCGTTTCCCGTGGGCCGCTGCGGTTTCGTAAACATATTTTGCAACGGGTGCTGAACCGACGAATGACACGGCACGAATTGATGGATGTTCCAATATTCTATTAACAACCTCTTTAGTTCCATGAACAACATTGACCACTCCGTCCGGTATCCCGGTTTCCAACAACAATTCGACAATCCGTTGTGCAGACAACGGGGCTCTTTCTGAAGGTTTAAGAACCATCGTATTTCCGGTCGTGATGGCAATGGGTAACAACCACAGTGGAACCATGAATGGAAAGTTAAAGGGGACAATCCCCGCAACCACACCGATGGGATAGCGAACCATTTCCTCATCAATCCCCCGGGAAATACTTGTGAGCACCTGCCCCATCATTAAAGTCGGCATTCCACATGCAAATTCAACAACTTCTAGTCCACGTCTGACTTCCCCTCTGGCATCATCTAAATTTTTCCCATTTTCTTTTGTGACTAACTCTGCGAGTTCTTCCTTGTGAGACTCCAACAAATCCCGAAAACGAAACATATAGCTGGCTCTCTCTACGACAGGAATACGGCTCCAAGTTAAAAATGCACCTTCAGCCGCAACGACAGCTTCATCCACATCCCGTGCGGTGGACACAGGTACCTGTGCCAGCCGTTCACCTGTTGCAGGATTGGGAACATCCAGTTTTTCCGAAGTCATCACATCGACAAATTTCCCATTGATAAGGTTTTGCAGAACTTGCATTTGAATTCCTCCTTGTATGGTCAATATCGCTTTTATTTAGGGAGTAAAAGCCACATTCAGTCCGTTGATGTCACCTCCTGCAGCTCCCGATGCAGGGTGTACATCTCCTTCAAAGAAGCCTCCATCATGTCTAATCCGTCCCTAATTTGTTGCCCCGACACAGTCATTGGAGGCGCAATGCGAATGGCATTCCCATACAATCCGCCCTTGCCTATCAGTAAACCGTTGCGTTTCGTCAACTCAAGAAACATGTTTGCAAGGTCAGGTGCCGGTTCTTTATCCAAACGTACAAATTCCACACCCTGCATTAACCCTTTTCCACGAACATCCCCCATAATCGGATACCTCTGCCGTAAATCCTCCAGCCCCTCTCGCAATTGTCGGCCATACTCTCTTGCATGATCTGTCAATTGTTCTTTCTCCATAACATCCAGAGTCGCTAAGGCCGCTCGCATGGCCACCGGATTCCCACCAAATGTCGAAATAGACGGACCTTTGAAGGCATTCGCGACTTCATCCGTCGCAATGGCCGCTCCAACAGGCAACCCATTGCCTATCCCTTTGGCAAAAGTCATGATGTCCGGCTCCACTCCATAGTGATTGATGCCAAATGGTTTTCCAGTACGTCCAAACCCTGTCTGAACCTCGTCTGAGATAAATATGCCTCCATATTTACGGATAATCTTGGCCACCTCAAAAAAGTAGTCGTCAGGAGGTGTAATGAACCCCCCCACTCCTTGAATAGGTTCTGCGATAAATGCCGCAATTCTTCCCGACGTAGAAGTTTGAATCACGTTCTCTATATCTTTTGCGCATTCCAATCCACAAGTTTGAGGAGTTTTCCCGAATGGGCACCGATAACAATAGGCATTCATCGCGTGGACAATCCCTGGAATACTTGGCATTCCCAAACGCCAGGGGGCTTGGCCGGTCAATGACATTGCCAACGCAGACCGACCACTGTAACTATGCCTGAGTGCCACCACCTCGTAGGACCCTGTGGCAATGCGGGCCATCGCTACAGCAGTCTCATCTGCCTCTGTACCACTGGCGGTGAAAAATGTTTTTTTGAGTTCTCCGGGAGTGATTTCCGCTAATTTTTCCGCCAAATCTATCATGGGTTTTGTAACATATAACGTCGACACATGCGTCAGTTTTTGCAATTGATCCGAGATAGCCGCATTGATTTCAGGCCGACTATGTCCGACAGACACAGTTAAAATCCCACCAAAAAAATCTAAATACTTGCTACCATTCCCATCAAATAAGTAGCAACCCTCACCATGCTCCATGACCAGAGGTTCATCATAGTAAGTCGTTACTGCGGGTACAATAAACTTTTCCTTTTTAGATATGAGTTCTTGCGCCGAAACAGGTACACCCGTTTGTGACATTTGCCCTACCTCCTATGAATTCTGCTTGGAGTGATGCCTGTATTGCGACTTATCGATTGTAATTTTATAATACTGCCAAAATTTCAATAGGCATATTATACGAGTCATATGAAAACTCACACCTTTCTATAGACACAGTGTCATGTGATTCTATGGTATTATAATAGGTTTACCTGTCACACTCTTGAATTTTTAAACGGAAGTTGGAAATTATTGTTACAACCTAGTCTCATCCTCAGAAGAAGAGAAACTGACCCTCCAGAAGAAGGGTACCGCCAACAAAACGCAATTTGTTGACAATTCCCACTCTAGCCTTCCATGAAGTCAAAATCATACCTGGAAGTCAAAATCATACCTGCTCAATTGCGCTTAGTCTGATTGTGCTAAAATAGAGATATTCAAAATGAACGGCCAAAAGGTGTGACTTTGATGAGCAATAATCCGCCGAACAATGAATCTGTACAACAACATAAGTGGCCCTCCATTATTCAAGGGGGCATGGGTGTGGCGATTTCCCATTGGCCCTTGGCGCGTGCCGTTTCATTAGCAGGACAACTCGGGGTTGTTTCAGGCACCGGCATTGATACGGTTCTCCTACGTCGCTTACAGGATGGTGATGTGGGGGGCCATATGCGTAGGGCGTTGGCTGCCTCCCCTTGGCCGAATCTTGCTGAACAAGTGATATCCCGTTATTTTCGCCCAGGTGGACGTATGCCCAACCAACCGTACATCAGACTCCCTCACTGGACACTTGATTCGCCTCGATGGCAAACAGCGTTGGCCATGTTGGGGGGATTTGCCGAGGTCTGGTTGGCCAAATCCAGCCATGTCGGCCGGGTGGGCATCAACCTTTTGACCAAACTGGCGTTGCCAAACTTACCAGTACTCTATGGTGCAATGAGGGCCAATGTGGATGTTGTCCTAATGGGGGCAGGAATTCCTCGTGAGATTCCCGGTGCGCTAGACCGTCTAGCTGTTCATGAATCTGCCAGCCTGCGCTGCGAAGTCGCGGGCATGTCGGCGACAGAGTCGCCACTGATTCGGTTTGATCCGCAGGCTTATGAAAGTACCTTGCTAACTCCCTTGCGGCGACCGGATTTTTTCCCCATCATTTCGTCTTATAGTCTGGCGTTGCTGATGTCCAAAAAAGCGACCGGTCCTGTGCAGGGGTTTATCATTGAAGGCCCGACTGCCGGGGGACACAACGCACCCCCACGTGGACCCAAGCGATACGACGCTGTGGGTCAACCCATCTATGATCAGCGCGATGTCGTGGACCTCGATGCCGTGGGCGCCCTCGGATATCCCTTCTGGCTGGCAGGCGGTCTCGATTCTCCCGAAGCACTAGAAACAGCGCATACTCAGGGAGCAGCAGGAATTCAAGTGGGTACTCTATTTGCTTACTGTGCGGAGTCTGGAATGCGGCCAGACCTGAAGCGTCAGATAGCGACAACCGTTCGTACGGGTTCCGTAGCTGTTCGCACTGACCCTCGTGCATCCCCGACAGGATACCCATTCAAAGTGGTTGACATGAAGGGCACATTGTCTGATCCAGCACTCTACAACGCCCGCCAACGAATCTGTGACATCGGCTATCTGCGGGAGGCCTACCTCAATCCTAAAGGCAAAGTGATGTTTCGCTGTGCCGCAGAACCCGTAGACGTTTTTGTCAGCAAGGGAGGACAACGAGAAGATACCGAGGGCCGCAAATGCTTATGCAATGGGTTGATGGCCACGGCCGGATTCCCTCAATATCAGTCATCTGGAGCAACCGAAAAACCCATTGTAACCAGCGGTGATGGCATTGAAAAAATCCGAACACTTCTGTCTCTCGGAAGTGAGACATATTCGGCACAAGACGTCATCGACTATCTGACAGGCGTTTCCAACCGACAATTGGGGGAGATTTTGACACCCAATCAGATCACAACAAGCCTTATATAGGTTGTCCGGAAAGGGGTACGGTCAGACCCCTTTCCGGACACACACTCTTAAGGTCTGCCTCACTTCTTCAACGGACAGGTTCGAATGCCAAATACTCGATACAGTGGGCAAAACCCAATTCCCGCCGTCAATAGAGGGATGAACCCGATGAGGCCAATGTAACGAATGCCACCATGCAGAAAAACCAAGCCGGACAGTAAGACAAGCCCAACCAACAGGCGAATGACACGGTCTAACGAACCTACGTTTTTCACGTTTCTAACCTCCTAAGAATGTTTGGATGTCTGACACCCTCAATATCTCAGGTTAAATCAAATTGATCCGTGATTTTGTCACAAACCTCCCTCGCAGTGAGATTGCAACCCCTTGCGGTTGGTGATTGTAATCTTCCCCTTGTTCGTAGTAACGCTCCCCTCATGCTCCAAATTTCGTAAGATTCGTGTCACGACTTCCCGAGCTGTTCCAAGTTCAGCGGCAATGTCTTCATGTCGAACCGCTAATTCCGGCTGGCTCGCTGACGTTTGCTGAAGCAAGTAACACGCAATCCGGACATCCATCTTTCCGAAGGTGACCTCGTGTACCAAAACCATGACATCCGCGAGTCTTCGATGAAGCGTGTCATATACAAATCTTTGCACTGCTGCGCTGGTCTTCATCCAGGAACGGAATGTCTGTACGGGTACGTTCACGGCCAACACATCCGTTTCAGCGCTGGCCAACGCCGGGTAACTTTTCTCTGCCAATACGCTGGAGAGCATTAACACACACGACTCTCCAGGTCCCACGCGATATAACGTTAACTCCCGCCCAGATTCCGATACCTGGTACACGCGTATCCACCCCCGCACCACCAAGACGACCGATTCACACATGTCCCCGTTGACAAGAAGCAGGTTGCCCTGTTGGAAATCTCCCCTCCACGATGGGCTAAATCGCGTTAAAGGGTCCACCAAAAAGGGGAATCGTCGGGCGGCCTCGTCCTCAAACAGTCCATTCATGGTCACTCTGCCACCATTCCCTCCCACGTCCTTTTACTTTTACTGTAAGGATGCACCCAATGAACGTCCCTTGCAACAGCAAACAATCTCCTGTTCACGTCTGTGTTATCCCCTGTCTTTATTTTGTTTCTCCACACTTTCTCCATCGATTGCAGATAGGTTGTTCATAACTGTGCCGTATGATGACCTCATAGAAACGCAAAGAAAACTCGCAAGGAGGAAATCTGGATGAAAAAGAAAATTGCTCTCGTGATAATGGGTGGTGGCACAGCAGTTATCATCGCCGGTATGGTTGCCCTACAGAGTTATGCACATCCCTTTTCTCATGGCAACTTTTGGGGAGTATCGGGTTCTGGAGGACCTTGGAGCACCCATCCCACTCAGGTTTCTACTACTGGGAAATGGAATCCCAACAACGGATACGGGTATGGAATGATGGGGGAATACGGAAGTAGTGGATACGGCGTTACCGGAGGGTATAGTTCTGCTCGCGCCAGCGGAGGATACGGGTATGGAATGATGGGGACTTTTTCCCAAGCCGCTGACATGCAGACTTTAACGAATGCTCAAGCACAGCAGGTTATGCAAGAATCTTTACAAAATGCGGTCATCAATCCCACGGCGAACACTGTAACCTATAGTGGAAACCATGTACACATCGTGTTATTAGGCGGTCCTAAGATGGCAGATGAAAAGTTTGTCATTGGCGGACTGGTTAATCCCATCATTCACGTTTCTCAAGGGGCAAACGTCACAATGGAACTCATCAATGAAGATGATGGGATGCCCCATAACGTGGTGGTGACTCCGGCAGCGCCACCCTATCCTTACGTGGCCATGATGATTGGGACCGCATTCCCAGGCGCGGGTGTTCCGGTGATTCCCGAAGCCCAGAACGGTCAATATGCTGCCGTAAGTACAACCTTTAAGGCGACTTCCAGCGGGCAATTTTACTACCTATGCCAAGTACCCGGGCACGCAGAGAAGGGCATGTACGGAGCCTTTGTGGTTGACTGATCAAAAACGAAGGGTGGGGCAAGGGCTCATCAGGACCTGGTAAACACAGAAACAGTGTTTGTCATCAGGTTTGGTTGACCGCTAACCACTCCTGCTCCGGAGTGATAATGAAAAAGGCCAACAGCACAAAAGTGAGGCCCCAGCCCACCCAAGTCTGGGTGGCTCGTTCCTGTTCTTCCCTCGATTTCTGTGCCATAATATCGAGGTTCACAAGACTGAATATGAGTAAAAACGTAAACAAACCGTGACGAGCTGTCTCCTCACCTCGTCGCCATTCCCGCAGGGCCTTTGGTCCGTCCATTTGTATCTCCTCCAGCTTACAAATTCGTTTGTGTAATACCTTATTCGCAGCATACGAAATTGGACCGCTGCGGGGGACGGACAGAACACGAGTACTCAGAGTGCGGTTCCCTCAATGCGGGACCATTTAGGTTGGATTCGTTAAAACGGCAGATGGCGATGTTTCATGGACTCAATACAGCATGCATTAGAATCCGAGTGTTTCCCGCAGCGGACGAACAAATGTTTGTCCCACAGGTAAAACTCTTCCAACTGGAGACTTGAGCGTGACCTCATATCGGGCATCCTCATCCCGAGCAATATGATCAATAAAATTAAGGTTCACTAAATGAGCCCTGTGAACTCGAAAAAAGAAGCTGGGTAAACGCTGATCCAAAACATGCAAGGGTTGCATGGAAATGTAAGCTTCTCCTTCTGTATACAGCCAGGTTTTTTTCAGATAACTTTCAATATAAGCAATCGTATGCACTGGTAAGGGTCGCCAAATGTTATCCTTCTGCCCCATGAGGAAGTTTACAGGCTCTGTCTGCTCAGTGCCGGTACGAGCAAATGACGGTGGCAACACAACGGCCAATGCACCGCGGGTATGTTCATCAATGTGAATAGGATAACCTTTCCCGTAATAAACCGAACCAAACACAGACTTATCTACTGTGAAAGCCACAGAGGTTTGCTTTGTCAACACTCCCTGAGCGACACTGCCACTGGGTATCGGCGTACCGAAGCGTATTGGCAATTTAATTGCTCCAGGACGCCTGATGACGTAGTCCACATACTCGTGGTCATCCGCGATGGCAAGAGACGCGGTTGCTGGAAGCCACTCATCCAGCATGTCAATCCATTCTGAGAGAGGCACGATTTGCATCATGAGATTTCCCCCCATAGAAAATTTTATTGAACTCCATATTATTGAGAAATTTGTCCGACAATGGTTAAAATTCTCCATCGCATTGCTTCGACAGCACTCAAAAGACTCCTTCACGTACCGAAAACCAGTTCCAGCAATAGCCCACGCTCCGTTTTTTTTAGCTCCCAGACAAGCCCCCTGTCGACAAACCTGTTTTCAAAACCTCCATCATGCACAATATCGCCGAGTTTCAAATTTTCAGTGTATATTGTTAAATTAACCCACTTTTTAATTTCAGCCATTAACCGCTTTTATCTTATGAACAGACTCACTCTGTATCCGCTTTCAAGTATAGCACGAACGTTGTACCCCACAGGGTACAAAAAGACAAACCTCGTTAAAAGCCGATGTACTCAGCTATTTCCTGTTCAATACTATCCCAGTAAATACAACTGCGTGGATTTACCTTCCTTGCTGGTGCCGCTAACAGCGGTCTGAGAGTCTATCCCATGACCCTCGTACCGTCGAAACTGCGGAGGCACGGGTCAGACTATTGCAGCAAACGTGCTGAATTAAAATCCACGTATTTATCTGATAATAACCGCGTTCATGACCTTCTGACATGGTCTATCCATCATACCCCATTGGGTAAATTGCGCGTGTTATGCTGAAAGCGCAATCAATCGGGCGTTCTTCTCAGGTCTTTCACACTTTGAATGGATGGAGATGACGAGAAATGTACGAGGACCGGATTCGAAATGCCGAATTACGTGGACGGGTGGTGACAGCTGAGGAAGCTCAAGCCTGGGTTCAGAATGGTATGACGGTAGGCGTGAGCGGCTTCACTCGGGCCGGAGATGTGAAGGCTGTACCGAAGGCATTGGCGGCACAGGTGAAAAAAACAGGGGAACTGCGCGAAATCAATTTGTACTCGGGGGCATCATTAGGAGAATCGGATCCCATTCTCAGTGCGGCGGGTGTCGTCAATCGGCGATTGCCTTTTATTGCAGATGCCGTCACTCGCAAGGCCATCAACCGTGGTGAGATTCGATATACAGATCAACACTTGAGTCATACGGTCGAAATTTTGCGCACTGGTGTATTGGGTCATATGGATCTAGCGATTATAGAGGCCACCGCCATCACTGAGAACGGCGGAATCATTCCCACAACTGCCGTGGGTAATTCACCCGTATTTGTGCAGAAGGCCGACAAAGTGATTGTCGAAGTGAATTTGGCAATGCCGTTGAATTTTGAGGGACTGCATGACATTTATATTCCTGAAGATAGGCCCTCTCGACAACCCATTCCAATTACCAGCGTGTCTGATCGTATTGGAATTCCTTATATTGCTTGTGATCCGGAGAAGATCCTGGGCATTGTGATATCCGATGAACCCGACTCCCCCTCTGATTTGCCTCCTGCAGACGTGGATACAGAGCGGATGGCAGGGCACATCTTGGAATTGCTCAGCCACGAAGTACGGCGTGGGCGGCTGCCTGCCACATTGGGACCTTTGCAAAGTGGTGTGGGGCAGGTGGCAAATGCGGTGCTCAGCGGATTGCGCAATGGACCCTTTGAAGGACTTACGGTATACACCGAGGTTGCACAAGACGCGGTGTTTGAACTGATGGATGCAGGAAAAGTCGCCTATACATCTGCCAATTCTCTGACCCTTTCACAGCGCATGCAGGACCGGGTCCTGGCACGGTTGGACGAATACAGAGGCAAGATGATATTGCGGCCACAGGAACTTACAAATCATCCCGAAGTGATCCGTCGCTTGGGAGTCATCGCAATCAATACTGCTTTGGAAGTGGATGTGTACGGGAACGTAAACTCCACCCATGTGGGTGGGACTCACATGATGAACGGAATCGGGGGGTCCGGAGACTTTGCCCGCAATGCGGCATTGACAATTTTCGTAACCAAATCTTTGGCGAAAGACGGAAAGATATCGAGTGTGGTTCCCTTTGTTTCGCATGTGGATCACACGGAACACGATGTCGACGTCATCGTCACAGAACAAGGGATTGCAGACCTGCGCGGATTAACGCCGCGAGAACGCAGCAAAGAGATTTTAACACACGTCGTACACCCGATGTATCGAGAGGCTTTGACGGACTATGTTCAACGGGCCATGGTCAGAGGTGGACAGACACCTCATCTTTTATCGGAGGCTTTATCCTGGCATGTGCGTTATGAACGGGCTGGAGATATGCGCCTAGCCGAACTCGTTGGAGCACCAGGTCGATAAACAAAGCAAGAAACTCCGTAAATCTTAGACTTGCATCACTGCATCAGGAACAAATAACCTTTATAAAATATGACTTGAGAGAGGAGATAGTGAAATGACAGTAGCAACAACGCAAGGATTTAAAGCCGGATTGGAAGATGTGGTGGCAAACACCTCGGAAATTTGTTTCCTGGATGGCAAAGAGGGACGACTGGTCTACAGAGGCTACAACATTCACGACTTGGTTAATGGGGGGGCCTCGTTTGAAGAAGTGGTGTACCTGCTGTGGCACGGTGAATTACCCACCCTGGCCCAATTGAACAACTTCAAAGAGGAGCTTGCTCGTCAGAGAAACCTTTCACCTGTGATGTTGGAGTTCTTACGCAAGGCTCCGCGAACTGCAAACCCCATGGAGGTCTTGCGAACGGCAGTTTCCTTTGCTGGACTGTATGATCCCGATTTGGGCGACGAATCTCTGGCAGCCAACTTGCGCAAGGCCACCCGTCTGGTGGCACAAATACCCACCCTGGTGGCTACCTATGAGCGGCTGCGGCAGGGACTGGACCCGGTTGCCTCCGATGACTCTCTGGGTTTAGCAGCCCACTTCTTTTATCTGCTGAACGGGGAGAAACCCAGCGAATTCGCGGAGAGAGGATTCAACACGGCCCTGATTTTACATGCGGATCACGAGTTGAACGCCTCTACCTTCTCCGCTCGGGTGACGGCGGGGACTCTGTCCGACATGTACTCGGCCATCACCTCTGCCATAGGCACCTTGAAAGGACCCTTGCACGGCGGGGCCAATGAGCAGGTGATGAAAATGCTGCTGGACATCGGCACCATGGACCGCGTAGATCCTTGGCTTGACCAGGCCCTGGCGGAGAAGAAAAAGATTATGGGTTTTGGCCACCGAGTCTACAGGACAGAAGACCCACGAGCCACTCACCTGCGCAAACTCAGCCGTCAAGCAGGCGAGTTGATTGGCAAACCACAGTGGTTCGAAATGTCTCAAGTGATTGAGCAAAAAATCAAGGAGAAAAAGGGTCTGTTCTGTAATGTGGACTTTTACTCCGGCTCTTTCTACTACGCCTTAGGGGTGCCGGTTCACCTGTATACACCAATTTTCGCAATCAGTCGCATTTCCGGGTGGACGGCGCACGTCTTGGAACAGTATCAAAACAACCGTCTCATTCGGCCCCGAGCGGAGTATACGGGCCAGACACACCGCGAATACCTGCCCTTGGCCCTACGGTAACAAATAGGGCTCGTCACAAGGAAAAGTCAGAACGGAACATAAACCAAGCAGCACGCAAAGTGTTCAGAGATTAGAAAATAAACCGCCATGCCGCTGTGAGCGGCACCAACAGGGGATGTAAATCCACGCTACTGTATTTACTGGAATAAAGTTTAACTTCTTCAAGCAATGGTAAGACCCCGTCGACCTGGGAAGTGGCTGGGAAATGGCGAGCAACGGCTGATTTCTCAGGCCTGACGGTTCAGATTCACGAGGAGGTGAACGAGATGTATCCCGAAAAGTGGGTTGGCTATTTTGCTGGAGTCATCCAGCCTGAATCTCACCAGATGGGAATGGGAGCGTTTTTGCTGAATCCCAAAGGCGAACTTGTCTGGAAAACCAGTCAAACTCTCGGAGAAGGAACCCAAGAATGGGCAACTTATCTGGCACTGTTAACCATCGCATCAGAGATATCAACACATCGACAGGTACGGCGAGTGACTCTGCAAGGGCATTTTGGGCCGGTCATAGCACAGATCAATGGAGAACAAACGCTTGAAAATCAGACCGAACTAGAAGTTGCCAAGCAAATTTGGACAATTATGCATAATTTTCACTTTTGCAACGTAAAACGCATCAGTCTGCATGAGAACCAAGATGCTATCCAACTGGCAAAATCTTCTTTCACGAAGGTTACGCAACAATTGTCGATACCCACCTCACAAGAGGTGAATCTTGTAGGTACTCTGCACTTGAACGCAAAGTGATGCCAATCTCGACTTCAATGAAAACGAATTCAAAAAGTCCATGGTACGATCCCCTATCAAAATTGCCAAATATGGATGTAAACTGTGGAGGCTCACACAAATGGAAAATGAAGTGAAAATCACTGGCGTAAGCGTTTCAGACCCTGGCCCCCTTGGGTTGGCTGGTTTTGCGCTCACAACATTTGTTTTGAGCGCCGTGAATGCGGGTTTATTCCCAAGCATCGCTCTGGGAACATTTCTCCCCCTCGCATTATTTTATGGAGGACTTGCTCAATTTTTGGCGGGTATGTGGGAATTTCGGACAGGGAACACCTTTGGCGCAACGGCTTTTTCATCCTATGGGGCGTTTTGGATGTCACTGGGAACTCTTGTGTATTTGGAGTTGAACGGCGTTTTGAAATTTGGGTCAGACGCAAATACCGCCTTGGGATTGTTCCTGATTTCATGGACCGCATTTACCTTTTATATGTGGGTTGGATCTTTTGGCACAAACAGGGCATTGATTATCGTATTCACATTGCTTTTGTTGACCTTTATCTTTTTAGATTTCGGGGCTTTTGGAGCCGCAAATATGACAAAAATCGGGGGTTGGTTGGGTATTTTCACGGGAATTGCAGCCTGGTACGCTTCTGCCGCGGGTATCATCAACAACACTTTTGGAAAAACAATTTTGTCAGTAGGTACCCATCGCGCATTACAGGGTGTGGAAAACCGCCTTCGTCCCAGTAAAAGTTAATGACAAAGAAAGGAGAAAACACTTTGAACACATTGACGGAAATCCCAAGCTCGGAAGTTCTATTTTCCATTAAAACAGGAATCCAACAGTGGACCTGTTTCGCGCAAGAGGTGGACCAATATCGACGCATTTTGGCAAAGTGGGGTTATGCAACCAAGGTCATTTACCAATGGGAAGACTCACGCGGAAAATGGGCGAAGATTGCCGCAGTTTGGCCTATTATGTGAACTTTTCACCCCCCGTTCTGAAGAATGGGGGGTGAAGTTGTTTATTTGGGCACACGCCCAAATAAACATCATCCAATGTGAACATGCAGCCCTTTGGTCAAACCCTGGTTCAAAGCAAAGCTTAAATGAGCTGGTTTAAATGAGATGGGAAGACCCTTGAGAGTGGGTTATACACATCGCCCACCGTCTACGTTTAGGTCCACTCCCGTGATGAGTGAAGCCTCGTCAGAGGCCAAAAACAACACCGCTCGAGCAATATCCATCGGCTCAGCCAGACGTCCCATCGGTATGGAGTCCAGAAACTTTTGTCGTCCAACATCGATGTCCTGCTCCCCTATGAATTGATTGAGCATCGGCGTATCTGTGGCCACAGGATTCACACAATTGACGCGAATTCCATACGCCGCTAACTCCAGAGCCAGTGATTTCACCAATGTAATCACCGCTCCCTTGGATGCCGCATACACACTCAGACCAGGCCGAGGGCGCACAGCCGCCGTCGATGCGGTGGCCAAAATGACACCTCTATGCGCCTGTTTCATATACGGCGTCACAGCTCGACTTCCGAGAAAAACGCCACGGACGTTGACGGCCATGACCCTTTCGTAGTAATCATCTGTCACCTCCTCTATCGGCGTGAAAGCCATGGGCAATCCAGCATTGCTGTATAGCACATCAATGTGTCCATAATCCCGATACGTGGAATCTACCAGATACTTCACCTGCGCCGCGTCCGTCACATCGGTCGGTACGAAACAAACCGGGGTTGAGTGATGCGCTTTCAACTCCGCCACCACCTGTTGTCCAGGAGAGTTGGGCAAGTCCGCAATGACCACGGTTGCCCCCTCCTGGTGAAACAGTTCGGCGGTCATTCGCCCAATCCCCGAAGCGGCTCCAGTCACAATCACAACCTTGTTTGAAAATCGCATTTTACCGTCACCTCTCTCAATTGGGTAAAGCCACTAGATGCGGTCAATTATCAATACCCGCACGTCGGTCATTGCCTCAATGGCATACTTGGGTCCTTCTTTGCCAAGTCCGCTGCGTTTGACTCCCCCATATGGAGCCAAGTCTGAACGAAAAGTCGAGGTATCATTGACAATAACACCACCATACTCCAGTTCATTCCACGCCTTTATGATGTTCTCCATAGACCTTGTGAACACCGCCGCGTGGAGTCCATATGGAGTATTGTTAGCAATTTTGATGGCCTCGTCCAGCGTTTGAAAGGGAATCAGTACAGCGACCGGTGCAAATACCTCTTCACGACAAATCCGTTGTTCCAAATCCACCCCCGTCAACAATGTGGGATAGAAGAAGGACTTTTCGCGACGATTGCCCAATAAAACCTGGGCACCTGCCGAGACCGCCTCGGCTACCCAATTTTCTGCCCTGATGGCTTCCCGCTCACTAATCATCGGACCCACATCGGTATCTGGGTCATAAGGATTTCCCACCTTCAGTGAGTCCACCACCTCCACGAGCTTCGGAACAAACTCGCTCCAACAAGCAGTATCCACTAAAATTCTTTGCACCGAGATGCATGCTTGCCCAGCCGCCGTAAAAGCACGTTGTCCACACAGGCGCGCCGCCTTGTTCAAATCCGCGTCCGCACATACGATGTTCGGAGAACTATTCCCCAATTCCAGCAATACCGGTCTTAGACCGGTCTCCGTCTTTACACGCTCACCGATAAGCGCACTGCCGGTGAAGGTATACATTCGAATGTCCGGATGATGCAATAATGCCGATCCGGTCACCGCCCCCCCTTGCACGAGTTGCACGTGGTTTTCCGGCAACCCGCAGGCTTGAAGTCCCTGCACCATCTGAGCCGTGGAAAATGGCGTGTTAGGGGCGGGCTTAATGACAATGGCATTTCCTGCTGCAATCGCCGGAGCAATTTTATGAGCGGCCAACAAAAAAGGGTAATTAAATGGCGTGATGGCAGCAACCACCCCCTTGGGAACCCTCATCGAAAATCCCATTTTCGACTCAGCCCCCGGGATGGCAGACACTGGCAACACCTCTCCCCCAATCCGTTTGGCCTCCTCTGCTGAGAGGACAAAGGTATGATAGGCGCGATTCACCTCAACTTTAGTATCTTTATATGTTTTACCCACCTCAGCAATGAGCAATTGAACCAGTTCCTGCTCGTGATCCCGAATCCAGTCGCTCATGGCCAGCAAAATTTGATAACGTTGAAACGGAGTCAGCAAATGATTTCGGAAAGACATCCATGCCGCTTGTACCGCTTGATCCAAGCCAACTTCCCCAGTCTCTCCAACAGTCCCTAGCAACTCCCCCGTGAATTTGTTCATCACAGGAATCTCATCACCACTTGACCATCGCCCCGCAATAAAAGTGGAAGACTGATTCCAAGTGACACGCTTGCCATCTGCAGTCTGGCGATTCTCCAATTCACTCAACTGACCACACCTCCAGCATAAAATCCGGTTTTGGAGTCCCCTTCATCATAAAGAGAAGTTAGCGCCTGAATCACCGCAGTACCCATCGCCTCCGTACCGTCACTCCCTCCTAAATCCGGTGTTCGTGTCTTACCAGCGGCCAGCACCTGTTCCACTGCCGTCATCAGTCTTGCAGCCGCAGAATTTTCACCTAAAAACTCCAGCATCAGCACTCCTGACCAAATAGCCGCTAGCGGGTTGGCAATTCCCTTTCCAGCGATGTCAGGAGCCGAGCCGTGCACGGGTTCAAACATAGATGGAAAATGACGAGTTGGATTGATGTTTGCTGAAGGAGCCAGACCAAGCCCGCCGACCACCGCCGCCCCCAAGTCAGTAAGAATGTCACCGAACAGATTGGAAGCCAGAACTACGTCCAACGTATGGGGTCGTGCGACAAAATAGGTGGCCAGAGCATCCACATGATATAGATCCACGGTCACATCTGGATATTCCGATGACAGTTCCCGAATGACTCTATCCCAAAATGGCATCGCGTAATTCATGGCATTGGACTTAGTGGCTACCGTCAGTCGGTGATGACGGCTTTGGGCCACTTCAAATGCGTAACGAGCTGCACGTGTAATCCCGGCTTTGGTAAATACACTGGTCTGAACCGCCAGTTCCTCGGGCAGTCCTTCATGCAACAAACCCCCGATGTTCGCATACTCTCCCTCGGTGTTTTCTCGAACCACCACAAAATCAATGGCGTCCTGACGAACCAGGGGTCCCTGTACGCCCATGAGTTTCCTCGCAGGCCGAAGGTTGATGTATTGCTCGAATTGTTGGCGAATGGGTAGAATCAACTCCCAAACCGACACATGATCCGGCACCGATGGTGCACCGACAGCTCCAAAATAAATGGCGTCGAATCCTCGTAATTGTTTCAGACCGTCTTTCGGCATCATTCGACCCGTATGCAAATATTCACTACAACTCCAAGAAAATGACTCCCACAGAAAGCGAAATCCCCGGTCCAATGCAGCCGTGGCTTCCAGCGCTCTCACTCCCTGCGCAATGACCTCAGGGCCAATGCCATCTCCAGGAATGAGGGCAATGCGATAGGTCTTCATACTGAATTCACCTCTCTACATGGAATAGAGAAGCAAGTCTTGTGCCATGTCATGATACTCCTCATGTTAGCACGCCAGTATATAATTTTCTGAATTTAACGTCTTAGTTTTCCCTGTTTATGGAGCATTCATCATGACCGACACGCAACAGACATGCAACGTTTGTTGCGTTAAGTTGCATTTAATGCAACGATGTTGCAGAGGTGAAGAGGAGTTAAATAACTGAGGGAATTCACCAAAGAGTGTGAGACAAACAAGGATGCGGAACGAAAAAAGTCACCCTCTTTCACCCCCTGTGGGTGTGCGGCGAATGCACTCGCTCCCGCATTCTCTGCAACCGACGCCACACCGTTGTCCGATGCACCCCTAACTGTTGGGCACAGGCACTGACGCTCCCTGTCTGGCTGTACACTTTCAAAAATTCACGTTCACTCGCAGAAAGGTCATTTCCCGGTGTAACAGACCAAGCATGGCCCACTTCTGCAATTTTCGCCGACCCCAGCATGAGGGGTACATCCGTTCTTTGTTTTTCATCGTCATTTTGATTACCTGATGTGAAGATTGGATCAAGCAACACTTCCCCATGCTCTGGAGTCATCACCACGGCTCTCTCCATTACGTTGTGCAATTCTCGCACGTTTCCAGGCCAGTCGTATGCTTCAAGAACTTTTAGGACCTCGTGACTCATGTGCAAATTGCCCTTATGATACCGGCCGCTCAAACTATGGAAGAAACTACGAGCAAGCGGCAAAATATCTTCTCGTCGGTCACGCAGAGGTGGCACGTTGATAGAAAGAACATTGAGTCGATAGAAGAGGTCGACACGAAATCGTCCCTGCTTCACCCAGTCCAGCAAGGGCTGGTTTGTAGCAGCCATAATCCGCACATCAACCGGGATGGTGACCTTGCCGCCAACTCTCAGCACTTCCCGTTCCTGCAGAACGCGCAACAGACGGCCCTGAAAACCTAATGGCAACTCGCCAATTTCGTCCAAAAACAGGGTGCCTCCATGGGCCAATTCAAACAGTCCCTGCTTGCCCCCCCGCTGAGCTCCAGTGAATGCCCCCTCATCGTAGCCGAATAACTCACTCTCCAACAAAGACTCTGGCAAAGCAGCACAATTCACCGCTACAAATGGCCCACGTGCACGAAAACTGACGTTGTGCATACTCTGAGCAAACATCTCCTTTCCAGTCCCTGATTCTCCTGTGATGAGCACCGTGGCATCCACACGACCACATCGGTAGGCGAGTTCCTTTACCCGTTTGGTCGCTTCAGCAGTGGCCACAATGTCCTCAAATACAAACTTCGCCTCAAATCCGCCGGCATTCAGCTTCCGCCGAATTATTTGTTCATATTGTTGCAATTGGGTGACATCTTGAAATGTTGAAATTGCCCCAACAATTTCTCCATCCACCATGATTGGAACCCGGTTGGCCGCCACCTGCCTTCCGTTCACCGAAATAACATCTTCCAGTTCAATCTCCCGCTGTTTGAGCACCCGTGGTAACCCCGCCGTCGGATTGAACGACACCAGTGGGTGACCCAAAGCCTGATTCATCGGCACTCCCAATACTTCACTGGCCCGCTGGTTGAACACCGTAACGATGCCATCTTTGTCGACGCAAATAATCCCGTCATGTGAGTACTGGGTCACCGCTTGGTAAAACAGAGACCGCTGCTGTTCCGTTTGTATTCCGACGCGAATTAAAAATAATAGTGCCCGCAGTTGAACAGCCAAATCATCATAATCCATGTAAATGAGTCGTAGCAAAATCCCTGACGATAGGACCTCCAGTGAGAGCGACGCTAATTGACCCTGTTCATCTGTATCCCCATCACCCGATGAATCGTGCCTTTGCACTAGCAAAACAATCAGCAAACCATTGGCCGGAAATTCATACCTATCCGTGATACATAGACCTGATATTTCATTTTCATACAGATCCCCCTTGTCAGGACGTAAAGCAGAGGTATATCGTTGATTCTGCATCTCACCCACGAATGATGCCACAAATCCGACGCGATGGATGGTCCGTTCGATAACAGGCATCAATTCAGCGTCGTTGTAAATACGAACATTAACTTTCATATTCGTCACCTCTCAGTGACATCAATATCTGTATTATATCCCCTGAGCTACTGAACATCTTCCGCCTCTGGTTTGTTTCGCGGCGGAAGAGGGCCCAGGTATTGATAAAAATGGGTCTGAATTCTACCGTTGTATAACTTCCGTCTCTTGTTCGCTGGCTTGCCATAGTATTTTTCAAACCATGGGTCACTGGCAATGACACACACAGACCATGTATCAAAGGCCCGCAATGTTTCCCCCATTTGCCGATACAATGCCTGAGCTTCTCTGGCTTCTCCCATACGTTCTCCGTAAGGAGGATTCGTTACGATGCATCCATAGGGTGCCTGCGGATGAAAAGCCGTCACGCTTTGCTGCTTTAAACGGACCATCTTTCCAACTCCCGCCTTGCGGGCATGATACTCAGTCAGACTCAGCATCTCTGGATCAACGTCTCCAGCGAAAAGATCCACGTCCACGTCCATGTTCAACAACGCACTCGCTTCATCCCGCCGTTCTTTCCAGAGGTTTATGGGAAAGACTGGCCAGCGTTCGCTGTCAAATGTCCTTCTGAGACCCGGCGCCGCATTCTGTGCCAACAAAGCCGCCTCAATCGCAATCGTACCTGAACCACACATGGGATCCGCAAATGGCCGATATGCCTGCCATCGGCTTAACAGCACCAACGCCGCGGCCAAGGTCTCTTTTATCGGAGCCGTCGCACTCAACCGTCGATACCCCCGCTTGTGTAATGCGACTCCACTGGTGTCCACAGTCAGCAATGCCTCGTCTTTCAAAACCGCTACCTCAATCCCAAAGCGTGGCCCCGTCTCTGGAAACTCCCCCAGCTTGTACTTTTTTCGTAGGCTCTCCACAACGGCTTTTTTCACAATGCTTTGGCATGCTCGTACGCTTGCTAACTGTGATTTTACAGATCTTCCTTCAACCGGAAATCGTGCATCTTTCGACAATAAGTCTGTCCATGGTAAGGCTTTCGTCTGCTCAAACAATGAATCAAAGCTGTCTGCGTGAAAATGTCCCATTTTAATCAAAACCCGGTCCGCCGAGCGCAACCACAAGTTTGCCCGGATAATCGCTGACTCGTCACCGTTAAACTCGACGTATCCGTTAAAATTCTTTGTCTGATATCCCAGTTGTTGCAATTCTCTTGCAACCACCGTCTCCAACCCGAATGCAGTCGTTGCAATTAACGAAAACATCGTCATTTCAGTCTCTCCTGCTCGTCAACTCAGCCAATTTATGAGTCCATTTAGATGGAAGGCACACCACTGATGCCGTGGAAAAGTTCAGTCGAGAGTCTGATGCTTGCGACTCCTTTTCCTCACCAAACGGGTTTCAGGGTCAAAGGACATGATACCAAACATGAGATGGATCTCGCATGCGTTCCAATTCGTTGACAAAGGCATCCAACTCAGGAGTCTCGGACGCTTAGGGATATGCCCTGTAGTCTGTATCAACTGAGACTTTTATCTTGACTCTCCGCCGCGTTCTGCGCCTCTGGCAGAGAAAACTCCCATGCGCAATAATAGTCTCTTGGTATATCGTCGGGTGGGCAAGCAATCACACGGGTTTGAATCTGCGGATTGATGGTTGCGGCAAATCCCGTATACTCAATCTTCCCCACCTCTTTACAGGGGAAATCAGGAAGACCCTTGCGCCGACGGGCTTCCTGCACACGGCAGCGCGTCATCCTAAACACCATCTTTCCATCATCCACGCGTTCACTTTCCTGAGTGTTCACTCGTGCGTAAAGGCGAAAGGCCAACGCCCTTTGCAAAAGATCGAGTCCCCCACCCGGTTTTTCCCCTAAGAAATTCAGAATTCGTTGGGCTTCGTTGCGGGTAAATTCGGCCCACGCCTCCCCATCAAGTTCAATCGCCGCAGCCATCCCATAATGTCGTTCCACCGCTTGGAACCAGAGTCCATCATGTGCCAACCATCGTTTCGCAAGGTCATCGATAAACTGAAGCAATTCTTCACGGTTCAAATCCTCTGGGGACATGGGTTTGTTTTCTGGTGTAAAGGTCATGGTCATACTCGCTCCTTATTCATATGGACATCAACCTGATTTTGGTGAGTCTCATTCTGTCAAATTCGCCACCACTTGCTCAAGATAGGGAAACGCCCACTCCATGCGTGCCCCATACCAGGAAATCTCACCGTCGACAAGCACAACGCGAGTTTTTGGCAACACCGCTTGCAGTGCCGTCTGATGACGCCGGTCAAAGGGAAACGGTTCCGAAGATAGAAACACTACCTCAGGTCTCAGTCGTTGTAGCTCCGTGAGTGAAATCTCTGGATAACGCTCCGCGCGCCCCGCCAAGACGTTAACAAAACCGAAGTGCGCCAACAGGTCATGCAAATAGGTATTCGCACCGACGCCCATATATGGTTTCTCCCAAATGAGGTAAGCCATGGTGCGCGGGAACACTGACGCAACTTGGCGTACTTTCGCTTCCACGGAGGCAGCTAAGCTTGTTGCACGTTCTGCACTGCCCGTCAAATCACCGAGATTGCGAATCAGTTTGACAGCACTGGCGACCGACGTCACATTGGCCACATACACTGGATAACTCTGCTCCAGCACCGAGACCGTGTCGCGCGTATTTTCTTCCTTCTCCGCAATCATCAAATCCGGAAACAACTTGGCCACGCGCTCAAAGTCCACCTGTTTGGTGCCACCGATATTTTCCGCCGACATCACGTCCGGCTGTGGGTGGATACAAAACCGCGTCCTACCCACCACTCGGGAGGAGAGTCCCAACGTGTACAGCGTTTCCGTGATGGAAGGGCAGAGTGAGATGATTCGTTGCGGCGGCCACATCATCTCCACAGACCTGCCGACGTCATCTGCAAACTCACATAGCAACTGCTTCAAGCGGGTTCTTCCTCCTTAACCCAAACTGTATGGCTCATCATTTTCTCCGTCTTTCACCCATTCTCATGCATTGACCAGCAGTTCACCCGCCTTCATTGCGGCATCGGCAAGCACCACCATGCCATCAAACAGGGCCTCTTTGGCAAAGACCATGTGGGGATGATGCAGTCCTGGCGAGAGGTCACAGCCAAGCCCTAGCATGGTTGCCTGAAGTTGTGGACGCATGACCGTGTAGAAATGAAAATCTTCCGCTCCTGGGGTGACGACATCCGCAGCCAGAGCGTCTGCGCCGAAACAATCGGTAATGGCCTGGGCCAAAACCTCGCGTGCTTTGAGCCCAACCCTCGCCGCCATGCTGCGCGCACCCCACTGGAGCTTTACCTCCACACCGTAGA
>DAHWFY010000209.1 GCA_027336365.1 Bacillota bacterium | reverse complement strand
TAAATACTGCGTGTTCGCGATCAATCATGGAATACGGTGCAGACCGCTGTTCCGCATAGTGAATCACTGCTTCCGGTTGGAAATCTTGGAACACGTGTTCCACAAAATTATAATCCGTCATATCCCCGACATACAGTTTAATTCCGCGCCCGGAAACCTCCTGCCAAGCACCCACGCGTTGCTCTACGGGTGCAATGGGCGTTAAAGATTGTGTACCTAGTTCCGTATCCCATTGTCGACGAATCATGCTGTCCGCTATTGCAACCTCGTGTCCGCGCTCAGAAAAATAAAGAACAGTGGGCCATCCACAAAAACCGTCCCCACCCGCAATCAAAATTCTCATGCAATCGTCACCCCATCTGTCTAATGGCGACCTTGGTCGCATCCGCGTGACTTCCTTTTACACTGTACAAGTTTTGTTGGAAACGGGCAAGCTATGGGTAACGAAATGAGTTTGGAAAGGGCTCAAATGGGTACCCAAACTAAGGAATTCTAAATGCATATTGAGCCCTTTCCGGATAATCTCTAAGACGGACTGGATAACTCGTTCACCAATAGGGATAATATTCATCCATTTGTTCAGCCCTCTTTACAACCCAACCCCAGTAAATTCTGAGTCCCTTTCCAGCACCTTTGATCATTGTTCCCACTGCATTTTTCAAGGTCAATCACCTCGTCCAACAGTGTGGCCCAAGTCAACAAACTTATACCTGGCCGTCAGGAACCTCATCTCTGCAAGGAAGCAATGCATTGCCCCATACGCACCACTTGACCACTCCGTACCTTAAATGGGCCTAACTGGTGTGGTGGGAAAACGAGTATCACAGTCGAACCAAAAGAAAACCTCGCCAGTTCCTCTCCTTTGTAAGCGGGCAGATCCACATTTCCTTGCTGGGGTTGTTTGTACTTCCGACGAAGCCGAGTTTCCGGCATGGGATAAACGGTGTCAATTCCGCCCACCAAAGCGGCGCCAATTTTTACCACCACATATTCCGGACCCAATTTCGGCTTAATCCATGTAATGACTCGTTCATTCTTCACGTACAGCCCAGGTACCGCTCGCAACCCAAAATGATTTACAGGATATAAACAACCAGGAACATACCTCCAGCGAACAATCGTCCCATCTGTGGGCATGTGCACACGGTGATAGTCCCTGGGGCTCAAATACAAAATAATATAGCGCCCCTCAGCCCACGTATCTAATCCACCCGTCTCCTGCAGGAGTGCTGCCAGAGAATAAGACGTGCCCTTGGCGTGAAAAACAGTGGCGGAATCTATCACTCCCAAATCCTGCACAGTACCGTCCACAGGTGAAATGGCTCCATCGACGTCCATCGGGCGACTGCCTTGTTTCAACTCTCGGCAAAAAAAAGCGCTCAATGACTCGTAAGAAGTGACTGCTCGGTCACACTCTCCAGTATCAATGTGGTAGTGCTGAACATACCAAGGGATGAACCAACGACTGATTTTACACCGAAAAAGAGACCCCGCCCAGCGAGTCAGCAAGCTCTTGGGCATGACATCCAAGGCAAATTTGGTAATTTTGATGCCCAATCCCTCCCATCACGCGGAATTACTCTCGCGGAATCCTTTGACACAGATTAGCTCCGCTAATTCGGCCACTGACGTTTCTCGCCAACCAAAACCGCTTCCCGCAAAGACTGGTACTCTGGCATCAACCAAAATTCTGCATTCATGAGCAATTGCCATGCCTCTTGCCGAGCCACTTCCATCACTCGCAAATCTTTCGTCAGGTCACCCACGGTAAATTCCGGCAGACCGCTTTGACGAATTCCCAAGAATTCTCCAGGACCCCGTAAAGACAGGTCTCGTTCGGCGATAACAAAACCGTCTTGGGTGTCCACCATGGTGCGCAGACGAGCACGTGCCATCTCCCCCTTTGCTGCCGACAGTAAGATGCAAAGTCCCGCAGCCATGCCTCGTCCCACTCGTCCCCGCAGTTGATGCAACTGGGCCAACCCGAAACGCTCCGCATGATATATCAGCATCACCGTGGCGTCAGGCACATGAATTCCCACTTCAATCACCGTGGTGCTGACAAGCACCTGGGTCTGCCCGGAGACAAACCTCCGCATCACCCCTTCTTTGCTTTTACTGCTCATGCGACCATGCAAAACCTCTAACTGGTATCCTGCGAACTCCTGGGTCAATCGCTCGCCCAATTGAATCGCGGAATTTACATCTGGGAAAGTCTCGGAGTCTTCCACCAGAGGAGCCACGACATACGCCTGATGACCTCGGCTTAATTCCCGACGAACGGCTCGAATGGCCTTCTCTTCCTCACGCAACGGCAGTTGTACCGTTCGCATTCCGAGTCGGCCTGGAGGCATTTCGTCCAAAATCGACATGTCCATATCCCCGTATATCGCCAGTGACAGAGAACGAGGAATCGGTGTTGCGGACATCAAAAGCACATCTGTTCGGTCCCCCTTATTCCGCAAAACCGACCTTTGTAACACACCAAACCGATGCTGTTCATCTGCAATCACTAATCCCAAGCGGGAAAAAGTCACATCCTCGGTGAGAACAGCATGAGTTGCCACAAGCATGTGAATTTGTCCATTGGCCAACCCCTCCAAGACCTGTCGACGTTGACGTCCACCCATGCCCCCCACCAGTTCAGCGACCTCCACTCCCAAGGGGCAAAGCAGTTGACGTGCCTCTCGCAAATGCTGGTCTGCCAGAATCTCTGTGGGAGCCATCAACACCGTTTGATATCCCGCCGCGACTGAGGCATAACAGGCCCAAAGAGCAACCCACGTCTTCCCAGAACCCACGTCTCCTTGCAACAATCGATACATGGCCTCGGACCGCTCTAAATCCTTAGCTATGTCATTGCAAACCTTCACTTGAGCTCCCGTCAACGGTGCCGGTAGCCCAGCCACAAAACGGGACCATGCTTGGGGTGGTATGTTGCGACTGAGCCCTGTTGGGACACGCCTGCGTTCCAACCGATACCCTTGGAGTTGCAATTGAAAAAGTAAGAATTCTTCAAAGGCCAAACGACGGTGTGCTTGGTGCAGGGCCACCGCGTGATCCGGTTGATGCATCCAGATAACGGCCTGACGATGTGAGACAAGTCGGTACTTTTCCATCAGAGATCTCGGCAAACGCTCCGGCAACTGGTCCCCAAATTGTTGCAGAGCCGCCGCAATAAATTTGCTTAGCTGTAAAGAAGTTAACCCCTCTGCGACATGATAAACCGCAACCCATTCGTTGTCGTGTTTGCCGACGGAAAATTCGGTGTGACCCACCGTCAGGGTGTGAAATTTAGGATCGTACCGTCCATGTAGCACAACCACTCGGCCATCGGTCAGCTTTGACTTTAGATAGGGTTGATTAAACCATATTCCCGTGACAAGATGACGCTGATCCACCCGCAGAGGCACCCGTAGTTGCGACTTTTGGCCTTGCCAATGCACAGCAACTTGACCCTCCACCACCGCCTTGACCGTAATGGGACTGGAATACTCCTGAGCACCCAACGGTTGTACTGACCAGTCCTCATAACGAACTGGCCAATCATGTAAAAGTTGGTCCACGGTAAAAATACCCAAGTATTGGAGAATCTTGGCCTTGCTCTGTCCGATCCCGGTCACATGAGTCACCGGAAGCGCGTCTAACATACTCATTACTCCAATGCAAAAATGTAATCATAAATGGGCTGCCCCCCGCTGCGAACATCCACCTCTAGTTGATAGGGAAGCCCGAGCAATTCAGGCAACTGCGCCACTTCCACAGCAGGAACAGAATCTCCGTAGAATACGGTCAACAATTCACTGTCCGATTGTTTCAGAGCGCGGACAACCGCCACGGCAACACTAAGGCGGTCATCACCCACCTGCACTAGCTTTCCGTTTGCCAAACCCAGGTATTGATTTTCGCGAATGTCCTCTCCTTGAAAGACGCTGTCTCGTATTGCTCGCACGACCTCCCCAGTATTCACACGTAAAATAGCATCCGACATGGCAGCCACATTTTCTTCGAGAGAATGAGTTGGAACAAACGCCACCATGGCTTCAATGCCCTCTGGAATAGTTCGAGTAGAAATCACGCGCAGCCGTACTCCATCCCCGGATTGTTCAAAAAACTCCTGAGTCTGTTGAGCGGTCATCAGAATGTTCTTATTGTTTGGTAACAACAGTACTTCCCGACTTCCTGCCTGCCGTACGGCGGCCACCAGTTCCTCCGTACTGGGATTCATCGTCTGTCCGCCATGGACAACAACTGAAGCCCCCAGGCTGGAGAAAATCTCTTGTAATCCCGCTCCAGCAGCCACAGTAACCACCCCGAGGGACGAGGAAACGGCCCCGTCATGCCAGTCAGAAAGAGAACCTTTTGCTTCACCTGAGGATTGCTGTAAGGCTATATTTTGTTCGGTCATGTTATCAATTTTGATTTTTATTAAAGGCCCAAATTTCAGTGCATCGTCCAGTACCCGGCCGGGCTGTAAAGTGTGCACATGAACCTTGACCAAATCCCCTGATGCTACAACCAGCAATGAATTCCCATACTCTTCTAAGGTTTTTTCGAGTGCATCGGCAACCTTGTCTGAACCCGTCTGTTCCGCTCGAATCAATACCTCGGTGCAATACCCGAATTCGCCCTCGTGAGCCAAGTGTGCCCCGGCAAATGTGAACTCCGAAAAATTTCCAGGCTTCTCTTGGTTCACCGAGTCCTGCCTCCCAGGAACCCCAAACTGTCCGTCGTGCCACAGCCATTTGAAAAATCCCTCTAGA
>DAHWFY010000208.1 GCA_027336365.1 Bacillota bacterium | reverse complement strand
GGCGATGCAGTACAGTCTGCGCCATCGAGGACCGGATGGTACGGGCTGGCACGTGGAGCCAGGGGCTGGATTGGCCATGACTCGGTTGGCTATTGTAGGTGGCACGGAAGGGCAACAACCGATTTGGAACGAGCAGCACACCTTAGCCATTGTGTGCAACGGTGAAATTTATAACCACCAGATGTTGCGAATGCGCCTGGAAGAGCAGGGCCATCGATTTTCCACGGCCTCGGATGTGGAAGTCTTGATTCATTTGTATGAGGAGTATGGACAGGCGGGGTTGGCACGCGTACGCGGTGTCTATGCTTTTGTACTGTGGGATCGGCTGGCCCATGAGGCATGGGTGGTGCGGGATCCCATTGGTGTGAAGCCTCTGTATTATGCGGAAACCGAGCACGAGTTGGTGGTGGCTTCTGAAATTCGCAGTTTGCTGAAGCATCCTAAAGTTGGACTGGAGTGGTCTTCCGAAGACCTGCAGCTTTATCACGCACTACGTTTTGTCCCGGGTCACGGTACTGTGCTTAAAGACGTACGCAAGTTGCCCCCTGGACACTATCTCACTCTACAAGGGGGCAAGTTGAGTCTGACTCGCTTTGGGTTAGGCGGACGACGGTTTGCCTGGGCACATCAGACAGTGGAGGAAGATAGAAGGCATCAATTGCGGGAGTTGCTATTCCAAGGCGTGCAACGGCAACTCGCGCCCGGTGTGCAGTCAGGCGTTTTACTCAGCGGTGGCCTTGATTCGACACTGTTGCTTGCTTTGCAGACCCGTTATCAGGGTGCTGCACCGGACACTTACACGGTGTCTTTTGTGCAACCTTGGAATAACCCGGCTCGGTTAGAGTATGACGAGCGCAAGGAGGCGGCACAGGTTGCGGCCATTTATGGTTCACAGCACGTGACGGCACGCTTTACCGCAGATGAGGTGTGGCAACATCTGCCGCGTATCATTGCCGACCTGGACGAGCCGATTGCAGATCCCACAGCCATACCTTTGTGGCTTGTGTCCCGTTTGGCAAGTCGCCAAGGTTGTCGGGTGATTTACAGCGGTGAGGGTCTGGATGAACTGTTTTGTGGTTATGACGTGTATCGCCAGGTACGTTGGCATCGCTGGTTGCAGTGGGTACCAGCTCAGATTCGGTTGCATTTGGCGGCCATTTTGCACCACTTGGAATGGCCGGGAGCAGGGGTGTTGTATCGCTCGGCTCGACCCGTGTGGGAGTGGTATCAGGGTGTGGGTGGGGCCTTTGTTTCGGAAGAGATGCAGCGGTTATGGGCAGACCCCATTCTGGGTAAGACCGCAAAGGAATCTCCGGTGCAGACAATTGCCCGCTCTTTGGTAGAGGAAGTATCCCAGCTGTCTCGTTTGGGGCAGATGATGTGGTTGGATATTCTCACTTGGTTGCCGGAAAATACCTTGGTGAAGTCGGACAAGCTGTCCATGGCGCATGGCGTTGAGTTACGGGTACCTTTTTTGGATGAGGATCTGGTGCAATTTGCTTTGTTCGCACAAGATTCGGAGCGACTACGGGGAAGGGTGGGAAAATGGTTGGTCCGACAAGCTGTGGCGGACTTGCTACCCGCGAGTGTTTTAAGTCGTCGCAAAGCTGGATTTCCCGTACCGTTGTCGGCCTGGATGTTTGGAGAGTGGCACGAGAGAGTGCGGGACGTACTCTTGCACCGAGGTGCCTTGGCGCGGCAACTGTACAATCAAGAAGCATTGGAGTCCTGGCTAAACGCGCCTCCCGGTCAACGTCGGCGTGCTGCCCGTCTGTTGTGGGTGCTGTTGACTCTGGAGATGTGGGCTTCTACCATGGCTTCCGCAAAGTCCCGTCATATGGCGCCACGGGTTGCATGTACGCCAAAAACAGGCGCATCTTCAGTCAATCGATGGGACTTGCCCATTGATCCCCCAGGTCTTTGAGAGGTACTCTGCAATTGGAAGAATGGGTGTGTAGTTTGCCGGGATTTTTCAGTGCGTGTCCATCGGTAGCCGTCTGGTGGGTTCGACGAGGATGCAACATCTTTTCTTTCCACAATCCATGAGGTATGCTGAAGATGAAATGGAGGGAAGCAGAGGTATGACGGTACACAAGGTAATGATACTCGGGACTGGACCAGCCGGGTTGACGGCGGCCATTTATGCGGCAAGGGCAAACTTACATCCAGTGATTGTTGAAGGTAATGAGCCAGGTGGGCAATTGACCCTAACGACGGAAGTTGAAAACTTTCCCGGATTTCCGGAGGGTATCATGGGTCCAGAACTGATGGACAATATGCGAAAACAAGCGGAACACTTCGGGGCTTCTTTTGTGAATGGTTGGGTCAGCGGGGTAGATTTGAGCCAGCGGCCTTTTACTGTGAAAGTAAATGAAGTAGATGAGTACCAGGCGGAGGCGCTCATCGTGTCCACCGGGGCTTCGGCTAAAATGCTGGGTATTCCCGGAGAGGCAGAGATGGTTGGCCGGGGGGTTTCTACTTGTGCGACTTGCGATGCATATTTTTTCCGCAACAAAAAAGTCGTTGTGGTCGGTGGGGGAGACTCTGCTCTGGAGGAGGCAACATTTCTAACTAAGCATGCCGCCGAGGTTACCATTGTTCATCGCCGCAGTGAACTGCGAGCTTCAAAAGTCATGCAGGACCGGGCTCGCAGCAATCCGAAGATAAAGTGGGCTTTGAATGTCAATCCCGTGTCTGTGCAGTCCGATGGAAAGCGAGTGACGGGGCTGGAAGTGAAAGATAACGCCACCGGGGAATCTCGGGTGTTGACCACAGATGGGGTGTTTGTGGCCATCGGTCATCGGCCAAACACTGACTTTTTGCAAGCGACACTAGATCTTGATGCCATTGGCTATATTCGGACGCGGGGCGTGACTACGGCCACCAGCGTTGCAGGCGTTTTTGCCTGTGGTGATGTGATGGATCCTCACTATCGCCAGGCAATTACGGCCGCTGGCAGTGGTTGCAAGGCTGCATTGGATGTAGAGAAGTTCCTGGAGGGTGCCGCGACGTTGGACTGGTCTACCAGCACTGTCGCTCACGCATGAAAGACGAGGAGCCGATGTTGAACCACGTCTGTTCAAACAGCTTCTGCAAGCCTTCACACATTGTGCGTGAAGGCTTTTCGTTTGATTCACTAAGGTTTCACGAGGAGTACACACCGAATTAAATATGGTGTTTTAGCAGAATATATGAGAATATTACGGAAGATGCAGAACCATCAATACACTTATCACAAATAAAATCCACCGATTTTCCGACAAGAAAGTCGGTGGAGATTGCGTAAGGAGACCTGCTGTTATCGGGAAATTTGGGTGATCCATTCATCGGCCCAATTTTGTACCGCATCCATGACTGGACCCAACCCCCGGCCCTTGGGGGTCAACTCGTACTCAATCCGTACAGGGGTTTCTGGGTAGACGTGGCGCACCACAATATCCTCTGCTTCTAACTCCTTAAACCGCTCCGCCAACATTCGGTCACTCATATTAGGAATGATGTCGGAAATTTCCTTAAATCGTTTTGGCCCACTCATCAGAGCTCGAATCAGTAGACCAGTCCAACGTTTACCTAAAACCTCGAACGCAGACTCAAACTTGGGGCATAATCGGATATCGCTCATGGCGTATCACACCTCACCACATATGATACCATACCCGGGTGGGTGAAAGAAGCGATGTAAGTTGGAGCCCATGACATGTCACAGCGATGTCAAGAACGGGAGTCGCCACGAACTAGTTTATATCCAATTCCCCGGACTGTCTTAATGTACTGCGGGGATTTTGGAGTGGATTCGAGCTTGTCTCGCAAATGGGAAATGTGAACATCCACAATTCGGGTGTCTCCTGCAAAATCGTAGCCCCAGACATGTTCCAGCAACTGGGTTCTTGTCAGCACTCGATCCGCATGTTGACAAAGGTAGCTGAGCAACTCAAACTCCCGGGTGGTTAAGTCTACTTTCTGACCGGATACTTGCACCTCGTATCGATTGGCATCCACCCGAATGGGGCCGATGTCCCACACTCCCTCTTCCCCTTCGTCGAACTCACTGTTGCTGCGTCGCAGAACGGCTCGCACACGGGCCACCAACTCTCGCGGTGAGAAAGGCTTGGTGATGTAATCATCGGCGCCCATCTCAAGGCCAAGAATCCGATCCACTTCTTCTCCTCTAGCGGTCAGCATAATTACTGGTGTACGAATGTCTTTTTGTCGCAACTGGTGGCAAACCTGCAACCCGTCCATTCCGGGGAGCATCAGGTCGAGAATGACAATATCCGGTTTGGTCGTTTGCACAGTGTTTAATACTTGTAATCCCTGATCTCCTGTGATGACCTCAAAACCTGCCTGTTGCAAATTATACTCCAGCAATTTGACAATTGCGGGTTCGTCGTCCACTACGAGAATCCGCTGCAAGCACCATTCCTCCTTCCAAGTCCATTGTACAAGAAGTCGACAACAAACAGAATGGAAAATTTCTGTCAGGTGGCTAGAGCATGCCACGATTTTAGCTTTGGCTGGGGCACAGGAGACTGGTGTAACACTAAATTCAAGTCGACCTTTCTCAGGGAGGGGTGTGTTGTGAACCCTGTCGGAAGAGGGGAATGAGTGAAGCTAACCCGGAAACAGCACCTCAACTCCCGAGAGTCAATGAGCATGGCCGTGGTGACGCGAATCGCCAAACTTCCGATTTTAAAGAGGGTGTCCGGAAAGGGGTCAGCACTCCCCGGCGCTTCAACGCAGACTTGTCTGTTTGTGTGTGGTGTTCACCCAAGCCATGCTCGAAACACATA
>DAHWFY010000207.1 GCA_027336365.1 Bacillota bacterium | reverse complement strand
AGTTGGTGAGCAGTGCTCTGGCCACACTGCTTAGTATGGAGGAGGACATCGAGGTGGTGGCGGAGGCGGGGGATGGGCAGACCGCCATCGAGTCGGCAATGAAAACTCTCCCGGACATTGCCCTAGTAGACATCGAAATGCCCCGACGCAGCGGGTTGGAGGTGACGGCGGAGTTGACCGCTCGTGTGCCCACATGCAAGGTGCTCATCTTAACCACGTTTGCCCGCTCTGGTTATCTGAAACGGGCGATTCAGGCTGGAGCAAAGGGATATCTATTGAAAGACGCTGAGGTTAGCGAGTTGGCCGCAGCCATTCGCACGGTTCAGTCCGGGGGACGGGTGATGGATTCAAACCTGCTGCTGGCTTCCTGGGAGGAGGAGAATCCGCTGACTCCGCGCGAGGTTGACCTACTGCGTTTGGCAGACACTCTGGGGACCACGCGTGAATTGGCTTCGCGGGTCCACCTGTCCGAAGGAACGGTGCGCAATTACTTGTCGGATATCCTATCCAAGTTGGGCGTGCAGACCCGACAAGAGGCCATCCGGATGGCTCAAGAGAAGGGTTGGCTGTGAAGGTAGACGGATTCATCCACATGTGAGACTCCCACTTCACAAGTGGGAGTCTCACATGTGGATGAACGTAGTCCCAAACAAAGCCCCAATCAGGAGAACTCATGCCACATGTGCATGATTGAGCCCTGGTTGCTGTGGGCCTGTGGATGCAGTGGGATTCAGGCCTTGCGCCCTGCGGCGGTGTAAAGGGCATCAATGAGTTCCATATTGCGGATGGAATCTTCCCCCGTGTTGTGCGGCGTCCGCTGGAACTGTACGCAATCGCTAAAGTGTTCCACCTGGAGTTTGTACATGTCTGTGGCTGGAAATGTCTCCTGGCGTTCACCAGAGGGTCCGCGCACAATCAGGGTGGGGGTTCCTTTGTCCGGCCGAAACGGATACAGCACCTGGATAGACCCGCGGGAACCGACGATTTCTACGAACTGCCTGTCTGCGGCTGTGAAGGAACAGTCGAAGTGGGCGAGCAGACCGTTGGCAAATTTGAGGGCACCAGTGAACGCTTTGTCCACCACCCCGTCTTCCGTGAATTGCGCGATTCCTTGGACCTCGACGGCGGGGGCATTGTGGGCGAGGCTACGGGCCACGTGGATACAGTAACAGCCGACGTCGTACAAAGAACCGCCACCCATCTGTGAATCCCAACGAATGTCGGTGGGATTTGCCAAGGGGAACGAAAAGTTTGCGTGAACAATGTTCAATTCCCCCAGCTCACCGCTGTTCAACAGTTCGTGGACTCTGTCCCACTGAGGATGAAAGGGGTACATAAAGGCTTCCATAAACACCACGTCGTGAGTTGCGCATGCCTGTACCATTTCTCTTGTTTGCGCGGCACTGAGCGCGGCTGGTTTTTCGCACAACACGTGTTTGCCCGCTTGTGCGGACTGCAGGGTCCACTGTGCGTGCAGGCCGTTGGGTAAAGGAAGGTAAACCGCGTCGATGTCCGGATCGGCCAATAATTGTTCATAGCTTCCGTAAACTCGTTCAATCCCATTGCGCCGGGCGTAAGCGTGCGCTTGGGATTCGTGGCGACTGGCAACGCCCAGTAAGTGGGCGTTTGTTGCTGCGTGCAGCGCCGGGATTAACTGCTGCTCCGCAATCCGCGCGGTACCGAGGATGCCCCAGTTGATTTTGCCCACGAATTGCCACCTCCTGACGTGAATTTCTCATGGGATTTGACTTCAATTTTATCACAGTTTTTTCTCTACACATGAACTCCCATCGAACAAGGACAAGTGGTAGTCTGAAAGCGAAGGAGAGGATGAACATCATGCTTGGTCACACTCATATGGCTATTGGCGCAGTGGGCTCAGTTGTGGCGGCTTCGCTGGTTTTGCACCTTGCACACTGGGAGTCTCTGAGGCAAGTGGTGGAAGGACATGGGCAGCCCCATCTGCTCGTGGCAGAGTCTGTTTTGGTCGTATCTGCCCTTGTGGGCAGTCTGCTGCCAGACTTGGATCAACCGGATTCGCTCATGGCGCGAAAGGTGGAACGCGTGGGTCAGGTGGTGATTGTACTGGCGCTTCTCGCCCTTCTTTTTCTCTTCCACATGGAGTTAAGCCTTGTCGCCTGGGGATTTGCAATTCTGTTGGCCATGGCCATGGGAACGCGTGGCCATCTCCGCAAAATCGGGTTAGGGCTTCTTGGTGTAGGTATCTTGGGTCTTGGCATACATCGAGACATCTCATTGACGGGTGCGGTTCTGCTGGTCTTCTGGACGGTGGGTGCCTTATTTACACCACACCGCACATTCACTCACAGCTTATTTGGCTTGGTATTGCTGACCGTCGGACTGTTTGTTGTCTTGGACGCACGCACTCTGGGGTATGGGCTGCCCCTTTCCGTGGCTGTTTGGGGCATTTTCATCGGTTACGTGCTTCACCTGCTGGCGGACATGGTGTCCGGTGGCGAATCTTTACTATGGCCTTTGCGTCCACGTCAAGGCGTGCATTGGGTCAAAACTGGCGGCGTGGTGGACCATGCCTTGGGGGCGCTGGCCACCTTGGTATTTTTGCTTCTTGTCATTGTTTAACTTGGGATGTATTGCGGATTCCACATTCCTGCGTACGGTCACTGCGGTGCATGTGACAGAAGATGAAAGGATGGGACAGGCTATGAAAACCATCGGATTGATGGGCGGATTGAGTTGGGAATCGTCCATTGAGTATTATCGCATCATTAACCAAACGGTGCAGAGACGGCTGGGCGGGTCTCATTCGGCCAAATGCTTGCTGGATTCCTTTGACTTTGAGGAGGTGGAACAACTCCAGCATCAGGGGAAATGGGGAGAACTCTCTGACAGACTGGTAGCCAGTGCCCGTGCACTCAAGGCTGGAGGCTCCGATTTTGTAGTTATTTGTTCTAACACCATGCACAAGGTGGCCGGAGAAATTGAACGAGAGACAGGGTTGCCCGTGCTGCACATCGCCGATGCGACGGCTAGGGCCATCCAAGCGGCCGGATTGACTCGAGTGGGGTTACTCGGCACACGCTTCACCATGGAGGATGATTTTTACAAAGGGAAGCTCCAACAAGACTTTGGGTTAGAAGTTCACATTCCCGAGCCAAAAGATCGGGAAGGGGTGCACGAGATTATCTACTCGGAACTGGTTCGGGGAAAAATTCGTCCAGAGTCTAAAAACTTGTATGTGGATACGATTAACCGTCTGGTTGAAACGGGATCGCAAGGAATTATTCTCGGATGCACAGAAATTGGATTGCTCATTTCGCAGCAGGATATCGCGGCACCCGTGTTTGACACCACGTACCTGCACGCGGTGGCGGCGGTGGATGAGGCTTTGGGCTAAAAACTGTAGTGGGTAGATGCTTATAAAAGTCGCCAGGTACTGGATGATGTAATCCGCTCACACTGTTTGACGGTAGATGGGTGGCTTTTTAATCGTTTGTGGTGAGGGAGGATTTTGTCGTTGATTATCGTATGCAGGTGGTCCACAGCAATATCGTTGGTTAAACCAAATTATGATAATTCATAATCAAAACTTCATCGATTTTCCCACGCTTCGACGCATCCGAATTGATTGCCCGATTCGCTTTGACGGTTACGATTTCGTAATCTTTATATAAATCTCTGATAAACTCCGTAGAAGAATTACTCAAGAGCACTTTACATCCTCGTTGGTCAAGATCTTCAACCAACCTTTTGAGGCGGATTTGTTCGTCTCTGCCAAAACGATTTAAGCTGTACCCAGTAAAGTCAGCGGTGTCGGACATAGGGTCATATGGCGGATCAAGGTAAACAAAGTCTCCCCTCTTGGCGTCGACAACGGCTTCTGTAAAATCGGTGTTATGAAACAGGACATCATTTGTGGTCAAATAGTGATGAACGGCTCTTAAGACAATTTCGTTGATGATATTCGGGTTTTTATAGTTGCCAAACGGAACATTGAATTGACCCTGATGATTCACTCTAAATAGTCCGTTGTAACACGTTTTGTTTAGATATATTAGTCTTGAAGCTCTCTTAACCGATGGCCATGTTTTGTATTCGGGCATACGATCCAGTTCCCTAAGTGTATAAAAGTAATCCTTCTCATTCTTGTGTTTCGACAAATCCTCAATTAATTCATCAACAGCATCACGTATGACTTTATAAGTTGCTATTAATTCGAGATTGACGTCGTTAACAATTGCCTTTTTGGGTTGAATATCAAACAATACTGCTCCGCCGCCAACGAAAGGTTCAAAGTAAGTATTGAACTTATGGGGGATATGCATTCTTATGATTTCCAATAACTGTCTTTTACCACCGGCCCATTTCACGAATGGCTGAAGCAATTTGTTCTTCGTCAAGACAATGACCACCTAAACAAAACATATGTTTATTCTGCCACTAGTCTACAAGGGAACGGGGGTGATTTCAATGAATCCTTCTGTGCGTTGCAGCCGTGTATCTACAGTTTAGGCGAGCCCTCCTTTTGTCGCTAACGCTCCTGCTTTTAACGGTGAATTCGAGGAAGCCTTAGTCACTGAATTGTGATCTGCTAGACTATTCACTGCCCCGTTTGATAAATTCGAAACTGTCTTGTGGACAGAGTGCCCGCAACCTGGCAATGTCAGCACTGTTCCGATGATACGCAATCCGAATCGGCGGCTGTGGGACATCATTGTCGGCCCCATCCCAATGAGTACATCGTCCTTGACGTGCGAACGCTTCAGTACATTGCTTCAGCCCTTCAATTTCTGGGCAATCTCAACTGCACGCTTCGACTG
>DAHWFY010000206.1 GCA_027336365.1 Bacillota bacterium | reverse complement strand
GAGATGAAATTGCGACTGCGGCAGGCAAAACTGCCATCTGTTAAGAATGTGGAGTCTCTGCGTGTCGGCACTTTTCATGGTCAGATATTCCAATGGTTGCTGAGCCAACGGACCAACAAGGTACCACAGTTGCTCACTCCTTTGGAACAACAGCGATGGGTAGCCAAGGCTATGATAGCGACTGGGGATACCAAGTTACGGGACCTTAAACAAATGATGTCTTTTCTATCCCGTTACAACTCCCGTTTTCCAGCACCATCGTTGCCTCCTTCTTTGCAATCAGTTGTTGATCATTACAATACAAGGAAATATAAAGAAAATAGGTGGGACTTTGACGATATTTTGTTGGACGGATATCGGCTGTTGACCACTCACGCTGAGACAGGATTGCAATCATTTTCTGTCGAATACATTCTAGTGGACGAGTTTCAGGACACGAACGAAATTCAGTGGAAAATTCTCACTCGTCTCATGGTCATGACACAGGCACAATTATTTGTCGTGGGAGATGATGACCAGTCCATTTACGCCTTTCGCGGCTCTTCTCCCCATTGGTTGTTGGAAGCAGGCAGCAGTTTACCGGGTGCAAAACGGTACGATTTAACAGAAAATTTCCGTTCTGACCAGTGCATTGTTCACCACGCAGCCGCATTAATTCATCATAATCGCAAACATGTTCCTAAAAATTGGTACGTGCACAGTGAGCAACCTGGTATGTGCCAAGTTCTTTATCCTATCAACGAATTTACTCAGGCTCAATCCATCGCCCAGTCTCTTTCCCTTGACAGACCCCTTTTTGGAACTGCGGCAGTGCTTGCGCGTACTCGCCGTCAACTGGTTGAGGCTTATCAGTTGATGTCTGCGACACAACGAAATCAAGCCGAGTTTCGCACCTTTCATGAGGCAAAAGGACGAGAATGGGATATCGTCTATATTTTGGGGGATGTCCGAATTGGACAAACCCAAGATATCCTTGGGCAATCTGATGGAGAGGAGGAGCGAAGATTATTTTATGTGGCTATGACCCGTGCTAAACGAAAGTTGTGCATTTATGCACCTTCAGTGACGGCTGGTAAACGAATTAACCCCAGTCCATTTTTGACCGAAGCTAAGCTTATCCCTTGACAATCCAATCTAAAGCGTTAAAGAGGTTGAAGTACGTTGTGAAGAATGCGTTCTACGCTGGACGAATAGGAACAGGTATGCTAGACTTTGTGCGTTGCCCGAATGGTGAAGTTCGATCGTATAGGGGCATGCGGGTGTGGCGGAATTGGCAGACGCACCAGATTTAGGTTCTGGCGGGCAACCGTGGGGGTTCGAGTCCCTTCACCCGCACCATTGCTGATTTGGTGGGCGAGATACGTGTCCGCCTTTTTATATATTTCGCCTTGACGTCAGAACTGACTCCGGGTTTCAAGTAAGGTCACCCCGGATAGGCGAATATATTATGGGTCAGCGTTAGGCGGGAGTTCTTTGCGTTGTCCCATTGAGAGGTCTTTCATGGTATGATAGGAAAAACTGGTGTAGGGGGTGCTGGCATGACGGTGACAATTTACGACGTGGCTCGGGAAGCAAAAGTATCCATGGCCACGGTATCCCGCGTTCTCAACGGAACGGCAGTCGTGAAAGACGACACCAAACGGCGTGTGCTAGATGCAATTGCCCGCTTAGGATATCGGCCCAATGCCGTTGCTCGAGGATTAGCCAGCAAAAAGACTAAAACCATAGGTGTCATTGTACCCGATGTTTCTGCCGCGTTCGTCGCAGAGGTCGTGCGAGGCATTGAAGATATTGCAACTATGTATAATTACCACATCATCTTGACTAACTCTGATGCACAAACAGACAGAGAGGTTGCTTTAATTGGAACTATGTGGGAAAAACAGGTGGATGGAATTGTGTTTATGACTCATCGACTGAATAAATCCCAAATCAATGCCTTTGAACAAGCTCAAATTCCAGTGGTGTTGTGTGCCACCGAAGATGAGGAACGACGCGTACCATCGGTCAATATTGATAACCGCCGTGCTGGAAAAGATGCAGCTGAGTATCTTATGAAACGTGGGTGCCACACAATCGCTTTCGTAACCACGGAGCAAGGCATGTCTGTTTTGTCTGACCGACGCGGTAAGGGAGTTGAGGCGGTAGTTCCCGCAGACCACCTCATTCGCATAGAAACCGGAGACGGGCGATATGAAACCGCATTGCCCGTGCTTCAGGACTATTTGGCCACGCGAAAAATTGATGGTATTGTCGCCGCCTCCGACGAACTGGGTTTGGCGTCCATCCATGCGGCTCAGGATGTGCATAAAAATGCACCTCAGGATGTGAAAATCATCGCTTTTGACAACACTCGTTTGGCAACCATGGTCCGTCCTGAGATGACCGTCATTGCTCAGCCGATGTACGACTTTGGCGCTGTATCCATGCGGTTATTGACGAAACTTTTATTGGACGAGCCTGTGGACAATTACACGGTGATTTTAAGCCATAATGTAGTGGAAAGGTCGTCCACCTGAATCTCCCGTGCAAAAGTAGCAGACATAAAGTTCAGGTTCGGTTTTCGACAGTATGTCTTGTCAGGGTTATTAGTCGAATCATGGGAAGGGGATGGGCAGGTGTTCGACGACTTTGTCGCACAACATGAGCGGGAAATGGTCGACACCTTAGAATCACTGCTACGAATTCCCAGTGTGCTGACATCCGCATCCCCCCACCAACCCTTTGGAACGGACATTGATCATGCCTTGCTTAGTATGCTAGAACTCGCAAGGAAGTATGGTTTAGTTACCTACAATGCAGACGGCTACGCAGGTCATGCTGAGTACGGTGAAGGTCAGGAATACATTGGTGTTTTATGTCACTTAGATGTCGTTCCCGCTGGTGAAGGCTGGACTATCCCGGCATTTTCAGCAACCGTTCGAGATGGTCGAATTTATGGTCGGGGCGCAGTAGATGACAAAGGTCCGGCATTAAGCGCGTTGTGGGCTCTAATTGCCATTAAGTCTTTGGGATTGCATCCATCTCGTAAAATCCGGGTGATTTTTGGACTTGATGAGGAAAGCGAATGGCGGTGTGTTGAACACTATTTTAAAACACAAGCCCTACCTTTGGGGGGATTTTCTCCAGATGCAGAATTTCCCCTGGTTTTTGCCGAAAAGGGTTTGGCGACACTAAGGTTAACCGTTCCTGCGGATGTACTATCCATGAGTCCTCGTGTGATACGGTTTGATGGAGGAAAGCGGGTCAACATGGTGCCTGATCTGGCGACTGCAGTCGTTGAGTGTCACTCAGAGACGGCTGCACTGGAATGGCAGCAGTCATTGATCAGAGAAGCCAAGTTACGGCAAGTGGATGTAGACGTAATGGCATCCGGTTCCCAAATAGAATTAAATGTGAGAGGTATTTCGGCTCATGGCAGTACACCTCATCAAGGACGTAATGCGGTCATCCTGCTTGCCGGACTTTTATCTTCCCAACCTGTTGCCAACGCCTCCATGTGGCGTTTCTTGGCGCAACAGGACACAGATGGAAGGGCCTTAGGAATTGAAATGAGTGATGAGGTCATGGGTCCATTGACGGTGAATTTGGGTTGGTCCAGCCTGGCAGGAGAACGCTATACTTATTTGTTTGACATTCGTTATCCCGCAAACGTCCGCCCTGATGACCTAATTGGCCGTTGTTTGGCGTATGTATCAGATAAGTGGAGCATCGACTTGGTTCATCAAATGGAGCCTTTGTACATGCCTCTGGATCATCCTGTGACCCAGACGCTGCAAGAAGTTTATCGGCGAGTGACCGGTGATAATACAGAACCTCTAGCAATTGGGGGAGCCACATATGCTCGGGCAATTCCTAATGCGGTGGCCTTTGGACCGGTATTCCCGGGACAAGGGGACGTAGCACACCAAGCCGACGAATCATGGGGTTTGCAGGATTACTTGCGTTGCGTGAAAATATATGCACAGGCTATGTTAGAATTGGCGAATCGACTGTAGGGTTACGTCTGCAATAGGGGGAGGGAAGGGCCATGCGTGTCGAGCGGATCGCCCGGAACAAGGTTCGGATCTTCATCAGCTATGAGGATTTGGAAAAAAGAGGGATAGACCGGAACGAGTTGTGGAAGAACGGTCGTAAAGTACAGGAACTGTTCTGGGATATGATGGAAACCGCTTATGAACAAACGGGTTTTGAAATTGTCGGTCCTGTTTCCATTGAAGCATTCACCATGCCCACGGAAGGCGTGGTTGTGATTGTTACACGAGTTCCTGCCCTGCCCATGCATCATCATCCGGAAGCTGCGGATGAGGAGGAGGATTTTGACGAAGAAGACGACTACAGTCTTTCCGATGATGCCGATGCTGGCACGTCGCTTTCTCTGTTTGAACTCACACCTGTATTCCGCTTTGATGATATGGAGAACGCTATTCGCGCAGCTCATGCTTTGATAGCGGATCCTCCTGTCTCCACCGTGTACAAATATCAAGGTATCTATTACGTAGTGGTCGAGGAGAACGAGCTCACTCGCGAAGAGTTCGAGTTTGTAGCAGCGGTCTTGCTGGAGTACGGCGAGACAACTTCCATGACTGACGCTTTTCTGTTTGAATATGCAGACTTACTGTTAGATGGAAATGGATTGGGACAACTGGCCGAAATATTTCCATTGCGTTGACCGTGAGCGTTGATTTCAGAGGACTCTGAGTCAGGCTGACAAAACTTTTTTGTCTTCTGTGAACAGCAGAGTCTTTTGGTGTCTTCAGGTTGTGCCTCGGAGGCTCCATTGAGCCTCCACAGAAAAGGTCATTCCGTTTTCCC
>DAHWFY010000205.1 GCA_027336365.1 Bacillota bacterium | reverse complement strand
GCTCTGTGCGCATTTTGGGCTGGCCTCCTGGCACTGCTTGGGTCTGACCAGACCCCTTTCCGGACACGCACTTAAAGATAAATCGCTACGTCAAAAAGGAGAAAGGAATCACCGACCCGAGCATGAAGAATACCCTTCAACATTTGTACGGGTCATTTACCAACACTCCCGACGCTACACACGTCTACTTCACAGGCGACGTGCCGATTCAAGAAGACGCCATCCAAGTCAGTCAGCAGGCCACGCAAAAGACGGCTGTAGTCACCTTCATTCTCGTCCTCGCCATCCTGTTGATTGTGTTCCGGTCAATCTTAGCTCCACTGCTGACCCTCATTGCTATTGGTCTCTCCTACCTGGTGTCATCGGGCGTCGTAGCGTGTGCTCTGCGTGGACTTTCTGTCTCGACTTTCACTCAAACCTTTCTCATCGCCATTTTGATGGGTGCCGGAACGGATTACACGATGATTATGATGAACCGATTCCGCGAAGAGCTCATCCGCTCCCACGATAGACAAGAAGCACTCACAAAGGCGCTCCAAGGCGTTTCCAAGACTGTGGTATTCAGCGCCTTGACGGTGCTCGTTTCGTTTGCGGTCCTCTATTTCGCGAACTTTGGATTGTATCGATTCGCTGTCGGCGTAGCCATCGACATCTTCATCACACTCATCACCTGCTTGACTCTGGTGCCTGCTCTGATGAGTCTGCTTGAGCGAGCGCTCTACTGGCCACGTCATCCAAAGCCCGGATTGGACCACCGCCCGTCGAGAATCTGGAGTTGGACCGGCACGGTTTCCACCAAACGTCCGTGGACGACGTTGCTGATTCTCGCCGTTATCCTCACACCAATTGGACTCTTGTTCACCAATGACCGAACGTTCAATCCCATGATTGATATCCCAAACTCTGGTTCAGTCACCGGATTTAATGTGGTCGCCAAGGCGTTCGGAAACGGCCAAGCGATGCCGACAACGGTCGTCCATGAAAGTTTCGGACATGCCCTGCGGACATGCTCTTCAAAATTTGTTTAACGTCTCATAGTAGCGTTCACCTGTCTGTGGATGGTACCAAATCCGCTGGTGCACTCCGGTTGTGGGGTCGATGTTCACTTCCTCGGTACGAATAAATCCAGGCGGTACACTAGATGGAGTCCTACCGAGGCGTTTTTTTCGCTTCCAAGTAGTCCATTGAAAGACCAAAATTCCCATCACTAGCAAAAATACGACATAAGCTATCAAACTGGCTTCCATCATGAAACAGCATCACCGTTAGGGTGAACAACCATTGCTGTGCCATAGGCTACAATTTCTGACATAGTTTGGCCAATCTCACTGGAGTCAAAACGCATCATCACAATGGCATTGGCACCCATGGCGTGGGCGTTTTTCACCAATCGGTCAATCGCGCTCTTACGCGCATCTTCCAACATTTCTGTATATTCTTTGATTTCCCCGCCGACAATGCTGCGCAGACCTGCAGCCAAGTTACCACCAATACCACGACTGCGCACCACCACACCAAACACCTGACCAAGTACTTCCTTGACCTCATAGCCTGGAATGTGCTCTGTTGTGACAACTAACATTCGATAAACCACCTTTCTCAAACTCCATTTGATGTTTCTGTCTGATCTCTATGATGACAAAACACCCCAAATTAGGATTAGACCCTCATGCTGCTGTGAACGACACCTGCAAGGAATGTAAATCCACGTTATTGTATTTACTGGGATAGGCCCATATGCCGCTGATAGCGGCACCCGCAATGGATGTAAATACATGTGAGTGTATTTACTGGGAAGGCGTATCAGGTTCGATGCACGAGTCGTCGCCACCTCTCTGTCTCGCTTAAAAGACACTACAGAACTGCACAAAACTGTCCCTTGATTTATAAATGTACTGAATTACCAAAAATATTATTGTTAAAGTTTGGATGATATATCACATTCGAATTAAATGACATGTATAAAAGTAAGACAATAACTACAATTCCCGCAAAAACATTAAGCACTGGAATCACCAATCCAATTAAAGCCACTAACCACCACGGATTCATCCCGTAAGCCCGAAGAAAAAGTGTGCACCAATAAAGCGTTATAATGATGACTAGAAGTTCAAAAAAAACTGCTAGGAATCCCCCGGGTGCTCCTCCTTTAAAAAATAACATCCCCATCAAAGACGGCACAATAAACCACAGGACATTCCATGTGCTTTTTTTAATGGTCCAAAAAAAAGGCCACAATCCACCATAAGGTATAAAAGCAAGCCATGGCATCGGAACTCCTGATTTCTTAAATAACCGAAACCAGACATATCCTACAAACACATAAAAAACAATCCCCAGTAAAGCACCTACTATTGCCAACCCCGCAAACAACCCCAAAACCGCTCCAATCTCACCCATCATCGAACACCCCCACGCATATGACTGATTTTTCTTGATTAAATGCTCAAACATGTTAATTCAAATAAATGATGTCATTTTACACCACTGCAGTGGATACCACGAGTTCACCGAAGAGAAACCAAGGTGGCTCACTTGTGAGATCTCGTTTCTTTTTTGTGCTCCTGGCAATGATTTTATTTCACCATCATACCACACACAACCATCACTTTTAAAAATTTCCGCAACCCACGCGACCAAAAACCGTTATCTCCAGATAGGCTCCAGCGATACACCAGACCCAGTTTGTTTACGACAGGGCAATACCGATTCGCCAACATGTCCAGCCCCTGATGCAGATCCTCCACCCGAATGTGGCCGAACAACTGTTGCGCCTGCTCTCAATCGGCGATGTCAAGGAAAGCGTTATCGCGCATAGAGAATTCAATACCCCGCTTGGCTAATCGGGAAGCCAGTCAGTTGTGTCCATTCATGTAGAACTGCAGACGGAATGGGCACCATGTCGGCAGACGCAGATAACATAGGCCGAAGTCGGGATGAATCCCGCGCTTATCGATGATGGCTTAGATCCGGTCATCTTTGCGAAAGGCATCGAGCTTACGAATGAATTCAATCTCCAGTCTGTGGTCGCGTGCGATTTGTTCCGCGTGTGCACGCGGTTCTTCGCGCCTGGCATTCGCCTAATCCGGATAGTCGAAGATCTTGATCTGGTGCTGATACAAGTAGCTGGTCATGCCGCAGATAGCGGCACCAGCAAGGGATGTAAATACATGTGAGTGTATTTACTGGATAGGAATATGGAGATTGGGAATGTTTAAAATCCTTTATTTGGATCATTAATAAATTCTACCCTACCACAATCATTGCATACAAACACGTGCAACACCACGTTTTTTTCCATTGCCGTATTGAGATACTCTTCATCTCGGCCACCCAACAAAAGGTCAGTGACAAATCCCGCCCCGCGACTCAGCCCCCCTGTACGGACTGTGTGCGCCCCATGATACTGCATAGGAATATTACATTGATGACACAAGTGATTCGGCAAATTAGGTTGTTGATTCCCCTGACTCGTTCCCATCCCTTGTGCGAGATTTTCCAGTTCACGAAAAAAACCCATTTTCCCACTCTCCCTTGATCATTTTATTGTTAAAATCCTTTTATTCCAGGAAATTCTCCTAAGGCCACGTTCATCGCGTATAGAGATTCATGACTTAATGTGATTAAAGAATAATTTCTGCGCTTCCAATCGTCAACTGATATGATCCCGAAATATTCATGACGGTGTAAACAGAATAACAGAAATGGTTGAGATAGGGGTTTCTTGGCGAGGAGCGGTCGGGATTCGACATTCTTTCGTTCTGAGGGTTGCCATGCGATGCCACTCTTGCTCCGGGGGCCACAATATGGATGAATACGGATTGGGATGAGGGCGCAACTCCCCCTTGTTTGATAGTAGCTCAGCACCAAGGCAATCCCCCGTTAATCCGTCAAAGCAAAACAGTGGATGAAACCCATGCTGCTGGGAATGGACATTGAAATTCGCTCCGTGTTGGTTACCGTAGGCCGCGAAACCGGAATAATCCACGTCGCATACGAATTGCTTTCGGGGCTTGATCTCATACACACGCCGCTGCAGTGTTTGATTCACGATTTCCAGAGATTTGGCTGTCGAAATGTCGGATTTTTCAAAGAAGCGAGATAGACCGCCATGCCGCTGTTAGCGGCACCAGCAAGGGAAGGTAAATCCACGCAACTGTATTTACTGGGATAGGGTGGGCTGTGAAGCTAACCGATTCTTTCCAAACAACGCCGTCAGCAATGGCTCCATGACCAAATCATCTGCCTGGTCGTCGGTGTGGTAGCCTGCAATGTGTTGGTAAACCTTCTGTAGCACGACATCGTTGTTCGGATGGTCTCGATGCAAGACTGGAACATGAACAACCAATTGGTTCCTGAGAGCGTCAGACAATCCAATCCGATGGTCAAACTCTTTGTAGAGAAGCAGACCTGCGTCAGAGGTTAAATCGCCACCCGCAAAATTGACTCTCATTCTTGGGCTGAATTTCATGGTCCATTCTTGTACGCTGTTCATATAGAAGAACCTCCTCTGGGTGTTTCGATTCGCGCCATAACACTGCCAAAGGTTAAGCTCTTTTCCTATGCATCACGTCACCTTTTTGGTGAATCGTCAAATTCCTCGTAAAGCCTTGCGCTGCTTGCATCTATGACCCCGTCAAGACCACGCTATGAATATTTCAGGTATGAGTATAATTGTATAGGAAAATACAGGCAACAAAATGTTGATGCTTTTCAGGTACATAAAAACACCATGGGACCCGTTACAGAAAACTTACCTAAACTTACCTAGGCTCATTTTCTACTTATTGTTCGCTCTCCGCTTTCGGAACCACGGTATCCTAG
>DAHWFY010000204.1 GCA_027336365.1 Bacillota bacterium | reverse complement strand
TTTTGGTAAAAGTGCCCCATCCCCGTGACTTGGCGCCCCTCTTGCATCAGACTGCAACCATACGGAATGAGCAATCAACAGCGTTGTAACGGTCAACGGTTGCTGCAAGTGAATAGTGGCACCCTTGTCGGTAGATGAACCGCTGAAGATGGCTTGACCCTGCACCAATCCGGGTGTGTGCCCATAGGGTGTGGAAGAACGATTGGCGGAGGGAAAACGATGCATCCCATGATACGCGCCACGCTGTGGCACACCCTGAAGTACTTGGATCAAAGTATTGTTGCTGAACAGATGTTTTGTAGCCTCATTGTTGAAATGAGTCACATTCCACCATTTTCAAAGCAATCGTCTTTGCCCAATATGGTAGAACAAAATCACAAAACAAGTTACTACCGTAACCTGGCAGCAGGTCACTTGCGCCGCCTGCTCACAGACCCCGGGTTAGATCCGGATCAGACCCTCATGTGGGTTGTGCAATCCTTGACGTCCGCCCGCAACCTCGATGCCCAAGCAGACAAAATCCTTGCTGGTGTTCACCCTCAAGAACCCGCAGGAGAGACATTTGTGGTTGCCGCCAAGGCGTGGAACCGTCAACGGCGGCGAACACTCAAGTATGCCGCCCGCACCCTTCAGACCATCTTGCCGACAGCATTGTGGCAGGAAGGAGTAAACCCAGGAAGACAGGATGAACACTCCTCCAACCAACGCTCCGCGTTGTAGGGGAGATGTCCCGGTGTCCATATCATTTCCAGACAAACCCAGTCTGCAGAGGTCTGTCTAGCAAGAACAGGCACCTACCCTAGGCAACCTCTTCAAGCAAAATTCGATGTAGAGCTGTTAGCCTAGTAAGTAAGGCAAGACAGCACGCGGGGCTGTCAATTGTCGTTCGCGGAGGCGGGGCGGATGGCGCGGAACTCATTTCAGAGTTTAAACATTAGAGATTTTGACTCCATTTCAGTAACCGAATGAGGTTGCGAGCAGCCTCAAACAGTAAATTCCGTGCCTGTGCCATGGCGACCTCCAAGGTCATAGGCCGAGAAGTAATGGCGTGAATGCTGACAAACGTGTCATACAAAGCTTGGGAGTCCATGCCCAGGCTGGCCGACAAAAGAACGGTGGGGACGCCGTGACGATGAGCGACACTTGCCACGTAAAAGGGCAACTTGCCTTGCAGGGTCTGGACATCGCTTTGCCCCTCCCCGGTGATGACCCAATCGGCCTCGGTCACTTGGGCTTCCAGTCCAACGGTTTCACCAATCAACTGAGCGCCGGGAGTCATGGTCCCGCCCAGTAACATCAATGCAAATCCCAATCCCCCGGCGGCTCCTGCCCCCGGGGTTGTTTGTAAATGCTTCTCAGATATTCGTTCCACCAACGCCGCATACCGGGCCATTCCGGCATCAAGCAGGTCCACCTGTGCCGGTGTAGCCCCTTTTTGTGGTCCAAAAACTGCGCTGGCTCCTTTGGGGCCGCACAAAGGGTTGTTGACATCCCCGGCAATACGAATTTCGCACTCGCGTAAGCGAATATCCAATCCCGATAAATCCACAGCGGTCACTTGGGTCAACCCCGTTCCGTTGGCGGTCACAGCTCGTCCGTCCGCAGCAAAGAAACGTGCCCCCAAGGCTTGCAAAAGGCCCATGCCGCCATCATTCGTAGCGCTTCCCCCGAGCCCCACAACAAACTTCCGGTATCCCGCCGACAGTGCGTACAGCATCACCTCACCAAGCCCTCGCGTGGTGGTCTCCATGGGATTGCGGTGATTCGTCGGCACCATGGGCAAGCCGGCCACATTGGCCACCTCAATAGCAACGGTCACTCCATCACCGAGGACCCCGTAATAAGATTCCACGCTTTCTCCCAAAGGCCCCGTCACCTGCACAGGAATTTGCACTCCGCCCGTAGCCGTCACCAGGGTGTCCACCGTACCTTCCCCTCCATCAGCCATGGGCAACAATTTGCATTCCAACTCCGGCCATTCCTTAGCCGCAGCCTGTGCCACCGTTTGAGCCACCTCGACCGCCGTCAAACTGCCTTTAAATGAATCGGGTGCAATCACCAGACGCATTGTCATTTCCCCTTCACCTTTTCGAATGCCTCTATTTTACTGGCATTCACAGAAGAACGCACAAACAATCGGCGGACTGAAGTCAGGAAAGTGAAGTGAACAAATCATTGTACCAATCCATCAATGCCCTCTGTGTAGCCGTTCAAATTTTCTCTTTGGAAAACGTCGTCAGGGAGACGTCTGAAAACTTATGAGTACTCACGAAAATCAGTCGAACCTCGCCAGTCTCAGATGCCCTGATGTGAATTTTTAGTAGTTTCGCATTCGCATACGAGATTCATTATCAAAACTGCTTCCGTCTGCTTGAGACCTGATTTTGAACATCTCGTCGTGAAATTCAATCTTTTTCGTATTGTCGTTTTTCGCCATTTCAAAATCCCCCTTTCTCACACAATCATTTTCCCTGCTAACCCACTTGTTTCTAATTGGAGAGTGCTACTTGATATGCGCAGTCTACTGGCAGATTCAACGGAATTTGTCTACAGGAAAAAAGTAATTTACAATAACTGGGGTTTATTTAATCTATTTAATAGTATATATACTTATAAATAGGGTAAATAGAAAATATAATGTACTCACCTTGCAATTCAACATAGGAAAGGGCATGGATGATATCCATGCCCTTTCCTATGTCATCATCTTTATTCCTCATGTGTATTTTCTACCCATATATACCTTAAATTTATTAAATTATGAACTTATAGAAGTTGCCAGGAATGGGGTCAGAACTCCCCAGCACATGGTTTCGGGCGCATGGTCTCGTCAGCGCTCTTCGGTTTATCAAATACCGGAATTCAGCCAGGTTTGGAGCGAGCCGCATGATCAAGCGGGTAACTTCGTAGAATAGCTTCATCATTCCCGTACAGTGCAGGGTTCAAAGTACCGGATGAAGGGAAGATTACTGGAGACCCAGCGGAGCGGCTGGCTCTTACGAGGAATAGACGTTCGTGCTCTATTTGCCATCGGAGAGGGATTGACAAACCAAGCATCACAACGGCCCACTGGGTACAGGTTTGTCCATGGAGGAGATCAAAAAGTGAAACGAGTTGCCTTTGTCAGCACATACCCGCCTCGTCGCTGCGGCATTGGAACGTATACTCAGAACCTGCGCCAACACTTGCAGGTCAGTTTGCCATCTTCTGTTGGACACCCCGTAATTGTTATGTCTGACGAGAAAACAACCGTCCCACGAGGAGGTTTATATATCCCACTGCTGCAAAATAGTCGGCAGAGTTACCCTAAAATGGCGGAGTATCTGAATCACAGCGATGTGGATGTTGTTTCTCTGCAGCATGAGTTTGGAATTTTTGGCGGCGAGGCAGGGGAGTACGTCTTGGGACTAGTTGAGAACTTGACGAAACCCTTGGTCACCACTTTTCATACAGTATTCAAATCTCCTCAAGAACCCTATCGCTTCGTTCAACAAACCTTGGTCAAACGGAGTGACGCTCTAGTGGTCATGAGTCGCACGGGTGTGGAGTACCTCCGTCAGGCATTTCGGGTACCCGCAGACAAAGTTTTTTACATTCCTCACGGTACTCCAGTGCCACCGCAGCAAGAGCGGCAGACATTGCGTCGCCAACTCGGTTGGGAAGGACGACAGGTAATTCTGACTTTTGGTCTGTTGAGCCGAGGAAAAGGAATTGAGTCCATCTTGTCGGCCTTACCAAAGGTGGTAGCTAAAGTGAGCAACGTGCTATACGTCATTGCCGGACAGACTCATCCCGAAGTCCGAAAACGGGAAGGAGAGTCTTATCGACGTGAACTGCAACAACGGGTAGTCCGCAATGGACTATCCCGCCATGTCATGATGCTGGACCGTTACCTGGAGGACGTGGATTTAATCCGTTTGATTACCGCTTGCGACCTGTATGCAACTCCCTACCCGGGGATGGAGCAAATCACGAGCGGTACGCTGGCCTACGCCGTAGGTCTGGGGAGACCGGTCCTGAGCACACCGTATGAGTATGCCAAGGACCTATTGCAAGGATTTGAGGAACTGCTTATCCCATATGGGAAAACAGACGACTGGGTAGAAAAAATCATAGACTTCCTGACAAATTCCAAACTGTTGGCTCTGTGGAGTCAACGGATGGCCACCCTTGGTAAAGACATGCATTGGGGACAAGTTGTCCGTCAATATACCCGCCTGTTTTCACAGGTAACGACAAGGGACCTCAGCCTGAATCCCCTGGAACTGAACACGCGAGCAAGTACCCTACCCACCTTAACAACTGTACCTTCCCCCGTGAAATCCATTTCATACGTTTCTCTTAGGCCCCGTGATATAATTGGACAAGACCCGATAACTTAAGTTGATTACACCTGGGAGGGTTTGTCTATGGAACGACGGAAGTTTTCCAAACAGTTTAAGGAGCAGGTGGTTCGAGAGTGTTTGGAGACGGGGAATGTAAGTATCGTAGCCCGTAAGCATGATGTTGGTGCCAATGTGGCCTCAAGATGGATCCGGCAGCAGCGTGAGGGCGGTATCCGTCCGAGCAAACCCCATGCACCTGCGTCTGTCTTTACTGCAGACGAATACAAGCAGTTGTTGTCAGAGAAGAATGAGTTGCACGATGAGAATAACCAACTGAAAAGGACCTTGGGCGAGCAGACGCTGGAAGTCGCCATTCTGCGTGACCTGTTAAAAAAAGCCAACCCTCACTTGCGGACAAAATAGAGATTGCTCGTAAGTGGATAGCCCAGGGATACGGAGTTAGCCTGGTGCTGCGCATTGTGGGGGTATCACGGTCCACTTATTACTTCCAAGAGACT
>DAHWFY010000203.1 GCA_027336365.1 Bacillota bacterium | reverse complement strand
GAAACTTCCAAAGGATCAGTTGAACTATGCACGCATGGTGATTCACATTCGATTTGCAATTCAGCGCATTCTGCGGGAGCAACCCATCGATAACCCATTGGCGGACGCAATCATCGAGAAACTGCCTGAGAGTTATGAGATTGCGAAACGTGCCTCGGCTGAAATCAGTCGACGTATCAGGAAACCCGTTCCGTTGGCTGAGATTTCATATCTGGCCATGCACATCGCGCGACTGACACCCGTGCTTCAAGATCCTTTTTAGAGGTTGTCCGGAAAGGGGATAGACCGTCATGCCGCTGTTAGCGGCACCAACAGGGGATGTAAATCCACAAACTTGTATTTACTGGGATAGGTCAGACCCCTTTCCGGACATGCACTTTTAGTTCTTCACATATGAATTTTTGGAACGGGTATTGCAAAGACATCATATTGGCATTATGATTAATCTTGGATAGCGTGTTACTGCTAATAGAGGCAGGCATGAGCTTAATTAGCTCGTGCCTGCTTTTTTTTGATGCAGCAACAACGGGTCATCTGTCTAAATTAGCAGTGAAGGAGGATATTTATGCAAACGCAAAATGGCAGTCTTATGAAAATTGTGTTTTTGATGGCCGTTGTATTCTTCGTTGGTGCCATTCTGTATTGGGCAGGATTGCCCGGCGCACTGCATATTCCGTTCTTGGTTTCTGTGGGCTATGCGGTCTTATCTAATTATGCCGCAATTTTATCCATTGGCATCGCGATTGGCATCGCCAAGGAGAACCAGGGTGCGGCCGGGTTGGCGGCATTCTTGGGGTATGAAGTGATTATCCAAGGTGCAACCGCCATTTCCAAAACAATTGACGCGAGTGACAAAAGTGCGTTTGTACTCGTCGCGGGTCTCATTTCAGGAGTGTTGGCGGGATTCATGTACAACCGATTTTATAAAACAAAACTTCCAACCTGGCTTGGTTTTTTTGGTGGACGTCGCTTTGTGCCCCTTGTGACCGCTTTTGCGTCTCTGTTTATTGCGCTTATTCTTGGACACACATGGCACTAATAGAAATTCACGACAGGATAAAGGAGAATTTCCATGCTGGGTCAATTACAGAGAATTGGTAAAGCACTGATGCTGCCCATCGCTGTCTTGCCGGTTGCGGGACTTTTGCTTCGGCTGGGGCAACCGGATACGCTCAACATTCCGTTTATGGCTGCTGCAGGTAGTGCGGTATTTAACTTTCTGCCCTTACTCTTTGCAATTGGTATTGCCGTAGGTTTGGCGAAAGAAAATCATGGTTTGGCGGGTCTAGCAGGGTTCGTTTCTTTTGAGGTTCTTTCCTATGGCTCTACTGCCATTAATAGTGCCAATAACTTAGGTTACTTAGGAGCCATTGTTGCGGGTCTTTTGACAGGGTGGCTGTTTAACCGATTGAGTCAGGTTAAGTTAAAATCTCTAGAGTTTCTGGGCGGTGGCCGGGGAATTGCCGTGATTCTCATCACTCTGCTATCCGTCGTCATTTCCATTGTTTTCGGCTATATTTGGCCATTTGTCCAAGACGCCTTTAACGCGTTGGGGCATTGGCTTGGCGCCACGGGGGCCATTGGTGCCGGATTCTATGGACTGTTCAACCGCCTATTGATTCCGTTTGGGTTACACCACGTGATTAACACATACATCTGGTTCGTCTATGGTTCGTATCACGGTGTCACTGGTGACCTGAATCGCTTCTTTGCTGGAGACCCGACTGCTGGTGGTTACATGGCAGGGTTCTTCCCCATTATGATGTTTGGACTGCCGAGTGCTGCACTCGCGATGATATTGGCCGCCAGGCCGGAGCGTCGCAAAGCCGTTGCGGGTGTTTTGGGAAGTGCTGCATTTACTGCCTTTTTAACGGGCGTCACGGAGCCTATTGAGTTTGCTTTTATGTTTTTAGCACCCCTGTTGTTTCTCTTTCATGCAATTCTTACGGGTATCTCAATGTTTGTGGTGTACGCATTGGGAATTCGCGACGGATTCACGTTCTCTGCGGGTCTGATTGACTATATCCTGAACCGAAATCATGCGACTCACGGCTGGTGGCTCATTCCCATAGGTCTCGTGGTTGGCGTGATTTACTTTCTTGTTTTCTATTTCAGTATCAAGATTTTTGACATCAAGACACCAGGCCGCGAAAATGAAGGAGTTGAATTCGCGGGTATGGGAGGATTTATTTTGGATGAATATCAAGTGGCTTCTGATGAACCCGTGCAGGCGGTTGGGAGATTGGCAACCCAAGATAACTCCATGTCTCAACAAGCGCGAGGATATGTGATGGCTCTTGGGGGTGCTGGCAATATCGCCGAAATCGAGGCTTGTACGACACGATTGCGGCTAAATCTGAAAGACATGAGTCAAATTGATGAAGCGCAATTGAAAAAGTTGGGGGCAAGTGGCGTGATGAAGTTAAATCAGCACAGCGCACAGGTTGTAGTTGGGACGATTGCAGATATGCTGGTGGATGAGATGAAACAATTTATGTAGCTTTTCGCTTTTTCACTCAAGTTGGTCTATCCCAGTAAATACAGGTTCGCAGATTTACATCCCTTGCTGGTGCCGCTAACAGCGGCATGACGGTCTATATACAAATTATCATACGACAATACCTTGTGGGTGTTTATGATGAAAAGAATTTTGGATTGCCAAGCGAGTGACTTTGCTTTGATGAACAGCAGTGATTTGAAAAATTCAATTCGTGTTGCAGAGGGTCGCACGATTCTCAGTGAGTGCATTGTGAGTTGGACACCGCTGCTTCGGGATGTTTCAAATCCCGAGGTGGCGCGGTCTTTTGGAGCGGATCTCCTGTTGCTCAACTTCTTTGACGTGAATGAACCGCAAATAAACGGCCTTCCTGAATCGAAAGGTCAAGATGTCGTTCGCGTGTTGAAGAAATTTACCAGGAGGCCCGTGGGAATTAACCTAGAACCCGTAGATGCCCTTGCGGTGATGGTTGATGAGAAAATGAACATTCCTGTCGGCCGCACGCTAAACTTAAACACTGTGGAGCGCGCTGTTGAACTTGGCTTCGACTTTATTTGTGTCACAGGGAATCCTAAAACCGGTGTCACGAACCAAGAAATCATCAACGGCATTCAGATGATTCGTGAACATGTCGGTGACCGTATCCTCGTGATTGCTGGCAAGATGCATGCTGCTGGCACCGAGGCATCTTGGAAGGAGGCTGGATTGATTCGCCTAGCCGAGACTTTTGCGGAGGTTGGTGCTGATGTGGTACTGTTACCGGCACCAGCTACGGTTCCAGGGATTGACTACCTCCTTCTTCGACCTGCCGTGCAAAGAGCCCACGAACTTGGAGCGCTTGTCATGTTGGCTGTTGGCACATCACAAGAAGGTGCCGATATGGAGACAATTCGGCAGATTGCTCTCCAAAGCAAAATGGCAGGCGCTGATATTTTCCATCTCGGCGATGCTGGAACTCTGGGTATTGCAGAACCGAACAACATCCTGGCCGCGTCCGATGCCCTGCGTGGACGCCGTCATACTTTACGAAGAATGGCAGCCTCTCCCCTACGGTGAACGAATCCGTCCATAAGGTTTGCGCAAGTGACGCAAATAACGCCGCGATTCATGTTCTGGAATACTCGAGTGCGCAAATGCGCGACGCATGGCTATTAGAAAAATATAGAAGAGGATGCATGAGGAATGTTGAAAAACTTGTTCAAACGGAAGAGCATAGAACAGTCTGCGGCAGAACCGTGGTTGATAGTCCAGGCACCGCTCAGCGGCAAGGTCATTCCCCTATCAGAGGTGGACGATCCGGTGTTTGCACAGGGCATGGTTGGAGACGGTATTGCCATTTTGCCTGAATCAGACGAGGTGCTCGCTCCGGTTTCGGGAAGTCTCACGCACATGTTTCCAACTGGACATGCGGCGGGAATCACCACCGCTGAAGGTCTAGAAATTCTTATTCATGTCGGGCTCGATACGGTCGAATTGAAAGGCGCTGGGTTCGCTATCTTAGTTGAACAAGGTCAGCAAGTCACCATCGGCACCCCATTGATCAAGCTGGATTTGATGAAATTGCGGGAGACGGCTCGTTCCCTCGTCACTCCGGTGATTATAACAAACATGGGCCGGGTCAAGGAACTTAGCAAAACAACCATGCAACACGTGGAAGCAGATGGAGACTGGGCGTTCAAAGTTCGATTGACGGATGGACAGGAGGCATCACGGCCTTAACATTGATTGCCTCTATAGCTGCGGAGTCCGGAGAAGGAAACACAGATGAACGATGGCCAGGATGAGATGGTGGCTGATTTGGCTGGTGCTATTAACTAGTGCTCTCAATCGGTGCTATCAGACTTGGGTTGAAGGAGAGTCTGCCATGAAAGTTGGAGTGATTGGATTAGGGGATATTGCCGAGAAGGCATATCTCCCAATCATCGGAACACGTAGGGATATTACATTGCATATTGCAACAAGAAATTTGGCCACTCTCAAACGAATTGGAGATGAATATCGGATTCCGCAAGAACAACGGCATCAGGATGTGGAAGGTTTGTTGCGATCCGAGGTGGAAGCGGTTTTTGTGCACACGGCCACAAAATCACATTTCGACATTGTTCATCGCCTTTTACAACACGGCGTGCATGTCTATGTCGACAAACCCGTGGACTACTTCATCGACCGGACGAGGCAACTGGCAATGCTCGCTGAGCAACATGAACGGATATTGATGGTTGGGTTTAATCGACGATTCGCACCGATGTACCAGCGCCTTCACAGCGAGGAATTTCCCGATATGGTGTTGATGCAAAAAAACCGGGTCAATTTGGCAGGCGATGTCCGGTCCGTCATTTTGGACGACTTTATT
>DAHWFY010000202.1 GCA_027336365.1 Bacillota bacterium | reverse complement strand
GGTACGTGAAGGAGCATTTTGGGCGACGACGCAGCAATGCGCCGGGGAGTTCTGACCCCTTTCCGGACAACCTCTAATAGTTCCAATGCAATCTGTTTTGCAATCAATTTTAAGCCCATCTTACATTCGGAGCGCATTGACATACCTACAGGGGTATGGTAACGTCTTGAATGTATCATTTGGGTATACGGAGGAGGTGGTTCACATGGCTGTGACCGTGTACACGACGCCCACTTGCCCTCACTGCACCGCCGCCAAACGCTTCTTGAAAGAGCACGCTGTGCCCTTTCGCGAGTTGGACGTGACGCGCAACCCAGCGGCCGCCAAAGAGTTAATGCGGCGTTCTGGACAAATGGGAGTCCCCGTCATTGACGTGAATGGTAAGATTATCGTAGGATTTGATCGGTCAAGGCTTGTTCAATCTCTCGGATTGCGGAGTTGAATAGACCGACCTAAATCCATGAATCATTTCGAAAAAGAGGGATATGACACATGAAGGTGCAACCATTGGATGACCGGGTACTTGTAAAGCCCGGCAAGGCAGAAGAGCGCTCATCGGGGGGAATCATTCTTCCTGACACAGTCAAGGAAGCCCCACAAGAGGGCACGGTAATTGCAGTCGGCACAGATGAAGAACTCAAGAACCTCATTTCGGAAGGTGACCACGTGTTATTTAGCAAGTTTGGCGGTTCGGAGATCAAGATGGAGGGTGAAACCTACGTCATCCTATCCCGTAGTGACATCTTGGGTAAGGTGATTTCCTAGTTACAGGAATGAACAAGTCATTCGAACAACCTCTTATAGAGGTTGTCCGGAAAGGGGTCTGACCAGACCCCTTTCCGGACACGCACTTATAGTGTATGTACATTAAAACAGGGCGGGGACCGGGCATTGGGTTCTCGCCCTGCTTTTTTTCGTTAGACTAAGCGGCTGCGCAAGAACTCAGCCACACGGGCCAGGGCATCTAGTCTCCGGTGTTTTCCCCAGGGATTTACCATAAATCCGTGAATCATCCCCTCTTCTCGCTGGATCTCTACTTGTACTCCGGCCTCCCGCAATCTCTTTCCAAATGCTTCTCCTTCGTCTCGCAGGGGGTCACACTCACAGGTAATCAGCAGAGTCTGCGGCAGCCCAGAAAGATCTGTAGCGTGGAGTGGAGATGCTAGGAATGATTCACCGTCAGCGTCCCCCAGATACTGAGACCAATACCATTTCATATCATCCCGAGTTAGATTGTAGCCAACGGCAAATTCCTCATAGGAAGGGCTGTTACAACGGTGGTCTGTCACCGGGTACAGTAAGACCTGAGCTTGTAAGGGGACATGTTCCTGCTTGGCCAGCAAGGCAATGACCGCCGCCAAATTGCCTCCTGAACTGTCCCCACCCACGGCCACCCTGTTCGGATTCAACCCGACTGCAGCGCCCTCCTCCTGCACCCATTTCAATACGGCAAATAAATCATCCACGGCACCGGGGAAAGGTGTCTCTGGAGCCAATCGATAATCCACCGACAAAACTGCAATACCGGCCTGAGAAGACAGAGTTCGACAGGTGTCGTCGACAGCAAGTAACCCGCCCGTCACCCATCCTCCTCCGTGGGCGTATATCAGCAAAGGCAACCCCTCCGAACTGTCCGGAGCATACAGGCGTACGGGTATCTGCCCTTGCACGGAGGTCCGTTGCCAACGACCATTCAATAAGTTTACTTTCCCCACGCGAGGTACGACACGGTCTTCCACCCTGGCCACTGATAGCAATGTCCCCTGGTTGTTAGTCGCCGCTTGAACTGCGGCCAAACGAGCTGCCCGCAATTGTTGCGGCTGTTGTTGATAAGCTGGCTTCTGACCCTGCAAGGCCTGCAAGGCCTGCAAGGCCTGTTGTGCAACCGGATCGAGAGACATTTGCAAAGCTCCCTTCTCATTTTTGCTGATTGTAAGCAGCCCACGCTGCTTGATACACCTCCTTCAAAGCTACCTTCGCCCTAGCTGCCACGTTCAGGCAGTCCTCATACTCGGGAGCAGTGTTATATACCTCTCCATTTCGCTCGGCCACCTTCACTCTCACCGCACCAAAAGGAGTTTCCACCGGGACCCACCGTCGTGCCAAGACTTCCCGAGTCAACGCCTGTCGCCGCACTCCCAAAGTGGAGGTCTCTCGGAACAAAACTCTGGTCAGGGATGACTCAGTCGCTGGATGTGCCAGCACGTGCAACACCCAACCAGGTCGCCCCTTTTTCATCACCGCTGGTGTCAACCAGGCATCCAACGCCCCTTCAGCCAATAAGCGGTCCAGAACGTGTGCCACCCATTCCGGGGTCATGTCATCCAGGTTCGCCAACAACTCCACCACATCGTCCCGCGACGCTTCAACACCATCACCTGCAGGCTGTGACAATCCAGTTGAGTCTTCTTCCAACGTCCCTAAGCGGATGCGTAACACATTGGCCACAGGCAGTTCTTTGTTACCGGCCCCATAACCCATTTTACCTGTGACAAAAGTCGTCAACGACAATGCAGGTCCCTTGTCGATACCACTGAGTACCCGCAGAAGGGCCGCTCCGGTGGGCGTTACCGTTTCCCCCCAACACCCAGAACTGTATGTGGTGAGCCCCTCTAACAGATTTGCCGTGGCCGGTGCGGGCACCGGCATGCGGCCGTGAGCGCACAGGACGGTGCCTCCTCCCACTTCAATAGGAGAAACGTAACACTGGGGCATGCCTGCCAGATACCATCCTGCCATGGTCCCCACCACATCGATGATGGCATCCACCGCCCCCACCTCATGAAAATGCACCTGACTGGGAGATAATCCATGCACTCGCCCCTCGGCCTCGGCAAGGCTGGCAAAAGCTCTCAGGCTCATTTCCCGTACTTCTGCAGGAAGGTGAGCGGACCGCAAAATGTCCACAATCTCTTCATAATGGCGATGGGGGTGGTGAATCTGCAGGGAATGATCATCATCTGGTTCAGAGGAGTGGGAATGCGTGTGGTTATGAGTATGTCCTCCACTGGCGAGGTGAACCGAGTCATGATGAGAAACGTGCTCATGAATCTCCTGCTGGCCAACGTCTCCGTCGTACCAGAGTTGTTCATCCGTCACGAGAACATCCACCTTGGTGGCACCGATGCCCTGCTTGAAAACCCGCTGGATTCGAATGTCCACTCCCTCCAAGTGCAGGCCGTCCAGCATGCTTTGCCACGCCTGTGTGTCAATCCCCAAGTCCAGCCACGCCCCTAAAAACATGTCTCCGCTGGCTCCGGCCGGGCACTCAAGATAGGCAATGTTCACTGTGATTCCCCCAGTTGGTTGATTAAGGCCGCAAGATACCCCGCACCGAATCCGTTATCGATATTCACCACACCCACCCCTGAAGCGCAGGTGTTGAGCATGGACAAAAGCGGTGTTAATCCCTGAAAATTGGTTCCATAGCCGATGCTGGTGGGTACGGCAATCACCGGTTTGTCCACCAATCCGGCAATCACGCTGGGCAGTGCTCCTTCCATCCCGGCAATGACCACCAACACCCGAGCCCTGTACAAATCCTGCAAGTGCGCGAGCAACCGATGCAACCCTGCTACGCCCACATCCGTCAAAGTCTGTACTTGAGCCCCCATCAGTTCTGCCGTCAATTGCGCTTCCTCCAGCACGGGCAGGTCGGACGTTCCGGCACAGGCCATCAGTATCCGGCCCTGTGCAACAGGTACATTGCGACGCAACAGCAGGGTGCGAGACAACGGATGATAACTAAACTCGGGCACTTGCTGGCTGACCAATTGGTACACTTCTGGTTGCGCCCGTGTGCCCAACACGGGCCCAGTTCCCACCTCCCACAGACGCAACAAAATGGCTGCGGACTGCTCCGGTGCCTTACCCTCACAATACACCACTTCCGGGAAACCTTTGCGCAGAGTCCGATGGTGGTCGATTTGAGCAAATCCCAAGTCATCTGCGTCCAACCGGCGCAATTTTTCCAATCCATCGTCGACCGACAGAACGCCGGCGCGCACGGCTTCTAACAACTCTCGATGATCCAACTTGCGCACCGTCCTTTTGGGGATTCATCAGTATTTAAACACAGACATAGCAATCTATTTACTGGAATCTACTTGTTCCGAGGCAATTCAATACCCAGTTCAGCCAGAGATTGAAGGAGAGTTGCCTGCTCTGCTGCTTGAAGACCCTGGAGTGGCCGGAATGGCTCACCTACGGCAAAACCGCTGGCTTCCAGCACACTCCGAGCAGATTGAATTGTGGAGTAGCGGCGAAATGCCTCTTGCACTTGTTTCACCTTAGCCGCAGCACTAGTGTCGCCATGGGTCAGCCCTTGCCAAGCACTCACTGCCAAACCGGGCAAAGCCGCTCCTACCCCCGTGACCACTCCGGACGCGCCCATGGCGTAGGCAGCCTCATACAGTGCATCACTTCCCGTCAACACGGACCGACCCGGAACGGCATCCAGATATGCCTGCAACCGTTGCAGGTCTCCGCTGGAGTCCTTCACCCCCATCACGTTGGGGTAATCCCGCGCCACTTGCTGATAGACCTCAGGCGCAATATCGTTGTGCGAGTATACCGGAATGTTGTATAAATACATCTTCACCGTTGACCAAGATGAAGCAATCTCCCGATAATACGCTAACACTGCATCATTCCCATAGTGATAAAAATAAGGTGCCACCACCGCAATCCCGTCCACACCGCTGGATACCGCCTGGGCAATGCGGGCTTGAGTCTGATACAGAGAAATCCCACCGCACTGAACCACCACCGGTACTCGACCGCCTGCCGCAACCATCACCGTACGAATGGCCAATGGCCAGTCCAGGTCTGGAATCAGAACCCCCTCTCCTGTC
>DAHWFY010000201.1 GCA_027336365.1 Bacillota bacterium | reverse complement strand
TGGATGTGAAGGCCAAAACGGAGACGGGCACGCTGATAGATGTGGAGATTCAGCTTCGGAATCATCGGGATATGGAGAAAAGGACGCTGTTCTATTGGGCAAAGATGTTTGCGGGGCAGTTGGAAGAAGGCGAGAACTACCACGAACTGCATAAGGCCATCACCATTAACGTGTTGGACTTTGACTATATTCCTACGGACCGATATCATACAACGTTTCACTTGCGGGAGGATACTGCTCTAAATCTCCGGTTGACGGACCTGCTGGAAATCCACTTTGTGGAACTGCGGAAACTGCAAGAGCAATCGGTGGGTTTGGAACGACACCTGGTTCGCTGGATGCTGTTTTTAACGACGAAGACGAAAGAACGATTGGAGGAGTTGGCCATGACGGAACCAGCCATGCAGAAGGCGTTGACGACGCTGGAGTTTTTAAGCCAGGACAAACGAACCCGAGAACTGTACGAACAGCGGCAAAAGGGATTGCAAACCTACGCTGCGGATATGGAAGGGGCAAGGGAAGAAGGAATGGCAGTAGGTAGGGAAGAAGGAATGGCAGTAGGCAGGGAAGAGGGGGAACTTCTTCGGGCACGTTTCACTGCTCGCAAGATGCTCTTGGCAGGACTGGATGTAAAGCAAATTGCGGAATTTGTGGATTTAACGGTAGAGGAAGTCGAACAAATTCGGGATTCTCTGAATGAATTGGGTTTTTCCTGAAACGGAGTCTCACCTGGAGGAGTTGCTCTTTAAGCATACGTGAGAAAATCCTTATTCAAGGAGGGAGCCCCGTAATCGAATTGAACAATCTTCCCTAGTCCGTGAGACCATTAGGTCAGGAGGTTGTTCAAGTGGAACGGCGGAAAAGATGTTGTAAACCTGCGTCATTCACAAACTGTTGTGGAACCCGACGTAAAAATCACCTCATATAGGCTCTATCATGTGCAGAAGATGGGCTTTAAGACTGGACCCCGTCAGCACTATAGTGGGCACAGGGATTCGGACAGCAGAAAGGGGTTCGCGTAAGCTACAATCATGAGTATGAGCGTGCGTATGGATGTTATTGTTTATTTTAAGAGTAAATGACGTAGAACGGTTTGCGGGAAAACCGCACAACCGTTCATTGAGGGGCTGGCCTCGAAAGAGTTCGGCCGACTCTATCACGGACTTTCCCAAGGGTTAAAAACGGTTACTTTAAAGCGCTCCAAATCACAAACATTACGAGTCACAACAATCAGATTGTGGGTTAAAACTGTGGCCGCAATCAGACTGTCCATGACAGGCAAGGGTACACCCTCATTTTCCGATGTACCTTGTATGCTTCCCCAGTTAAACAGCACATCCAGATTGAGGGGAAGTATCCTGCCTTGAAATCGTTTGGACAAATCTTGATTAATCCAGTGTTGAAGTCGCTTATGGGATGAATGACAGAATGTCTCCACGTTGAATCTGTTTTTCAATGGGTATATACTCGATGTATATCGTCGGGGGTGGTTTTATGGAGCGAGCAAAGATTTTTCAGTCAGGGCGTAGCCAGGCGGTTCGTTTGCCCAAAGAATTTCGATTTAACGGTTCAGAAGTTTTTGTGAAGCGGGTCGGAAACGCCGTTGTCTTATTACCCATGGACGACGCGTGGGACTCGCTGGCGCAATCACTGGACTTATTTTCAGACGACTTCATGATCGAGCGTGAGCAACCAGCGGAGCAACAACGAGAGGAACCATTTTGATGCTGTACATGCTGGACACCAACATCTGTATATATCTCATCAAAAGACGGTCAGATGAATTATTAAAGCGAATGCGTGTGTTCCGTACGGGCGAGATTGCCGTATCCGTGGTGACAGTGGCAGAGCTACAGTATGGCGTATCAAAGAGTGAGAATAAAGAGCGAAATCAGGCTGCGCTAGAGGCATTCCTCTTGCCACTTGAAATTGCAAGCTTCTCATTTGATGAGACTGTCGTTTACGGAAACGTACGTGCTGAACTAGAAAGACGTGGGCAGCCTATTGGTCCGCTCGACACGATGATTGCCGCACACGCATTGTCACTCGATGTTCCACTGGTTACAAACAACACGAGAGAGTTTGAACGGGTCAGGGGATTGCGCGTCGAAGACTGGACTATATGAGGTTGATAGTTAACACTATAGTGGTCCCACAATTTCAGACAATCCAATCGCTGGTCGATTGTTATAAATTCCAGATGAATTTCTACAGCCCCACCACCTGCCCGAAAGATTGCGGAGGGGAGACCCTCCTTAGTGAAAGAAGCACCGACTTTTTCGGTTCTGAAAATAAGGGTCCCCCAGTCGCTAAATCATCAAATATTGAGGGATGAAATACAAATAAGGGTGTGAAAGTCGCTTATTGCACTTTTTCCCACTGTGTTTGCACCAATTTTGCTGAAATAAGGGCCTGGCGGACGCCTATTGATGCGAAAAATGGCTTGAAAAGGCCTATAAGCGTCCTGAGGACCCTTATTTGAGACTGCCGATTTAGTTTCCAAGAGAATCCTTGCTGGGGGGGTATGATTTGCAGATGCCTTTCGTTATTAAAAACAAGCAGGTTTCAGACACCTCTGTGTCGAAAAGTGCAGAATGGATAATTGCTATCCCAGTGAATACTATGACGTGGATTTACCTTCCTTGCTGGTGCCGCACACGGCGGCATGGCGGTCTATTGCGAAAATTACATTCATAACCAGGAGGCTCATTTCAACTTGATGCAACGCTACTTTTTCCGGTTTGCGGGGGACTTGCTCGAACTGGATGCCATCGAGATGGACAGTGTGTTGCACCATGTGCTGCGAGACATTCCGAATGGCGGGCAGGTGTTCCTTGAGTTATCTGGAGGTGTGAACCATCTGCCGTCCGCTAAAGGTCGCAAGCGGCGGGTACCAGCGCCAGTGGAGAGGGTTTCCTGCACGGTGGATCACGAATCAGATATGCTCATTGGTGACGGGCTGGGCTCCGCTTTGTTACGCCACTTGAAGGATAGCTCCGTAGCTGGTGTACATGACTGGGTGATTGAAACAGCACAATCCGAAAAATCCTCACCTGTGAATGGGGTCTTTCGCATTTTTCCGCCGCAGGAGTTGGTGCTGGGAGACCAGGGGATGCGTTTTGCTGGGACCGACGGGCAAGCCATCGAGAGCACAGCATCTCATACATCAAGGCAGAATATCTTTCATGAAGCCAGTTTTCGCAGTCCTCTCACCGTATCTGGCGAAATTACAGTGCACATGGAAGAGGCCAATGACCTCCTGGAGTTGCTTGCCAAGTGGCCCACCGTAGCAACCCACGAGGTGGAGTTACACCGACAGGCGGTGCAACTGTCCCTGCGAAGTGGCTTCGACGAGTTGTTGTCCGTGAAAATGCTGCGGGAGATTACTCCATTTCCCCACCAACTTCGAACGGTGGAGAGAGTGTTGCGGCGGATGCGTGGCCGGGCTCTGCTCTGCGATGAGGTAGGACTTGGCAAGACCATTGAAGCAGGAATTATCCTGACGGAGTATATATTGCGGGGACTGGTCAAGCGTGCCCTCATCTTGACACCGCCTTCGCTCGTGGAGCAGTGGAAGGAAGAGGTCACCCGGAAGCTTGGACTTGCCTTCGTCTGTTATGATGAGCCACGTTTTCGCAGTGCAGACAAACCGTGGCAGGCGTTTGACTATATTATTGCTTCTATGGATACAGCAAAACGGGAGACTCATCGAGAGCAAATCCTTCACACGGAGTTCGATCTCGTGATTGTTGATGAAGCTCATCACCTGAAGAACAAATCAACAATTGCTTGGAAATTTGTCAATCAGTTGAAGAAGAAATACATTTTGCTGCTCACGGCTACACCTATTGAAAATGACATGAGTGAACTGTTCAATCTCATTACTTTGTTAAAGCCGGGTCAGTTGCTGACCGAGGCCGAATACAAACGCCGCTATGTAGACAGGAAAGACCCACTGCAGCCCAGGAATGTGAATGAATTAAAGCAACTGATACAAAAGGTGATGATTCGCAATCGACGCAGTACCACGGGTGTGATCCAGTCCACGAGGACTGCAGAAACCCTTGTCATCCCACCCGATTCGGAAGAGCAACAGTTCTATACGGAACTTTCCCGCTTTGTGAAGGCACATTTGCAGGGGAGCGGTGCAGAATCCAGCCCGGTGCCGGGCGATGGGCGAGGACACACTCGTACATCGCGGTCAAAGATTCATCCACTTGTCCTGAAGAATTTATTGCGGCAGGCGGGAAGCAGTGTTGCCTGCACGTTATCCACGTTGCATAAGATGTTTGACGCCAACAGTGAGCTGTCTGAACCCGAGATGCATGGGGTACAGAACCTGATTACACTGGGGGAATTGTCGGCATCATCCATGAAGAGGCCCTCCGTGAATGCACAGAAGACCATGAACGGGAAGAAGACTCCATCAGCAAAAATGGCGGCATTGTTGAAACTGCTCACGGCGACACCGGATCAGACCGTGGTATTCACAGGATTTGTGGAGACGCAACAGGCTATCACCGAGTTTCTGCACGCGACGGGTCTAGAAGTGGTGAATTTTCATGGGGGCATGTCGAGGATGCAAAAGGAGCAGGCCATTTCTGACTTTCGGGCGGGTGCCAAGGTGCTGGTCAGCACGGAGTCAGGCGGGGAAGGGCGCAATCTCCAGTTTTGCCATAGAATGATTAACTTCGATATCCCGTGGAATCCCATGCGAATTGAACAGAGAATTGGACGGATTCACCGCATTGGCCAGGAACACGAAGTCAACATCTTCAATCTCGCTGCAAAAGGGACCATGGAAGAGCACATTTTGCGGATTCTGGATGCGAAAGTGAATTTGTTTCAACTCGTGGTGGGGGAACTGGATATGATTTTGGGGTCGCTCGGCGAGAAGCGCGAATTTGAAGACATTCTGCTG
>DAHWFY010000200.1 GCA_027336365.1 Bacillota bacterium | reverse complement strand
GCGGCAAGAGCGGTGAATTACGTTGGGGCGGGGACGGTGGAATTTATCTACACTCCCACAGGTGAATTCTATTTCATGGAAATGAACACCCGTATTCAGGTGGAGCATCCGGTTACAGAGTGGGTCACAGGAGTGGACTTAGTGAGGGAGCAGATTCTGGTTGCGGCAGGGGCTCCCCTGTCTGTGAGTCAAGAAGAAATTGAGTTGCGTGGACATGCAATTGAGTGCAGAATAAACGCAGAAGACCCGGAGCGGGGATTTCTCCCAAATCCAGGTCTGATTTCCGAATATCTACCGGCTGGAGGTATCGGAGTACGGGTGGACAGTGCCGCGTACTCGGGCTACACCATTCCTCCTTATTATGACTCTCTGATAGGCAAACTGATTGTCTGGGCACCCACACGAGATCAGGCGATAGCTCGAATGATCCGTGCTCTCTCCGAATTTCGGATTGAAGGGGTACAAACAACGATTGCTTTTCACTTGAAGGTTTTAGATCACGAAAAATTTCGGTCTGGTGATATTTCCACGAGGTTCGTCGAGGAGTATTTTTAAAATGCGTGTCCAAAAGGGGTAAGGCCAGACCCAAGCAGTGCCAGGAGGCCAGCCCAAAGTGCGCGTAGGGTCTGCTCTTCAGTGGGGAGCGTTTAGACCGGGCGGGAGTTCCGTGCCGTACGTAATCGGTATGAGAAGGAGCATTTTGGGCAACGACGAGGGAATACGCCGGAGAGTTCTGATTCTTTTTCGGACAACCTCTGATAGTCCTTTTTTCTTAATCCCTACGCCTATTTGTAGAAATGAATGGTGTGAATAGCCGTAGGCCAGAGGGGAGGAGTGGTGTGTAGTCGCACCATACCCTCACACTCGTGTGTTTGTTTCTGTTCCTCAAGTTTGATTGCGTCTCGCCTATGGCTTTGCATATTTCTGGGTCTCTCTGACGTTGTCTTTCAACTGATGAGGTGCAGGCCAGGGCGTTGGTCTTCCCCAGAGGTAGCCTTGGCCCAGTGCAAATCCTGTTTTCTTCAGAATTTGGAGTTCCTCCTCCGTTTCCACGCCTTCGATGACGATGTGGGCTCCTTGCGCAGAAATCCATTGCATGAGCCCGGTGACCCTCTTCCAAAGAACGGGATCGTGAAGAAAGTGGACTAACCAGGAACGGTCCAGTTTTACCCATGTGGGATACCAACCAATGTAGCGGTAAATGTTGGACTCCATCGTTCCCAGGTCATCAATGGCCCATTCCACACTCCTCGGAACATCTTTCTGAATTTTGTGGAAGATGTCAAAGGGGAGTTTGTGTGCTTCTTTTTCTAAAATTTCAAGGACCAGTGAGGTGTTTGCGAGCAAAGGGATCAATTCATTCAGCCATGCCATGAACTGCTCTACATTCCCTAGCGTCTCGGCATAGATATTTACAAAGAGCTTGGGCCAGCCTGGGGGGATTCCTTGTTGACGGATATGGGCCAACAGGCCATACAGGCACTCCCAGTCCGCCTGTTGGCGGGCATTCAGTGCATCGGCCAGTTGAAAAAATACATCCGGGGGGACTGCCTCGTTACCCCAGAAGGGTCGTACCAGAGCTTCATAGCCCACAGGTGTATCGGTTGAAATGTCAACGATGGGTTGAAAAGCCCAAGACAAGTTGCCAAACCAAAATCGGCTTTGGGAAGAATGCGTTTTATTTAGGACGGGTGACTGCTCAAAGGTGAGTTCTTGCGGGAATGCAAAGAACCCGACGAGTTTTTCAAACTGGACGACTGGGTAGATTTCGAGAATTTCCCACCAAGTCGTTCCATCTGCACGTTGGTTGAGAAATGGACCATGCCAAGATTTCCATAAGACGAGTGTCTGCCACATCGTGCGATATAGTTCGGGCGGTGTTTGCCTGGCTGATAGGAGTGAGGGATTTTTCTGGTCTATATCTTCCCATGAGTAACCGACAAGGGACAGAAACGCTGTATTAGCAAAACAAATTCGTCCTTCTGGATCTACAAATAACGCGGGTTTGGGAATTTGATTCCATACCAGTTGCATGGTTTTCACCAGTTCTTGTATGACTGTAGGTCTGTTGGAGGACAGTACGGTGGGCGGGGAGGAAAGTTTAGAAGACCATTCCATCACGGAGTTTTTCCCGGATCGTTTAGCCATCAAGAGGGCTTCATCTGCTTTCCAAATGGTGGAGTCTTCCAAGGGGCCGGCACACCAACCCATGGAAATCCCCAAGGACAGGGTGGGGATTCTCTCTCTGGAAATGGGGATCAGAGAGTCTTGGGTCACCGCTTTGTGCAGTTTGTACGTGATGGATTTGGCTTCACGAGCAGACACTCCAGGAATCCAGATTTGAAATTCGTCTCCGCCAAACCGTACCAAAGCGTCTTGAGGACGCAAGTTTTGTGAGAGACGATGAGCCATCTCGCGAATGGCCAAGTCTCCGATATCGTGTCCCCAGAGGTCGTTGATGGATTTGAGATTGTCCAGGTCACAAAAAAGAATGGCCCCATGCACAGGAGGGGATTGGGAGAGTTCGGAGTTTTCAGGCTTTCCCACGTTCACAGAGAGCCAAGATTCCAATCCCTTTCGGGTCAAAGCTCCTGTGAGAGAATCATGCTCCAGATCGTAGATGGTTTTATGAAATAATCCCTCTTGCCAGTTCCAGTAGAAAGCATACCCGCCCAAGCTCAACGCCATTTCTACTGTAACTAGCTCTTCTGTAAGGGTTCCTTGGCCCAGGGCCACTAGGTACCCTTGCATGAGGATCGAAAACAAGTAAGAACTCAAAAGGACGAGAGGAGATCGGAAGTTGATGGAGGTCAGCAAGGAAAGTGCGGCAAAGGAATAAAAAATGAGATAATCCCACAACGATGGAGAAGTAGAGGGTGTGTTGATGAGTTGCAATATAAGATAGGCCATTCCTAAGAAGAGAGAGGACCCGATTTGCTCCCATTTAGAACGTGCTAGGACCCCCGTGGCAATCAGGATATCCAACCCCATGCCCAAGGAGAAGTTCCATTTCAATACGTAACCATCCAAAAAAAGACTGACACCAAGGCCAAACAAGATAAAGAAACGAGCCCATTTGGGCCAGTATCGGCGAACGAAAAGTTCTGAAAATTGATGGGTGGCAATGATTTGGCCGCTTAATAGCCAGGAAAAAACCAACGAAAATAATCCCAATGAGAGGCCCCCTTTCGGAAAAACGCTCGATACGTTTGCTATGCATCTCTAGGATATTCCGATCCAACGATCAATGGGGTTCGTTCGAATCAAGTTTCCCCCTAAGAATTTTGACATACGGGAGATGAATTACAAGTCCACAGTAGAAGGGAAGTCAGCAGTTCTTTTTAGATGAGTGACTGAAGGAAGACAAGAGGAATCCAAAATGACATGGATCGGCAGGATTCGACATCCTTGTTAAAGAATAAGGGAGTGTGCAAGAAAAGATTCAAGGGAACTAGAGAGTAAAGGGGAAATGGCTCCTTAGTAAATTTTAAAAGCAGCCGAAAATGACACTTGTGTCTATGGAGGGAGTCTGGATGAGACAAACAGGGCGAGAAAACATAGTAAAAACTGGGATTTCTCCGGGGGGGGGATACATATCCTAATGATACTATAATTACCAATTCAATAGGGAGCAAAATTTTTTCTGATACTCAGTTAACCAGTGTGTATCAACCCATCATAGATCATCAAAACTATCAACTTGTGGGATTCGAGGCATTGAGTCGACCCATGGTGAATGGGGAACCCGTGAATCCTCTCTCATGGTTTCGCCAAATGACTGCCGAGAACCATGCGTGGGCCGCGGATTTATGGGCGATTCGGTTAGCTTTTGAGTCGTTTGTTGCGTCTCCAATTTATGCTTCGTCTCTCTTGTTGTTTGTCAATGTGACTCCCATCAGTATTATGGATGTGCAGTTCATGCTGATGATAGAAAAATTGTTTCAATTCACGGGTATTTTGCCACAAAGTGTGGTGTTTGAGTTAGTCGAGTATGCGAATGAGTGGTTGCCGGGGCTACAAGAACGTTTGCAACTTTTTCGAAACCTTGGATCAAAAATTGCCGTGGACGATGTGGGTATGGGAACCGGAGACTTGCAAGCCTTGGTTTTCTTTGAACCGGATTATATGAAACTGGATCGTTCTTTGGTGGATGGAGTGTCTCAATCGGCCACCAAGCAGCGCATGCTTCGGGCATTGGCTCGGTATGGAGACAAATTTCATCACTGGGTTGCTGAGGGGATTGAGCAATACGACGATTTGGTTGTGACCCGAGAGTCAGGGTTCCGATTGAGTCAGGGTTTTTACTGGGGGCAACCCCTACCCTCGCAAAAACTATCTACGTTACACATGGATAAGGAATTATATCGCACTCGAATGGAGGATTGGACTCACAGGAAGGCGGAAACCCCTCCATGAGTTGTTTTTGGCGACACCAGGGTGACACACGTTACAATCACAGTGAGGTAGGCGATTTCATGGATCGGTTGTCAATTCGTTAGGAGGTTATTAAATAGGTCGAGGTTATGTCGACGTGGCACCAGAGAAGTTGCTTGCATTGTTATCGTGGACCCTGTATTCAGTCCTAGCGGTTGCGAATAATGTGGAAGTGTCAAAACTATTACGAGAGTAAGTCGAGTTTGACCCAGTGTTTCAATAAGCGGATGAAGCGGTCATTCTGCGGAACGACTCTCCAATGTCAACAACAGAATGAAAGGATCAAATGGTTGGTCTTTTTGTGTGTGCTGAGCGATTTAAATACTAAGTGCCGCATGACCAGGTTGAGACATGCGTGTCGGGTGGTGAAAACTGCTCATAATTACTGTAATTTATAAATTTTTGAATTTGATGAACGGTGGCGAATTTAACAGGAGGGCATCGCGTGGGAGGTTATCTGATTCATGCGTTTGTATCAATTTTTGCGATTATGAATCCACTGG
>DAHWFY010000001.1:25337-68481 GCA_027336365.1 Bacillota bacterium | reverse complement strand
AGGAGACTGGTGGAATTCCCGAGGATACCCACAGGACACCGAGAAAAAAGCGGTCATCAGAATGCTCAAGACAGTCAGAAGAATAGGGCGGTGTCTAAACGGATGGACTTTGCGACGACAGTTCACAGGTGGAACTCCTTCCTCGTGCTCATGTTTTTTTAAACATGCTTTTCCCACGATGAAAAAGTTCGCCTTTTTAACGTAACTCACCTGTTCCCACTTGGGGAAACTTATACAAGTTTGAAAAGCTTATCTGCACTGGAAAGAGATGCACTTGACCTGAACCTACTCTCCTAACCAGTAAATACAATCACGTGGATTTACCTTCCCTGCTGGTGCCGCTATCAGCGGCATGGCGGTCTATCCCAGTAAATACAATAACGTGCATTTACGTCCCTTGCTGATGCCGCTAACAGCGGCATGAGAGTCTATCCCCACGCTTTTCTGCCCTCCCCCACACGATGACCACACCCTCCCGCACGCCTCCACACTCTTGATTCCATTTTCTACTTGCAATAAACTTACGAGCGAGGGGAGGATTTTCATTGTCTAATGAAAAACAAACACAAGCCGACGAACACGCGACGGAAGTGGAGTCGCGTCATCCCATCGAAAGTCGCGCCATTAAGGTGAGCATGGTATTGCCGCCGGACACTAACCATCATGGCACCATGTTCGGAGGGCGATTGATGGCTTATATTGACGATGTGGCCACCATTTCAGCTGCCCGCCACGCCCGTCGTGCGGTGGTGACCGCTTCCACCGATTCTGTTGACTTTATTCGCCCGGTTCGTTTGGGCAACACCGTTTGTCTGGAATCATTTGTTACTTTCGCAGGGCGCACCTCCATGGAGGTCTTTGTTAAAGTGACCACTGAGGAACTGTTGACCGGAAAACGAGAGGTGACCACCACAGCCTTTTTGACTTTTGTGGCGTTGGATGAGCAGAATAGACCCACTGCGGTACCCCGCATTGTCCCTCAAAGTTCCATGGAAAAACAGTTGTATGAGTCGGCCGCGACTCGCATGGCCCATCGGCAGCAACGAAGAACCGAACAAATCCACATCATTGGTTCCCTCGGAACCGGTTTCCCCTGGGAGTAGACGCGAGCATGCACGCAAAGCCCTGACCATTGAACTATAATGAGCAAAGATGGACACGTACTCAAAGGAGGAGTCCTCTTTGCCAAACAAAGAATTGTTACTAATTCCAGGTCCCACGCCCGTGGTTGACGAGATTTACGAGGCCCTAGCCAGCGAAACCCTGGCCCACACGGACCCCCGCTTTGTATCCATTTTTAAAGAAAGTCTCCAACACACTCAGTCCTTATTCAATACGAATGGTGAAGTTTACGTCTTTGCAGGGTCTGGAACCTTAGCGATGGAAATGGCAATTGTCAACACCGTGGCACCTGGCGAAAAATTGCTAGTGGTCAGTCATGGGTATTTTGGTGACCGTTTCACGCCCCTTGCCCAGGCTTACGGCATAGAAGTGAAAACAATTCAGGCACCCTGGGGGCAACACGCCGATTTAGAGCAGATCAGACACGTCCTTTCTGAGGGAACCTTCAAGGCTGTGACCGTCACTCATGTGGATACCTCCACAGGAGTGATGGCCAACCTAGATGCTCTGGTGCCCCTGGTGAAAGAAAAAGGTGCTCTATTTTTGCTCGACGGAGTGTGTGCATCGGCAGCTATCGAAGAAGATATGCAAAAAACCTATGGACATCCGGATTACAAAATCGATCTTGTGCTGACAGCCTCCCAGAAAGCACTCGGTGTTCCCCCCGGTCTCGGCATCGTTGCCTTTGGTCCCCAAGCCCTAGCAGCTCGATCCGCACGCAACCAGGTGCCTGCCTATTTCTTGGACATTGCCAACTGGCGACCGATTATGGACAATCCGGCGCGTTATTTTGCAACACCGCCAGTGAACATGGTGAATGCGTACCACCGGGGACTCGAATTGGTGTTTCAAGAGGGTCTCCCCGCCCGCTATCAACGGCACCAGGCCCTCGGTAAGGCAGTACGGGCAGCCCTCCATACTTATGGCATGCGAGCTCTTGCGGAGGAGCCCATCGCCGCACCCACCCTGAGCTGCATTCGCTATCCAGCGGGAGTGAATGACATGGCCTTTCGCCAAGCCCTTGCCCATAAGGGTGTTGTGGTGGCAGGCGCCCTGGCTGAATTGGCGGGCAAGGCCTTTCGTATCGGCCACATGGGTAACGTTACAGACATAGATTTCATCAAGGCCATACGTTTGATGGGCGAAACTCTTCAGGAATTGGGTCATTCGGTCAACCCTCAGGCAGCCATAGACACATTCGCCGAAGTATATACTCAATTTCTGTCTTGAACCACCATCAAGGCACTCTGGCTTAGTTGAAAAGTCCCTCTTGGCAAAAGTCCTCCGACCCGCATGCGGATTGGAGGACTTTTGCCATGGATATTTGGCCTTGGCAGGTAAGTATTTTGCAAATAGACCCACATGCCGCTGTGAGCGGCATCAGCAAGGGATGTAAATCCACGCAATTGTTTTACTGGATAGACCGTCATGCCGCTGATAGCGGCACCAGCAGGGAAGGTAAATCCACGAACCTGTATTTACTGGATAGACCGCCATGCCGCTGATAGCGGCACCAACAGGGAATGTAAATCCACAAACTTGTATTTACTGGATAGGCAACGCAGAAAGGTTCATCTCCACAACAGAGGTTAGGCGTTGTAAGACTTCTTGGCAACAGTGACCGTGGGTTGCCGTTTGAGATTCAGTAAATAATAAATCAGACCGGTAATTACAGGAGCAGCGTATGCACTAAGATCGGCTCCACCAAATAAATCTTTGCTCAAAGGACTTACCCATAGAGCGCTGTTCACAGTCCAAAACGTCCCCGCAACCCCGATGATAAAAGCAGTCATTGCTCTCCAATTAATTCCATTTCTGTACCAATAGGTACCCGTAGATCCATTGTTCATCAGCCCAGCCGTATCATACTTACCCCCAATCATCCGGTGATGAATCAAATAGATAGTTGCCCAAGGACCGATGACCAAGATGTTTAAACTCAAGAAGTTCTCGAAGAAATTTACAAATCCCGGAGACAGGAATAAGGCATATAGAGCAATTAAGGTGGACAGCGTTCCATCCAAAACCACAGCCAAGAATCGTTTCATGGGCACTCCCATGGACAAAAAACTCATTCCCGAACTGTACGCATTGAGATAATTGGCCGTGATGTCCCCAATCACCACCACCAGTAAAAATGGAATGGCAGCCCAAGCAGGCACCGCCTTGGCAATCGCCATGACCGGATTGGCGGAAAACGCCGAGTTGCTAATGTAAGTTCCCAACAACACCCCGATGGTCATGACAACCATAGAAGCAATGCCGCCGCCCACCAAAGTCCAGCCAACAATCTTCCGAGAGGAAGTATGCTCCGGCAAGTATCGGGAATAATCTGCCGCAAAGTTAATCCACCCGTACACGGTGGTAATAAGTCCCACAGACAACGCCAGCAGGAAGGTGGGAAAAGCTCCATCGGCCGCCATGTCTTTCACAGGAGGTGCAAAGTGCCAATTCACATGAGGAAACACAGCAATCACCAACACAATTCCAAACACACCCAGGGCTATGGCTAACCACTTCTGCATGGTGATAACTGTGGCATGACCCATAATGGGAACGAAATAGGTGAAAGCAATGGTCAGTAAAAGCGCAAGCACCGTGGCCACAGTACCTTGAGAAGGCAATCCCACAAATTGAGCCAAACTGAGTAGAGCCCAGACGGTCAAGACCATCGTGACACTTTCCCACCCCACGGCTGAAAGCCAACTGAAAAAGGCGGGTACTCGATTGCCTCGGGTACCAAAGGCGGCTCGGGAAATCGTCAGAGTAACGGTGCCCGCCTTGGGTCCAGTGGCGGCCACCCAACCTAAAGCCACAAACGAAACAGAACACAACACTGCGGCCAATAAGGACTCCCAGATATTCAGTCCAAGACTCGTAAATAATTGTCCCATGATAACGCCTGTAAATGTGAGGACGGCCGCAAACCAAACAAAAAACAGTTCCCGCGGGTGACCGTGTCGACGCTCCTGAATAATCACGCCGGTTCCCTCTGTCTCGAGACGAAACGCTGCATCTACCTGTGAAGTCGTCCTCTCACCTGGGACAGTCACATCTCTGGTGACAAACTGTCGAACATTGGGCTTTCCCCGTGACATCTTCTCCATTCCTCCTCAATCTATTCTTACCCACAACTTGCAAAAACAACAAAACCCGGCTCCCGAAGGGACTCCTTGCAAAGCGAAGGAAGTCGCGACTCGAGGTGCCAGGTTGTCCTATCAACGAAAATAAGCAGTGTTCCTATCGTCCGCCAATCCCACCCGAAATTCTGATATGAATCCTACTGAGATGAGACGTAAGGACGTATGGGGAAACTGCCTCGTTGTGTTTAACCATCGACATCAGCCTCGTAGTCGGACGATTCACGGTCGACCGGTAGAAACTGCCAAGCCACATTCTTGGCATTATACGAGTTCATGTTCCGCCGACTAGTCTACTCATTTCTGGGAACCTCGTCAATGCCTCAATCGAGTCAGAAGTGCCACTCAGAACTTTGGTCACACACTCTGTGAGGACTTGTCAAAAACCAGTCCACCGTTCAAACAAGACGTGTGAATGTAACTTTTGATGAGAAAGTAGCTGTCCATTATTTTCACTATAATCTTGTGCTCCGCAGAGGCATGGGGATTTAGATTTGCATTTGAGCTACTACTTTCGGTAATATAGTTACTACCAATGTTATACGAGAATGAATTCAAGTCATAACACACAGGAGTGATGAATTTTATGACACACTTATTTGACTCCTTCTCCGTGAAACAACTTCACTTAAAAAACCGTATTGTCATGGCTCCAATGTGCCAATATTCGGTCACAACCAAAGATGGGAAGCCTAATGATTGGCACTTTGTGCATTACACCAGTCGTGCCATCGGGGGAACGGGTCTCATTATTATGGAAATGACAGATGTGGAACCTGATGGACGTATCACAGACTATGACTTAGGTTTATGGTCTGACGAGCAAATTCCCGCTTTCTCTCGAATCATAGACGCCAGTCACCAACACGGAGCAAAAATTGGTATTCAAATCGCCCACGCTGGACGCAAAGCGGAGGATGCAGCATTGCCTGTGGCACCTTCCCCTATTCAATATCCGGAAGAGGGCTACAAAATCCCCAGGGAACTGACCACAGATGAGGTCCATGTAATGGTGGAGAAGTTTGCACAAGCTGCGCGCCGCGCGGTGAAGGCCGGGGCGGATATGATAGAACTACACGGCGCCCACGGTTACCTGATCCATCAGTTTCACTCACCCCTAACCAATCAGCGCACGGACGTATATGGACAAAACCTGGCGCAGTTTGGCGTGGAAGTCATTCAGGCCGTCAAACAAGAATTGCCCAGCTCCATGCCTTTGTTTATGCGGGTCTCTGCAATGGAATATGCGGACGGTGGTTATGATCTACATCGTATACTGGAAATTTGCCAACAATACCAAAAGGCTGGAGTGGACGTGTTTCATATGAGTTCAGGTGGAGAAGGCCCAGCAGGCCAACGGCGTCCAGGCAACTTTCCCGGATACCAAGTTCCCTTTGCCCGAACCGTCAAACAATCTCTTCATACACCAGTCGTTGCTGTGGGTATTCTGGAAGACCCGGCCCTAGCAGAGTCCGTTATTGGCAATCAAGATGCCGACTTGGTAGCCATTGCTCGAGGTATGTTGAGAGACCCTTACTGGGCGTTGCATGCTGCCGTCGCCCTGCGTGTCAAACCCGACGTGCCAGAGCCGTATGTGCGGGCTTTTCGTTGACCTGAGTGACACAGCCAGAAATCTTCTCCAGCAAGAAAATCAGTAAAAAATTTGCGAGAAAATTGGTCTTTTCCCGGCCTACTCTGCGACACAATGAACTTCTACACCTTGATTGCCGTCCATAATGGATGGTATCTACCACCCAGTTTGTATAGGGTTGCTCAAGAATGTGGACACCCCTGTCTTTCGACTCCATCCGCCCCAGCCCACGATGCGAAAGGAGAAGAAGTAAACCTCATGATTGCGCTGAATCACGTTTCGTTTCGCTATAAAAAGGGAGCAGATTGGGGTTTTCAACGTTTATCTTTTAGAATTCCCTCTTCCGCATCCATCCTGGGGCCTAGTGGAGCCGGAAAAAGTACCCTGTTAAAATTATTGGCTGGGTACTTGACACCTAGAATGGGTAATATATCTATTTGGGGGGTGGACCCGATTTCCCATCCTTTGCAAGCCCGCCACCGCGTGGCATACGTTCCTCAGGAAAATCAACTGCCCCTGGAGTTAACTTTGCGCGAATACTTGACGGAACTGGCTCATCTAGACGGGTGGGGCGTACAGACAAGAGACAAAGTGATGCAAACCATCGCCTTTGTACACTTGGAATCTGCCATAAAACAACGCCTCAAACACTTTTCCGGAGGTATGAAAAGACGTGCTCTGGTAGCCGGTGCCCTATTACGACCTTGTCCAGTGCTGTTGATTGACGAACCCACGGCTGGGCTCGATCCCGATGAGCAAGCAACCCTATTGACCCTGTTGCGTGAGTTAAGTCTTACCCATCAGGTGGTGATGGCCACCCAGGTGGTGGCAGATGCCTTGGCTCTGCCCAATCAGTGGCTAGTATTGAACCACGGTCAGTTAGTGACGGACACCACTCCACAGCGTCTCCTGGATGAAACTCAGGGACACGTTTTCGCCTTGCAGCCTCAGGACGTCCAACCCATTCTCACCACCAGTCGGTTGTGGATGCCTATGTCAGACGGTCACACCGTGAAGGTCATTGGTGAACAACTGGACCTGTCCGGTCAACCTGGGAACCCCGTGGAACCATTGGCACCCACTGTGGAAGACGCTTACCTGTGGTTGATGGAAAGGCTGAGGAGGAGTCAAGTTGATGTCACCATGGCAGAGCCAAGCGTCCCAGCGAATCGTTCTCACGGTTGAAAACCTCAGTCATCAAACAGGAAAACGTTGGCTTCTTCACAACTGCTCCTTCACCCTGCCACGAGGATTCACCGCTTTGCTGGGACCTAATGGGGCAGGCAAAAGCACCCTATTGCGGACGGTATGCGGTCTTTTGCCAGCGGATGGAGGACAAGTCTATCTGTTTGACGAGGCTTTGCGCCCAGGTATCTCCTTTCAGATCGGGTATATTCCTCAGTTTCCAGGCATTTACCCCCATTTGACGTCCAGGCAATTCCTCCATCGCACCGCGCTGTGGAGCAAAATGCAGGACGGCCCTGAACTGAGAACCCGCATTGATGCGGTCATGGAGAAACTACACCTGTCTTCCGTGGCCGATGCCCATGGGCATACCTTGCACTCTGGTCAACGCCGCCGCTTGGCCTTAGCCTCCCTGTGGATCCGTGAGGTGGCCGTGGTACTGCTTGACGAACCCACAGCCGGACTGGATGCGCAGGAACGCTTGAATTTTTGGCAGGAACTGTATGAACTCTCTCGCTCTCCCGACAGCCCTTTATCTTACTTGATAACCACTCACCTGTTGTCCGAGGCAGAGGCCTACTGTTCCCATCTGGTTTTCTTGCAAGATGGACAGGTGCGTCTGTCGGGAAGTATTGCCGAGTTGTCTCGGTTGGCTCAAGATAAGTCCTACTGGGTCGGCTCCCTTACAAGCGTCTCCATGGGTATTGATACCGGACGGGTGTCCGACGGGTGGCATGCCGTGTTAAGTTCCGAAGCTCCCCAGTCCACCTGGAAACCTCGCCAGGCAGACTTGCTGGATGGATACCTCTGGCTGGTCAGGGGAGGTGACGACAGTGCACGGAACTGACCCCTCGCAACCAGGTTGGTTCGCCACCACCCGCATTATTGCCCGAAATACCTGGTATCTGTCTTGGCGAGATCCATTGACCCGACTGGAATTGGGAATGCTCGCTCTGCTCGCTCTATTTTCAGCCATAGCCACCATTGGATCTCCCACTGCAGGAGATGGAGCCATTCAAATGTTTGCCATCAGTTACACCGTGACGCCCTTTGCCTTGGTCCTCATCATTGGCCAAATTGCTCGCGGTGGCGCTAATGAGGTAGCCTGGTGGAGTCGTCCCGTCTCCCGCAGTCAATACTATGCCGGACGTTTTTTGGGGTATTTAGGAGTGGGTGCAGGTCTATTGGGAATCATCGGCGGGTTGGGAACTCTGCTGATGAGTGCCATTGCCCATCTGTCCGTAGTTAGCAGTTTGATGTGGAGTTTTTGGTTTCTGCTCGCCGCAGCACCTAGCCTTGTGACCCTGATTGGTGGATGCCTGCTACTGTTGCAGCGGTTTGGTCCTGGTATCCGTTACTTTACGCCTGCCATCCTATTGTCGCTGGTAATGGCTTTTGCTGGGTATAAGTGGCAGGCTTTGTCCCAGTCCACCCCCCACTTGGCCTTTTGGAACCCGTTCCCCGGCTTTCTGACTCTCGGTTTAGCCTTGCCGCCTGGCCTGTTAGGGAGTGTCCCGATATCACATTGGATTTGGTGGAATCGACTCATTTATGGCGAGATTGGCCTGCTGTTCCTCACCTTGGCCATAGGCTGGCCGGGAAAATATGGCGCCTCTTATCCCTTGCAAAAACGACGTACCCACCGTGCACTATTCGCCTTGTTGTCGTTGGGCGTGATTGGAGTTGCCATTGTGTTTGCTCTGGTCACCCGTTCCCTGTCCCCTGTGGTCCTGAGTGGAACCCCCATTCTCCCCATTGAAGGCACGGGGTCCAGCATGAACCCACAGACAGTTGTGGCCCAGATGGGAGTTCAGGTTAAATTAACGGTTAACCCTGGAACGGGCCGAATTGTGGGAACGGCGACTTACCCTGCCCTGTCATCATCTGATACTGAGTTTGCGCTCAACGTTGGGTTACAGCCTGTCTCTGCCGTGGACCGTTACGGTCACTTGCTGGTGATGCATGCTGTGCACCAGAATGCGGTCCTGCCCGGTACGGCCGCAACCCTGTGGCGAATACAAAATGAAGGGAAGATTAAAAGTCCCATCACCCTTCGTTACCAGGGAACCCTGTTTCCGCGAGCCTCTACTCTACCCTATCCACCCTTTACCGTGAACCATGTGTATGACTCCATGGACGCCGGTCAAGGCCGAATCTTTCTGGTAGGCCCGGGGACTTGGATGCCTTTGTTTCTCCAAACAGGAGAGCAACCCGTACTGACCTTGCCCCAAGGAATCCTGACTCTGCAAAATGCGGCCACTCCCCTGGGGACAACAGCCAAATTAACCACTCCTGTTATCAGCAACTTACGATACAACATCCACACCCACACTTATCAGGGGTCCCTGCAGACCGCTGTATTTTTGACGGCACCCTACGTAACCACGCCACTGAACGGGCTGCAAATTTACAGCCGCAGACCCCTCGCGCCGACAGACCTGACCGCTTATGACCCATACCAGCAGGCCTGGAGTCAACTGCATGTGCTGATACACGATATGGGGTCCATAAGATCTCCATCCGCTTCCAGCCCTTTCCCTGCAACGGTGAAGAGATCTGGATCTGCAAACACCCATAAATTAGGAATTTTAAAAGTGATTACTTCTCCCGTCACCTCGTCTCCGACACTGACTGGGAACATTCTGTTAATTTCTGAAGTCCATCCTTATCAGCGGCCAGCAGATCCGGTCACCGGTTCCACCGACCGCGCGACTCCTGAGTCTGCCCTGGGAACTCTGAGCTTCCTGTGGTGGCAGGAGGTTGCTTCCCCACTCACTGGGGTGTTTGCTCCAGCAGAAACGACAACTCAGAATCAAGCCTGTGGAGTGATGGCGACGTTGGACCTATTGTACTTGTCCCACGGGCTCTCCCAAGCCAACCTGGTTGGAGAAGTGTATCATGGCAATATTCCGGGAATCGGGAGGTTGAACCACACTCAGATTCAACAAGTTTTGGACGAGTGGCCACGAGTGCGCACCATGTCCGCCCTTCAGTGGGCACAAACCCGGCGCCGTTTGGCTGTGTTCCTAGCGAACCGTCAAATCAGGTGGCCCCAATTGGATGCGGTTCTGTTCCAAACTCCGTAACCATTGCACACCCACTCCGAGGCTATTACCCTAAGAGTCAGTTTATGTCAAGGTGAAGACAGCGAGGTGAAATGCCATACGGCGACTGTGGATCTTATCCTGGTACGAAGTACACATTTTTTGGGGATTGGCGTTGTTGCTCCTCCCTCTGGCCATCCTGTTTATTGCCTTAACTCATGGTATTCTTGAACTGGCCAGCAACTGGCAAAGGCACTTCGTTGAAAACTGCGAGTCATTTATCCCATTGACCTTGGCTCTAATCACCACGCCATTGCTGTTGGTGGACAGCGAGGCTGGCATGGTAGAATTGGGGGCTACTTTGCCGAAGAGAAACATATTGCAATTGCGCTGGCTGCTGTTGTGGATGTCCTGTTGGGGGTTCCTGCTGGCCAGCTTGGAAGGGATGAATCTGGTATGGGGACCCGTTCTATTCTGGCGCGGTGTGCTAGCCGCTCTGGGACCTTCCCTGTTTTTAACTGCCCTCGCGGTCTGGAGCGCAACTTTATCTGGCAGAGTGGCTGTCGGGTACTTGGTTGCAATTGGCTTGCCCGTTGCCGACCTCATCTTGCGTATTCTGGGGGCATTCTCTGCCTTTCCCCCCTTGCAGTTGCTGGACACGTTTGCCTACCGTTGGAATATCTCCACTGTCCCTTGGTATGACGTCAAATGGTTGATGCTGTTTATGGGACTGCTGGGCGTTCAATCAGCCATCGGATCGGCCAATTGGCTATATCAGCGCACCCTGTGAAGAAAATCAGCCGTGTGAGTAGTGCACGCATGTATCCAGTAAATACAATTTCCAAGGAGTGATTGTTTATGTTCCATGCCGTATGGGAAAACCCTTTTGATGTCTCAGTATTTCATGCCATCAACCAATTTGCCGGACATAATGCCCTATTAGATGGCATAATGGTGTTTTTTGCATCCTATGCTCCAGAAACCTATGCCTTGTTATTTATTGTTTCTTGGTTTGCCCTGCCCAAAGGTGAAGTCACCAAACGCGAGGTGTTGGTGAGAGCGGCCCTAGCCGGAATCCTGGCCTTAGTCATCAACGTACTTGTAGCTCACCTGTGGTTTCGCCCCCGTCCCTTCGTCACCCTACCTCCCCATACTTTCACACAACTGGTATCACACCCTGCCGATGCCTCTTTTCCGAGCGATCACGCTGCTGGCAGCTTTGGCTTCGCGGCCGGTGTTTGGGGTGCTGGCCCGCGGTGGGTGCAGTGGGTGTTTACTCTGGTGGCCGTGCTAGTGATGATTGCCCGGGTATTTGTTGGTTTGCATTGGCCCACCGACGTACTGGGCGGGTTTGTCATCGGTACCCTATGTGGCCTCCTCAGCCATTCATTCCGTCCAATTACCCTACCCATTACTAAAATAGGCATGTGGCTTTTCCGTCAAAATCAGAAAAACTCCGCCAACCTGTAAGCCACAGGTTGGCTGTTGGACACACACGAAGAAGCCATACAACCGTGAAAATAAGTAACCGCCAAGGGGGAAATCCTTTGTACTCTCCCTTGGCATGGGGAAGTTTTTCATAAGTGCGGCGTGTACAGATAATTTTCTTGATTTTTACGCACGAATCGATCCCAAAAGCAGGAGTAATGTGACAGAGTCTGTTCAGAAAATTGTATCTATGATATGATCCCTGTATTAGAACAATCATCAGCACAGAATCTTTGTTTACTTCTTGAAGTTACATCGATAATTATCTAAATATTTTCAATCACTTCTGATGAATGTCCGTCTCTAGCCAGTAAATACGGTCACGTATATTTGCGTTCTCTGTTGATGCCGCTAGTAGCGGCATGATGGCCTGTCCCGCACAAATTGCTGCTGCCTCTACCGAAATCATCGTCCCAGTTGAATCGTGTGACAAGGAGTGCGTTTCTATGCCGTTTTCGGAGTTTCTTGACCTGAAACCTGACAACTTGCAAGAACACCGCCAAAGCACTGAAAAGAACTGGATTCGATTTCTTGAAAACTCGGAGACCTCACTGCGAGTGCGCTCCTTTGTGCAAACTTCCTGGAAGCGCTGTCTTGCTCAGGGACTTAATCCTCTCAAAACTCAAACGGATACGTCACTGAATTCCGAAGAAGTGAGAGCTCTTCTGCAAACTTCTCACCTGTATGAGTATGCCCTACCTGTTCTGCGGGAAATGAGTACTCACGCTCAGCACACCGGGTATTTGCTGACACTCAGTGACCGCAAGGGTAGAATCCTGTACCTTGACGGAGATCCTCAAGTGTTGCGTCAAGCTGCTTTGATGAATTTCGCAGTGGGTGCCGATTGGAGCGAGGAGGCCATCGGTACCAATGCCATTGGGACCTGTTTGACTCTGAAACAACCCGTGCAGGTTTTCGCCGCCGAACACTTTTGCAGCGGTGTTCACGATTGGGTGTGTTCGGCTGCTCCCGTCCGTGACCCTTTGACTCACACATTGTTGGGAGTCATTGATGTCACTGGACTGTGGCATCATGCTCAGACCCATACGGCTGGATTTGTCGGAACAGCTTCTAAGCTGATTGAAGAGCGCCTGTATTACCAGTCCGTGCAAACTCGCATGCAGTTAATAGACCAATATCTAGACACTTGCCGTCGTTACCCGGGCAACGGCGTTATCGCCATTGACGCCACGTGTCGACTGGTTGAATCCAATCAGATTGCCCAACAATTCGCTGTGGAAAGAAAGGGGATACCCCTGTCTCAAGTGTGGGATGCCGTCCAATTACACCAACGCATCCTACAACAACATCTCAGCCAGGGTGAAAATCAATCCGACATTGTTCCTCTTCCGGCGTTGGACTGGGTGGCTGCTCACCTATTCTCCGTACCCTATGCAAATCATCGTGCTGGATTCATTCTCGTCATTTCTCCACAACATCTGGTGTCGAAGACGATACAGAAACAAGGGCCTTGGGCACAGGTCATCGGCGAAAGTCCATCCTTATTGTCTGCCATCAAGCAGGGAGATGTTGTGGCTCAATCAGAGGTGCCTGTTCTCCTTCAAGGGGAAAGTGGAACTGGAAAAGAATTATTCGCTCATGCCATTCACGAAAGCGGGGTCCGCCGTACGAAGGCGTTCGTGGCAGTTAATTGCGGAGCCATTCCAAAGGAATTGATGGCAAGCGAATTATTCGGCTATGAACCCGGAACTTTCACCGGGGGAGTCCGTAATGGACGCAAGGGAAAGTTTGAAGAAGCTCAAGGGGGAACCCTGCTTCTAGATGAAATTGGCGAGCTACCTTTGGATGCTCAAGTTTATTTGCTGAGGGTTTTGCAAGAAAAAGAAGTGGTACGTTTGGGCGGTGCTCGTCCTCTGTCCCTGGATGTTCGAATTGTTGCCGCAACTCACCGCAGTCTGGAACAGCAGGTTCGCGAAGGGAGTTTTCGCTTAGACCTGTACTACCGACTGAATGTGGTCACTATTAATCTCCCCGCCCTGCGCGACAGAAGAGACGACATTTCGCTGCTGATGCGCCACGCCCTGCGGGTGCTGGCTCATAAACACGGAAAGGACGCCCCCTTACTCAGCCCGGATGTGTTTTCTTTCCTGCGGGATGAGTATCCTTGGCCCGGTAATGTGCGAGAACTCTGGAATGTTTTGGAACACGCTGTACTGTTTTGCCACCACGGAATGGTCACCTGGTCTGACATTCCCGACTCACTCCAATCGTACAAAGTCAGGAAAAACCGTGGCCTACTCCCAGATGGAAAAGAAACTCCTGCCGACTTCGGTTCAACTCGCATTCATAACTTATCACTTACACTGCCACAAGAGAATGTAAATTTTCGCATGTTGGTCGCGGATACCAACGGAGAACGAGAGCGATTATCCCTATTATTAGCAGAAAGCCAAGGAAACTTGTCCGAACTCAGCCGACGTCTTGGCGTTGCGCGAACAACGGTTTATCGCCGTTTACGCAAATATGGGTTACTCACTGAAAAGTCCTGAATGTTCCTCAGTGACTCGTTCGCCAAGGTTAAACAATCAACGTTTTAGAGATCAAAAAAACAGTGAGAAGGCGGCAAGTTGCCGCCTTCTCCACTTTGACACTCCTGGGCAAACTGTCTTCCACATCTCTCTCGTCGCCGTCACAGAATAACTGACAGCGCGGTGGTTCGCCTTCACCGACTCTTTCCGCTAGGTTGGGGTACAGGGCGACCCAACCATTCCTCATAAAACCCATCAATATCGGGATCAAAATCATGCAGCACTGGATACCATGGGGTTACCGACTCCACCTCTAACTGGGAGGCGCAACCAGGGCAATAGTATTCCCGAATAACTTGCCACTGTGGATCTGGTGCCAGTAGTTCGGGATACAGCACCTGCAATTTCTCGTCGGTTTCCCGCACATGTATCAAAGCATGGAGTTTCCAGTTGTCATGTGCCTCGCAAAACTCATGCCCGCAATCGCACTTGATGATACGCTGACCGTTTGACTTTTGTACCACATACAGGTGCAAACTGTATGGCAATAGAATGCGGTCTTCCCAGGGCACTCGTTCCTGCAAAATTTCCAGGTAAGTGTCAAACCGTCCCGGGTCTTTAAAAGAAGACAGCATCTCCTTGAGTTGAAAGAAATCAATGGTTCCGTCTATTAACTCTTCAATCGTTGCTTTGTCATATTTTGCCAAACGACTCACCTCATTTTCTCATAAGAGTTTATTACACTATTTTATTGGAATTCACTGCCCGGTGATGGGAGCCAAAAGTCGGCATATCCAAGTCCTTTTCGTACAAATTCCAGTCCTCGGGTAGGTCCCAAAAATCGCGGAACTCCTGTAAAAACCTTTCGCTGAGTTCGAAGCTGGTTGCATACATGTGACGGACCTGTGTCGATGCTTGGTCTTTCAAAATCCGCCCCCGTTCCTCTCGCATCCATTCGTGTGTCGGACGACCCCGCTGCAAACGCTCCCGCCGCATTTCCAGGCGTTTGGCCGCAGTCTGCTCGACATCAACGCGATAATGACCGTTTTTCTCCTGTTGAAACACCACGCCATACACCTTCAGCGCAAACTCCGGTAACAAATAGTTCCCATTGAGGTCCTTTTCCACGTCCTGTGGTCGGCGTTCCAGTGGGTCGCCAAAACCCGGACCTCCCCGCAGATAGTTCAAGTAAAGGTCGTAATTTTCGAAAATAGCCTCAGTTGTAATTGCCTGTTTGTCGCGCTTTACGTCCGCCTTCAAGTCTTTTTCGTAGACTTTTTCTGCCGGACGCGGGTCACCCCCGCGAGGGAACGACAACTGCTTGGCAAACCGCTCAGCCAAATCCGTATGGTGTGCTTCGAATCGATAACCGGTGGCAGCAGGATATCCACCCATCATGCCGCAGTCACTGCTCACATACCCATTGCCCATGAAAAACATGGTCCAGTCTTTGGCCCCCCACACCATGCGCAATGTCTCATATCCATTGCCGCCACGATACTTGCCAAAACCGCCTGTATTGGGTTTTGAGTTTCTGCCCAGATACAACAAAGGCTCTGCATACTCCCAAATTTCCATATCACCCATGTCACCCTCTGGATTCCAGATGGCCGCTGCATTGTCCAACCCATCCTTCACCGCACTGGCGCCGGTCCCCTCTGCTGCGGCCTCAAAACTGTTTACCGCATGCATCTCGTCGTACTGGTTATAGCCACCCCCCTGTAGCCAATTGCTGGTATTTGCATTGCCGGAATTGACCTCTTCCAAATATCCCCGAGCGAAGTAAGCCCGGCTCAATCCCCGCCACAACGGGCTCCAACCAGTCACTAAGAAGTGCCACGCGTAACTGTGCGCCGTGCGAATGTCGTCCGGGTTCATCCAAGACCCATAGGGCAAGTTGAACTGGGTGGCATAGTAAGCGCCGTCGTTAATGCGGTCATTCGGTATCAGCGTTTGCGTCATCATCACCCAAATTCCGCTGGTGAAAGACACCGGTGTCGCGTTGTAACTGTGCCAACCCCAGCGGCTCGAGCCATCAAAATCCAAGGACATTTTGCCACTGCGGTCAATCACAATTTCTGAAGGTGCGTGCATGATGGTATCCACCTTGGCATAGGGGGGAACCTCGACATCCTCGTGACGGTAAGGTACATCGACAAAACCAACCTGACGGTAGCGACCTGGAATCGTCATCGCCTTGATCCGATTAATCAAACCCCTACGCCCTTCTTCAATCACCTCGCGTGAAAAATGCTTGTAGGTGTCCACACCCTCTTCAGCGATGACACCAAGCACGAGGTCACGAATCATGTGACAACCTGCAATCCGAGTGCGTTCATCCAGCAACCAGTATTTGGTGGTGCGGACGGATCGCTGACTTTCAATCAACCAATCCTGAAACAGCATGTCGTCATGCCCAATTTTGCGACAGGCAATCTGATACCCGTCGTCATACCGAGTGACAGGTCCAACCGTCATACTGCCAGGACCGGTGGCACCTGTATCGATGACGTGGGTCACGCCCCCCACCCAGCCAATCACCTCACCAGCCCAAAAAATCGGTACGATGGTGTGGACATCACAGGGGTGAACATTCCCAATGTGGCAATCGTTATTGCAAAAGATATCCCCCGGTTCAATCCCTGGATTCTCCTCGTAGTTGTGGTTCACCATATACTTGATGGCAGACCCCATGGTCCCCACGTGAATGATGATGCCAGTGGAAGTGACAATGCTGTCCCCCTCCGGAGTGTACAGGGTAAAACACAACTCCCCTTCCTGTTCCACAATAGGCGAAGCCGCTACCCGCTTAGCCGTTTCCCGGGCGTGGACCAACCCACCCCGCAGCTTAGAAAATATTTTCTCGTAACGAATGGGTTCAGATTGTTTAAACTCCAATTCGCGAAGTCCCGCATAATACCCGGACTGCGCTGTGAGCCGATCCGTTTCTTCGCGCATCTCCTTAAGCGTTTTCCCATTCCATCCAATGGATTGCCTGTACTGCTGATTCAGCAATTCCTCCTGCTTAAGATTGACATCAGACGATTGCATGGCCATAACATTTCCTCCCTCTTATTGATAAATCGTCAGGTTGATAAATCATCAGGCGTACTTGCTTCCTTTGTTCCCTTATCGTCCTTCACTGACCTGGCGCAAATGAAATATCCGATGTGTATCGAGAACCGCTTCAAAACCTGGAGGTATCACAAATGTGGTGGCCGGGGATTCAATCACCGCAAAAGCGCGAACGCGATTGCCCGCTTTTAAAGCCTCCATCTCCCAAATATCCGCCATCAGAAACTCTCCATCCCAATACACCTGGCGTTGCCCCTGAAAGGCCGCTGTATTCGGAATTTCACCCTCGTACGGTTCTTCTGGAATCTTCGGTTTAGGGATCTCGACAGAACCCCGTACAATCGCACCTGTCACGGTATACCCCAATTCCGGAGACCGTGCAGCACGGGCGTACACTCGTGCGTAAACATCCTCGAAAGTGTCCGCAAGTTTGTCCCAATCGGTAGCACCGCTTAAGGCAGCCAGGGGAGATTCAATTTCCAGGTCATTCAGCTGACCCTGGTACTGCATGCGAAAATTCAATCTCAATTGGACAGCCGAACTTGCAAATCCATTTTTGTCAAACTCATCACGAACCTTTTCCGTGAGTTCGTCCCATGCCCCTTGCAACGCTTCTGCCGCATCGGCCCGCACATTTTCCGTAGCCTGATAACCCACATTAATATCCAGGGTCTTGTCATACCGATACTCGAAGTCTGCAGCACCACATCCAAAAGCTGAGAATCCGGCGGCCCAGGCTGGTACCAACACGTCCTCAAATCCTAACCCTTTGACATAACCTGCCGTGTGTAGTGGACCACCGCCGCCATACGAAAAGCAGGAGAATTGGGTGGGAGAATATCCTTTCCCCATGACCAGTGATTCCAGGTAATTGCGCAATTGCGCCTCCAGTAGTTCAATCACTCCAAAAGAGGCCGCTTCGACCGACAAGCCAAGGGGTGCCGCTAATTGCGCTTTGACTGCGTCATAAGCCCGTTGACGGTCCAATTTTACCTGCCCACCGAGAAAGTTATTTGGGTTAATCAGACCCAGCACAACGTGACAATCGGATACGGTGATGGTGTCCAACCCCCCATCTGGATAGCACACTCCCACCCGATAACCGGCACTGTCTGGACCGAGTACGATAGATTTTGTATAGGGGTCCACCCGCACAAAGCTTCCTGTTCCAGCGCCGACAGAATCCATCGCCACAAGCGGCAGGGAGAGCACCAGACGAGCCATATCGGGGCTGGTATCAATGCTGAAATCCCCTTGATTAATCAGAGCAATGTCAAAACTGGTGCCACCGATGTCAGAACAAACAATGTTTTTTAAACCGAGAGACTGCCCCAAGTACCTTCCACCCACCACACCGCCGATGGGTCCCGAAACCAGGGTACGCGCCAGTTCGTTGGCTTTAATACTAATGGTGCCGCCATGGCTCGCCATGACCCGAATGTCAAAGTTTGCTCCCTTTTCCTTGACCCTTTCATTCACCAGTTCCAACGTGCGGCGAGAAGGGTCTGCCGCATAAGCTTCAATAATGGTGGTATTGGTCCGAGGCGTTTCCTTGCGTACTGGGTAATAGTCTACAGAAGCAAAAATCGGAATGTCTGACTCCAAAGTGTCCAAGGTCTCCTGGACGATATCCCGCGCTCTCCGTTCATGGATAGGGTTTTTATAAGAGTGCAAGAACGAGATAACAATGGCTTCTACACCCGCAGCTACCAGTTCTCGCACCGCTGGTGCCACTTCCTGTTCATACAGCGGAATAACCACGTTGCCAAACAGGTCCACCCGCTCTGTCACACCCCGGGTCCACTCCCTGGGAACCAATGGCGGGTCATACCGATGGGTGTTAATGTGCAGTCTATCTGAATAAGAGTAGCCTAAGTACGATTGAATAGATCGGCCCATACGATGAAAATCCTCCAAGCCCCGATTGACAATCAAACCCACCTTCCGTCCTTTTCTGGACACCAAGCGGTTCAGCATTGCCGTGCCGGAATAGACCCCGGTTAGCAACTGAGGAAATGCGTCCTCAACTTTCATGTTCCATAAACTCAAGGCGTCCTCAGCCGAGTACAGTAATCCTACAGATTCATCCCCAGGAGTTGTCTGGGCTTTGCCGACGACAAATTCCCCCCTGTCATCAATAATAAAAGTGTCTGTCATCGTGCCGCCTGCATCAATCGCTAAAATCTGAGTTTTCCTGTTACCCACAATATTCTCTCCTTTCAAAGCAAGGTCAGTAATGCGCAAAGCGTTGGTGACTGGCTATCCTCAATCGAACACGTCAGAGCCGCGATTGAAATCGCTTACCTTACCACTAGCAAAATCCGTGCCATTTAGAAGTACACACTCCACCCTGGGAATGAACTCGATCCATCTTCCTCTTTTACGAGGACTATGCTACAGATGTATCGCTACAGCGGCGCTACAATGTAGCATTTTCCTGCACCGCGTGGTGAATATCGCAATATGCAGCTAGCTGCACAATAGGCCCAAGCCGCTTCAGAGGGCAAGGCACCCTGTGTCCTGAGAGTGACTTTGGCTCAAAATCATGACAGACAGAAGTTTTGTTGGACAGAGTGTGGAGAACTTCCTGTATAATTGGCATTAAAGTATCGGCTCAGAAAACCTCCGTTCCTCTTTCAGGAACTATGGTTATCAAGATTGAATAGATATTCAGGATGTCGATATTGCCACTGGAAAGGACAATGAAAATGATTATCAAGCCAAAAATCCGCGGGTTTATCTGCACCACCGCCCACCCTCTCGGCTGTGCCAAACAGGTACAACGTCAAATCCAGTACGCTCGTGAACAGAAAACTGTACAAGGACCCAAAAAGGTTTTAGTCATTGGCAGTTCCACAGGCTATGGCCTAGCCTCAAGAATTGTCGCCACCTTCGCGGCAAAAGCAGACACGCTAGGCGTTTTCTTTGAAAAACCCGCCACCGACAAACGTACCGCCACGGCCGGATGGTACAACACGGCCGCCTTTGAGCAGGCTGCAAAAGTGGCAGGGCGCGTGGCCCTCAACATCAATGGAGACGCTTTTTCAACCGCCATCAAAGAACAGGCCATTGACCTCATCCGGAAACAGTTTGGCACCGTAGATCTGGTGGTCTACAGTCTGGCGTCCCCTCGACGAACTCATCCTCTAACGGGCGAGTCCCTTTTCTCAGTTATCAAACCGATTGGTAAGCCGTTTACCAGCAAGACCATTGACATCAACACGGGAAAACTTTCACAAGTCACGCTTGAGCCGGCCAATGACGATGAGATTCGCCAAACAATCGGTGTGATGGGTGGGGAAGATTGGGAACTATGGATCAGGGCACTGAGTGAGGCTGGAGTTTTAGCTAATAACGCCATCACAGTCGCCTACTCCTACATTGGACCGGAAATTACTTTTCCCATGTACCGCGAAGGGACCATTGGAAAAGCAAAAGACCACCTGGAGGCCACTGCCGACCGCCTGAATGCCTCCCTGCAGAACATCGGTGGGCGAGCTTTTGTGTCCATCAATAAGGCCGTGGTCACCCAGTCCAGTTCCGCCATTCCTGTCGTTCCCTTGTACATCTCTATCCTGTACAAGGTGATGCATGAGAAGGGATTGTACGAGGGTTGTGTGGAGCAGATGTACCGGCTATTTGCGGACAGATTGTACGCCAAGGATACGGAGTCCGTAGATGAGAAAGGACGCATTCGGATTGACGATAAAGAAATGCGGCCAGATGTGCAGTCGGAAGTTCTCCACGCTTGGAACTCCATCAATCAAGAAAATCTGACTGCTCTGGCCAATTTGGATGAATACCGACAGGAATTTCTGGGTCTGTTTGGCTTTGACATCGACGAGATTGATTACAATGAAGAGGTCAATCCCGAAGTACAGATGACGCTTTAGGTGCGTGTCCGGTTAGCCCCAAACGGAGCGAGAAGTCTGCCCACTCTCCCCACTCTGGTTCTGCTCCCCACCGGGGAGGGTTGGGGGTGGGTGTGAGCCACGTACCGTACGTTTTTGGTACGTGAGGGAGCATTTTGAGCGACTCAAGTGATACGAATGGCCAAAGGTGCAGCGAACATATCGTTCACTGCACCTTTGGCCACAAGCATCAAGAGCTAATGATTCATCACCGATGAACTTCACTCACCGTGGTCAGCCGCCCGTAAAGCAGCACCCATGCCTTTGAGACCCGCCATCAAGGCGGAGAGTGCTCGGCTGACATCCGGGTCCTTGAGCACTTTCATAAGATCCCAGGCACCGTGAATCTGCGGCTTAGGGTCTGGTTCCACCATGTGCTTCATAGCTTCTGCGGCACCTTGAGCCAACGTTGGCAGAGAAGCGACATCAAAAGCCTTAGCTGCTTTCATCAGCGCTTCACCATTCATGAACAGTTTATCTGGATCTGGCTTAGTGAGAAATCCTATCAACGTCTCGAGAATTTCGTCAAAATCCTCCAGAAGGTCGGCAGTCAAGTTTAAGATGCCCCGCTTATCCGCCAACTCCAACACATGCAACGCCTTTCCAAGAGTCTCTTCCCGTCCCACAACCACGTCCAACAATCGCTCCAATGGGTCTGCAGTCTCTAACCCCTCTATCAAACCTTCACCTTGCGACAGTTTCTCCACTTCCATGGCCACCATTGGTTCCTCCTCGCCCTGCTCGCAGATTACTATGACCCTTTCGTACACGCTGATAGATTATCCAGGGAAGGTCCTTTCAGATGCTAGCCGAGTTTGTACGCAATTCCGTATCCACCCATGGGATACTTCCATTCAATATTTTGTTCTGAACACCCCAACCGACAGGTCCCGCACTCCACGCAGTTTTCATACGCAATGGATAGGGTGCGTGTTCCTTCATCCCAGTCGTACACGTCGGCCGGGCAGAAGAAAAGACAGTCCTTTGATGGACACTGAGCGCACACCTCTTGGTCCTTGACAATGAGGTGAGACTGCTCATCCGCCTTGTAGCGAATCGTGTACAGCCGCTCTTCAATGCTCGCACTCATCGGTTGATCGCCCTCCATCCCTTTAAGCCGAGGCGCAACAACTCCACATTGCCACCGGCCGCGTCCCGCAACTGATGAATCAACATTTTCTGTTTCTCTTCTTTCGTTATCCCATTCACAGACATGTAGTCGGAAATGGACTCATTCAACACGCCGGGCAACTTGCCAAACAACACCCGCCGCTCCGGGCCACTCAACAATCCATGGATACCACTATATTTCTTCAGGTCTTTGAACACGATGGAAGCTCGAATGGACTCATTGTAGTGATCTAGCATTCCGAGGCTGTAATCTCCCCGAACATGGGCCAAGATGGCCGTTTCTCCAGCCAATCTGCCCGACAACACCGCCAAGTTGGTCCCCTCGCCATTCACCGCATTCACCATTTGTGCAGCGTCTCCGCAAATCATCCAGCCATTGCCCGCCAGTGGAGGCATGGAGTGAAATCCTCCCTCGGGTATCAGGTGAGCCGCATACTCTTCCACTTCTCCCCCGGCAATCAGCTTGCGGATATACGGGTGCTGCTTCACATGGTCTAACACCGCATAGGGCTTCACCCGGGCTTTCTGTAAGTCATTGACCATGATGCCCACACCAATGGAGATGCTCTCCTTGTTCGTGTATAAAAAGCCCAACCCCGTCATGCCCAGGGTATCGCCAAGAAACTCAATGGACGCCCCTTCATTGCCCTCTAGGTTGAACCGACTCTCAATCACATTCCTAGGCAGATGGATGATCTCTTTGACTCCCAGAGACACCTCATCCGGCTGCCACTCCCGGTGCACTCCCAACGCCTTGCCCAACAAGGAGTTCACTCCATCCGCCACAATCACGATGTCCGCATACAGGTCTCCGTCTTCCCGGTCGGTGCGCACCCCCACCACCCGGTCTCCTTCCTGCAGCAGTTCCGTCACCGTGGTCTGGTAGACCGGCACCGCTCCTGCCTTCTCCGCCTTCCCCGCAAACCAAGCGTCAAACTGAGCCCGCATCGCCGACCAAGAGTTGGGCGGGTCCGCAAACCCCGGATTCCGGTGACTCAGCGTCACCATTCCCTGTTCATCCAGCAGCATCAACCGCTCTTCCACAATCAACCGCTCCAGGGGAGCTTCTTTCCAAAACTCAGGAAGCAGGTCTTCTAGTTGCGAGCGGAACAGCACGCCGCCAAACACATTTTTTGCCCCGGGAAACTCTCCCCGGTCTATCAGGGCCACCTTCAATCCTGCCTTGGCCATGGTGTACGCTGCCGCCGCTCCCGCCGGGCCGCCTCCCACCACCACACAGTCAAACCGCTCCTCTGCCATTCAGACTCCCCCCTCCTTACGACACATGCGTCGTCTTGCGGGCCTTCGCCGCGGTAATCAACGCTGGAATCACTTCAAACAAGTCCCCCACAATCCCATAGTGAGCCCCGGAGAAAATAGGCGCCTCCGGGTCCTTGTTGATGGCCACAATGTAATCCGAATGCTGCATCCCCACCACGTGCTGCACCGCCCCCGAAATGCCTGCGGCAATGTACAGCTTGGGCCGCACCGTACTGCCCGTCTGTCCCACTTGGTGCTCATGGCCAATCCACCCAGCCTCCACCACCGGTCGGGTGGCTCCCACCACTCCGCCCAAGACGTCCGCCAGTTCTTGCAACAGCCGGAAGCCCTCCGGACTGCCCACACCCCGGCCGCCCGCTACGATGACTTCCGCATCTTCCAGGTTAATTCCTTGTCGCTCCTGAATGAACTCCAACACCCGCGTGCCAATTTCCGACTCCTCAATTTGCGGCGGAATCTCTATCACCTGGCCGCTGCGCGCGTCATCCCGGGGCAACGCCGCAAACACCCCCGGCCGAGCCGTGGCCATTTGCGGCTTAAACTGTTTGCACAAAATCGTGGCCACCATCTTCTCCGAGAAGGCGGGCCGGGTCGCATTCAACAAACGGTTCTCGTCCACATCCAACTGCGTGCAGTCGGCCGTCAGCCCCGTCGGCACATGCGTGGCAATCGCCCCCGCCAAGTCCCGCCCCGTGTAAGTGGCCCCAATGAGGACGATTTCTGGCTTGTATTCCCGAATCACCTGCAGACACACCCGACTGTAAGAACGGGTACGGTAATCCTGTAAAATCGGCGCATCCGAAAGAAACACCTGGTCCGCTCCATAGGCAAACGCCTCTTTGACCAAATGCCCCACCTGATGCCCGAGAACCAGCGCCATCAAGGGTGCCTGCAACTTATCCGCCATGCGTCGGGCTTCCCCCAACAACTGCCAGGAGACTTTCTTGGCCACTCCATCCCGCTGCTCCACCACCACCAGAATCCCGCGGTACTGCGACCAGTCCACATCTCCCTCGGGTTGCAGTCCCACCGCCGGCCTGCTTTTCTTTTCCTCTGCCATGGCTTATCCCTCCTGCACCCAGCCCAATTTCCCAGGCAACTCGGTGGCAAACAACGCCGTAAACAGGTCCTCTGCCACCTGATTGACCGTGTCTCCTGTCAGTATCTTCGTGTTCACCGGCTTTTGCTCCGGTACCCAACTGCGTCCCACCACCGTCGGTGAACCCCGCAACCCTATTTTTGAACGGTCCAAATCGGTAAAATCGTTCGTGGTCCACACGATGGGTTGGTACCGAGCCGCCCGCAACACCCCGGGCAAGCTCGCCCGTCGCGGTTTGTTCATCTCCGCTAAGGCCGTAATCAACGCAGGCAACTTGGCTTGCACCCGCTCCACTCCGTCTTCCAGATGACGATGGACCACAATCTCCCTTGTATTCGGGTCAAATGACTCCACTTTTTCCACATAGGTCAACTGCTCGTAGTCCAACCGACAGGCCACTCCTGGGCCCACCTGACCGGTATCCCCGTCAATCGTCTGCTTCCCGCAAAACACCAGGTCCACCGGCCCCCACACCTCGCCGGCCTTGTCTATCGTTTGTCCCACCACATAGGAGGTGGCCAGAGTATCCGCTCCGGCAAATCCCCGGTCACTGACCAGAATCCCCTCATCCGCTCCCATGGCAATGCACTCTTTGATGGCCTTGTCCGCCGACGGGGGCCCCATGGTCAACACGGTTACCCGCGCGCCAAACTCATCTTTGAGCTGCAGCGCCGCCTCCAATCCACGCAAATCAAAATAATTCACAATGGCTGGAGCCCCTTGCCGAATCAAGGTGTTGGTTTTCGGATCAATGCGCATTTCACGACTGTCTGGGACTTGCTTAATGCAAACGGCAATATGTAACATGCTCCCATCCCTCACTGCTGGCAAGCGCTTAGTTTCTACCAGGTTCAAGTTAACATCGCCTCAAGGAAGGTCCAACACCCAAACGGGGCAGATCTGAGAGAAAGTTAGACTAGTCTATTGAGCCAACCCTTTACGGTGTTGAAAAGACTAGACTCGACATCCCGCAAGATAATTTCCGAACATGTCAAGGGGGTCCGGAGGGACCCCCTTGGTGAAAATGGACATCGTCCGTAAGACCTGAACATGTGAGCAATTTATTTAACGCCGTACGGTATGCACGGGACGGTTGCCCAGCGTTACGCGCCTCTTTACAGAGAAAGGAACCCACAGTCCCAGAAGACCAAGAACGAGAGTCAAAATGGCCCACCATCCAGCATGAGTAAACACCATCACTCCCAGATAAGTAGGAATTACGGCGACACCAATATTGGAAGCCATGCTAAAGCCAGCAGTATTCAGACCCGCATTGCCCACATCCACCGCCGTTCGTGCGGACTCCTCCAAGGCAAGAGAATACCAACCGTTTCCAAAGGCCCCAAGTAAAAAAAACAGCACTTCCAGTCCCACAATCGGCATACTGACCGCTCCGCTGAACTCCAAGACCACCCCCAACAAGAATAGCCAAGTGAACACTGCAAGCATGCGCTGCAAACCAATTCCCTGTGTTCCTCGCTCACCAAGAGCCCCAAACAAGCTCGCTCCCACACCAGACCCTAGAAATGTCAAACCGCCGAGCATTCCCCCAACTACCTCGGGTTTGGCCACGTGCATATGTGCCAACACGGGAGTCGCTATCCCTCCCATCATCACACTGGTGGAAGCTACTGCAAAACCCACCAACCACCAGGAGGAAGGATGAAAGTGGACTTGAAAAGACTCTTTTTTGCCCCCAAGCGAGGATTTTTTTGGAGCCCGAATCACCAACCAGATTCCCGCCAACACGTTGAGAACCCACCCTAGCCAGAAGGCCATGGGTAGTCCCAATCTCCCTCCTAAGAAAGCGCCTACAGACATACCAAAAAATAACGACCCAATGGTCAATCCAGTCGCTGCTTTGCGCCGTGTGATACCAGCCATCCGCAGTATTGATCCAATCGGCGAAATCAGCAAAGGATAAGCCAAGGCTGCCAAACCCTGACCCACAAAGAACAGACCGTAGGAATGACTCCATGCCCGTAGCAATAAACCGAGCACAGACAAAAGTACAGAAGTGACAAGAACACGCCTTGGACCTCTGCGAGCAACCCACCAACCAGCAAACAGAGAACCAAAAATCATTGCATACCCGTAAAACGAAATAAACAAAATGACTGCACCGAGACCCACGTGCAGTTGACCCACGAGAGTGGGCACCAGAGGCGCCAATAAAAACCAGGAAAATCCCAACGTAAAGGCAAAAAAAGCGTAAGACGCCAACATCCGTGGACCTCCTGAGGCAGGGTTACTTGCCAATACATTCTCCCTCCAATAAATGCTAATTCAATTTAAATGCTAATTCAATGGAGTAATTATATTCAATTTTCACCTATATCGAAACTATCTACCCGTGATTTCATGGAGGTCAGGCACGGATCCTAACCAGTAAATACAATAACGTGGATTTACACTCCCTGCTGGTGCTGCTAACAGCGGCATGTGGAGAACGTTGAAACCGACATGAGCCTCGTGCCGTACGTTTTCAGACCATGAAGGAGCATTTTGGGCAATGATGATGCAATGCGCTGGGGAGTTTTGGCCCTTTTTATATGAAAATAGCCTGGTTCTGACCCTTTGGCCATTTTCATCTCTGGTGGTGACCGTCAAGCCATGGATGTTTCGGACAACCTCATACAATTTATTTTTCTTCCGGACAATTCATTAGCTATGGAATAGCAATGCGGGCCATCCCTGTGAAGGACATGGCCCGCAAAGGTTTCGCGAATTCCCGATACGCATCAGGAACCCTGTAAGTGCGCAACATCAGCCTGAACATACTCATATCCATAACGTCCCTTGACACAAAGCATCCCCTGAGTGACCGGGTGATTGTACGGGCTGGTCACCTTCACAATGCGTCCGTTTAGGACGTGCAAGTCCAATGAACATCCCACGCCACAATACGAGCAGGTGGTTTCTGTGACTTGGATTTTCTTCTCATCCCACTCATTCTCTTGACGCAGACTCCATTCGGTTTTACCGATGAGAGCCCCGGTGGGACAAACCTGGACGCAATTTCCGCAAAACACGCAATCCGAGTCTGGGAGACTGCGGTCAAATCCGGTGTCAATGTGTGCCTGTAATCCTCTTCCGGCGACGTGAATGGCAAAGGTGTTCTGCGCGTCCTCCCCGCAGACCGCCACACAGCGGTAACACAAAATGCACTGGCTATAATCCCGCACGTACAAGTCATTATCGTCCCGAATCGGCTGCACCAAGGTCTCGCCCACCCGAAAGTGGGCGGGGTCTGCTTCTGTGGCCTGAGCAAGTTTCTGCAGTTCAGGAGCATTTACGTCATCCATCATCGTGGACAGCAGAAGCTCTGCGACTCCTTTGCGAGCGTGCAGAACGCGTGGAGTGTCGGTATGAACAACCATTCCATCTTCAACCATCCGCGAACAGGAAGACACAAGTGTCCTAGACCCTTCCAACTCAACGACGCACGCCCGACAAGTATTGGCAGGAGTCAGTCGTTCATGCCAACACAAGGCCGGAATTTCTTTGCCCACTTGCAGACAGGCCTCCCGGAGGGTGGTCCCAGCTGGCACCTGGCACACCTCTCCATCAATCGTCAATTGCCGAGACTCCTCTATTTCCATTTAGACCGCCCCCTTTCCTCGGTCAACATTTTTTGACCATAAAACAGGTCGATCAAGCAGTGACATCAGCGCAGTGGTTGCACTTTGTCCCAGGCCGCAAATGGAGGCGTCTCTCATGGTTTGCGCTAAATCCCGTAAATCCACTTGTCTTTCCGACAAGGAGAATTGCTCCAGCATTTCCTTGATGCGAACCGTGCCAATCCGGCACGGAACGCACTGCCCACAAGACTCTTCCGCAAAAAAATTTGCCAGGGTTTGTGCCACTTCTGGCAGCGAATCAGTTTCCCCAAAAACCACCAAAGCACCAGAACCAATGCTGGCACCGAAACGGCGCAATGCGGGATAGTCATACGCAGCCTCGGCTACTTCCAGCGAAGTGAGAAAGGTGCCTGCCGCGCCGCCAAGAAGCACTGCCTGCAAACGTTGCCCATTCTGCATGCCCTGAGCCGTATCCTCTCCCTCAATAATCTCCGTGAGAGGAATTCCAAAAGGTACCTCATAAACCCCAGGTCTGTTCACCCGTCCCGAAATGGACACCAATTTCGTCCCCGGTGTACTCGCGGACCCGTATTTCCTGAATGGGCCGGCCCCATCTCGAAATGCCAAGGCGATATTCGCCAAAGTCTCCACGTTATGAATCAGGGTTGGTTGCGAAAACAGCCCCTTGACCGTCGGAAAGGGCGGTTTCAGCCTTGGCTCCGGACGTTTGCCCTCAATACTGTTAAACAGTGCGGTCTCTTCTCCGGCAATGTAAGCCCCACCTCCCAACCGAACTTCAAGAGGAATGACGGCCTCCGGCACAGTTCCTTCCACCACTTCCCAAGCGCGTTGTATAGGAAGTAAAAGATGCCGATATTCGCCGCGCAGATATACGTACACCTTGTCCGCCCCAACTCCGCGAGCAGCGATGGCCAATCCGGTCAGGGGCAATAACGGGTCCGTCTCCAATAAGACCCGGTCTTTAAATGTGCCCGGCTCACTTTCGTCCGCGTTCATCACCCCGTATTTCAATTTCCCCGCAGCGTCCGCATCACGGACACTTTGCCACTTCACGCTGGCAGGAAAAGCGGCTCCACCCCGGCCCAAGATGCCACTGGCCTGGACCTCCTGAATCATCCTCGTTACCGTCATGCCCCACGCGCGTCTCAGCGCCTGATCTAAGCCACGCAATTGCAATCGTTGGGGACTGATTGGACCACTTTGGGCGACAATTTTTGGGTCCGGCAACAGTCTTTGCGGGACTCTGTGTTGTGGACTCATGGCTGTGTCTCCTTACCCAGCACCCGCAGCACAGAGTCTTGTGTGATGTGAGTCAGAACACGATTTTCGGCCCAGGCGACAGGTGCCTGTTCACAGTGGCCCAGACAAGCCACTGGATGAATGGAATCCCTCGCCGCCGTCTGATTCAATGCATTCGCAACGGCTTGACTGCCCGCCATTTTACACGTCACATCCAGACAAATGCCGACTCTGGGGTGTGTCACGGGTTCTGTGGGAATGAGTTGATAAAAAGATGCCACCCCATAGATTTCAGCAAAGGGACGACGCAGAACTTCACTGACCGAATTCATCATGGATGGCGACACCCAGCCATACCTATCCACCAGCCGCCATAGGATGGGTAACAACTGACTGGAATCATTGTCCACATCACCGATGGTTCGACGTATCTCCTCTGTCGTGGGTTCTAACATCATCAAGCCTCCTGTGACGGGGACCATTTTTCCACACGTACCGCCGCCGCCTTAAATTCTGCCGTCCCAGCCCGAGGGTCTGTGGCATCAATGGACAACACATTGGTTCGAACCTGGTCTGGAAAGTGAAAAGACAGAAACACCACTCCCGGCGGTAGCGACGCAGAAATGTGCACAGGCCCAGTAATCCATCCTCGTCGCGAAGTGACCCGTACCCACATCCCCTCGGTCAATTCCAACCGTTCAGCATCTGCCAGCGCTACCTCCACCTGCTCTCCCTGATTATGAGGGTGGGCGTACACATTCGATTGCACACCGGTGTTGTAAAAGGCCAGGCGACGGCCCGTCGTTAGCAGGAGAGGGTAATCGACCGTAGGCCGCTCAACGGGCGGGCTGAAGTCAACTGGCATAAACGGTACTCGTGGATCCACCGGGTCTTGCCACAGACGGGTGTGCAGCACGGCTGTGCCCGGATGGTCTTTATGGGGCACCGGCCATTGCAAGCCCTGGGCCATAGCCAAACGAGCGTATGTGATCCCCCGAAAATTAGGGGCCAACTCCCGTACTTCGGCAAACACCTCCTCGGCCGACTTGTCAATCCAAGGATGTCCCATAGCCCGCGCCAGTGCTTGCACAATCCACACATCATCCCGCGCCTCACCCGGCGGGGTCAAAGCCGAACGCACAAGTTGAACCCGCCGCTCAGAATTGGTGTATGTGCCTTCACTCTCCGCAAAAGATGCTGCCGCAGGGAAGACCACATCGGCACGTTCCGCGGTTGGAGTCAAAAACAGATCCTGTACCACCAATGCATCCAATTTATCAAAAATTCGCTCTATATGATGGCTGTTTGCCTCCGACTCCAGGGGATTCTCCCCAATGACGTACAGTCCCTTCAAACGGCCATCCGCCATGGCTTCAAACATTTGCGTCTGGTTCCAACCCGGTTTGGGAGAGAGAGGAACTCCCCAGGCCAGCTCAAACCTGTTTCTCACGGCAGCGTCTGTCAGGTCTTGAAAACCCGGCAGACGGTTGGGCAATGCCCCCATATCTCCACCGCCCTGGACGTTATTCTGTCCACGCAATGGATTCAGCCCAGCCCCTGGGCGACCGACGTTCCCCCGGAGAAGAGCCAGGTTGATGAGCGCAAAGACATTATCCACCGCGTTATGGTGCTCGGTAATGCCAAGTGTCCAGCAAATCATGGCCCGCTTTGCGGATGCGTACGCATGGGCCAAGTGTTCAATCCGGCTTGCGTCAATGCCCGTAATTGCCGCCGCCCGCTCCGGTGGCCACTGTGTCACCTCCGCCTGGAGCGCCGCAAACCCCGTCGTCGCTCTTTCAATGAAGGATTGATTTTGCAACTTGTCGCGAATGATGACATGAGCGAGACTGTTGAACAAAGCAATATCAGACCCAATTTCCAATGCATAGTGTTCATGCGCCCGCTTGGCAGTCAAAGTAGCCCGTGGATCTACCACCACCAGTTTCGCACCCTGATGAACCCCACGCAGGATGTGTTGAAAAATAATAGGATGAGCCTCTGCTGCATTGGACCCTACCAACAGAATAAAATCGGTTTCATGAAAATCCGCATATGAGCTTGTGCTTGCACCCGTGCCAAAAATGGTCGTCAGACCGACGACCGAGGGTGCGTGTCAAGTGCGATTACAGGAATCAATATTGTGTGTTCCAAACACCACACGGGCAAATTTGGATGCGAGGTAGTTCAACTCATTGGTCGATTTCGATGAACTGAATACTCCCAATGCATCAGAACCAGCTTGGTTTTTCACCTGTTCAAAAAGTTCGGCAGCCCGTTTGAGGGCCACATCCCATGAGGTCGGCTCAAGCCTAGCTCCCTTGCGTACCCAAGGTGTGGTCAATCGCGGACGCCGCTTTTGCCCCAACACTGCCATTGTATTCCATCTCCTCTGATGTAAAGACTGCACAACAAGAGGGCATACAACTACAACGTATCTATGCTCCCCTGCGATGTCAACCCCAAGTTCTGGCGCAGTTGAACCTTGTGAATTTTACCCGCACTGGTGATGGGTAGAGCCGTTACAAACTCAATGCGGTCTGGAACCCAAAATTTGGCCAACCGGCCACTGGTCACGGCCGCCTGCAGGTGTGCCCTTACAGTGGCCTCTTCCACACGGGGATCTGCCTGGACCACCGCCACTGGCCGCTCCCCCCAGCGTTCATCCGGAGCCGCCACCACGGCGGCCGCTTGAATCCCCGGCACCTCAGACAACACCGCCTCAATCACGCTGGTGGCAATCCACTCACCCCCACTTTTCACTGCGTCTTTTACCCTATCCGCCACGTAGAAGCTACCATCCGGGTAACGCACAGCGAGGTCGCCACTACGAAACCAGCCATCCTTATAAACTCCGCGACTACGTTCGGGATCGTGCAAATATCCCGTGGGCAGCCATGGGCTTTGTACCCACATTTCACCCAAACTTGCTCCATCCCACGGCACCAAATGGTTGTCTCCATCCCGTACTTCCACTCGCACCATGGGAAAGGGCGTCATCCGCGTGGCCAGACGCGACAGCCTCTGTGCACCAGTAAGTCCGGCTGCGGTGGTAATGCTTGTACCCAATTGGTCAGAACCCCCATATATCAGGGCGTAGGTCACCCCTGCCTCTGCCGCCCGCTTCGCCAGTCCGGTAGATAGGGGACTGCCCCCCGTGAGCACGCGCAAAACGTGCCGCCCTTGCTCGGAGCCCAAATCTCCACCCGACGGCGCATGTTGACTTTGCTCCATCTGGGGTGACATCTCCGTTAAGAGCATCTGTAGCTGTGTGGGCACCATATTGCTCCAGGTGACTTCCTCCTGTCGGATCAATTCCAGTTGCTCTTTTGCATTGGCTCGCTCTGGCAAGACCAGCTTAGCTCCCAAATACGGTGCAAAAAAGGGGACACCCCAGCCATGAATGTGAAAAAAGGGAATTAGCGGCATCACAACACTCTCTGCATCCACCCTCGCCCCCGTGTCGTGAATGGCCAGATGATGGGCAATTTGTAAGGAAGCCATGAGCATGTCGCGGTGGCGATACAGCATTCCTTTCGGTCGTCCCGTTGTCCCGGTGGTGTAAAAAATTGAATAAGGGTCCGTTTCATCCACCCGGGATGCCTGTGGCGGTTCAACTACCTGCCCAGTCGCCACCAATTTTTCAAAAACCAGCGCATGTTCCGGTGGAATATCCCCGCCGTTCTCATCTTCCAGCCAGACTACCTGCGGAAATAAAGCGGCCAGTCGAATCGCACCGTCGCCAAATCCAGCCCACAAAAACAGCCACTCATCTTTCGCGTGTTGAATCGTGTAGACCAAATCCTCTGCGGGCAGGCGAAAGTTGATGGTATGAATCACCGCGCCCAGCATGGACAGGGCATACTTCAGCTCCAGATAACGGTGGCTGTTGACATCCATCACACCCACCACGGTCCCCTGCGCAATGCCTAATTTTTGCAAACTATTGGCCAACCGGAGAACCCGTTCATACTCCTGTGCATAGGTATACCGATGACCACCACTCACCACTTCGACCAAAGGATACTGGTACGCGGCGTCGGCCAGTACTTCATGAACCACCCACTTATGCATTGCCTCCGTCCCCCCACACTGCAGAATCTTTCAATGCCCAGTCGGGATACTCCTCATTACCCAGAAAATGCCGAGCGTACAGTTGCGCCAGTTTTTCATAGCGCCCGCCCTGGTCTTTGGCCAGGTCATATAGCAGCGCCACCTGTGCAGCATCGGCCACTTTTTGCAGGCCAAACTTGGCATGCCACTGAGCCTGCTCTGACGGTAGTGAGACAAGGTGAGTCAGGGTTTGCTCCATCACCTGCAAAGCGAGGGCCGACTCCGCGGTGCCCACCGATTCCAGCAGGGGGACCATTTCTGCCAAGAAAGACTCGTGAGCACGCTGTTTGTGAAGGGTCTCCAGAAAGTCTAGAGCCTGAATATTGCTCGGTCCCTCCCAGATGGGGGTAATCAAAGCCTCCCGGTGCCAACGGGCTACAGCGTATTCCTCCAAAAAGCCAAGTCCACCAAACAATTCCATCCCCAAAGCCGTCATGGCTGCCGCGTGATCGGATGTGCGATTTTTGGCCAAATGGGTGAGAAAACGGGCGTGATGATAGGCGGGCGTGTAAGGCGGGCGAACACTCCAGGCATGGTCAAATTTGTCGATGGCATGAAAGGCCAGAGCCAGCCCACCAGCGGATCGGACCGCCAAGTCGGTTAGATCGCGACGAATAAGGGGATGTTCCACGAGGGCTTTGCCAAAACTGTGTCGGTGCACAACCCTGCCCAGCACCTCCAGATGGGCTTTTTTCCCCGTGGCCATGGCCGCCACGGAGTTGGCTAGGCGAGAAACATTTAAATTCTCTAGGGTATAGTAAATCCCTTCCTCTGCCTTGCCTATCAGGTAAGCCTCGCTATCAACCAGTTCCACCTCGCCAGAAGGAACGGCACGGGTGGCGCTCTTGTCTTTCAAACGACGGACGTGGTAATTCAATGCTCCGGCTCGATTGAGCCGCGGCAACAGGAACAGGGATAGCCCCTTTGGACCGGACCTGGCTCCATCGAGTCGGGCGGTGACAATGGCGTAATCGGCCAAGCCCGCCCCACTGGCAAAGTACTTTTCCCCGGTCAACAACCACACTCCGTCTCTTTGTACGGCCTCGGTTTCATTGGCGCCCAAGTCGCTGCCCCCCTGAGATTCGGTGAACCAAGTGGCACCAAAGGCAACACCGTCCAGCAACTGGGCTTGCCACTCTGTGAAATGGGGCTCCATCGCGGCATGCTCTTCGTTTGCTAGGCTTGCGGGTCCACCGCTAGGTGCGGCGTACTTGTGCAGGGCGTACACCGTTTGCCCGGTGATGGTGAGCACACAGCCTAAACCCGGGTCTGCCAACAGGTACAGCAGGGCATAGTGATGATGCCAGCTGCCCCCTTCATAGGGAGGACGGATGGCTCGTGTGGTGGCCTGTAGGACCGCCTGTTCACTGGGACTCAGTCGTACCCTGTCCACCCGATTGCCGTCTAAATCGTGTGCCACCAAGACGGGGGGTGCATCGTGATCGATATGGTAAACGCTTTCATAAACTTCACAACCCGCATAGGCGCCAAAGTCTCGCAGTTCTTCCACATGGTCTGCGTAGTCTGACCAGAAGTGTCGCAGCACCGCTTGCAGATCCGCGTCCCGCTCAAAGTGGTTTTGTCCATAGGCGTAGGAAATAAACTCCAGGTCCGTATCCTTCATGCCTGTTGCTCCCCCTTCATTTTGCTTGCCAAGGTCTGCTGCATTTTTCCTCGCCACTCCAACAGTTCTTTCCGCACCGCTTGCAGTTCTCGAATTTGTTCCTCCACCTGCGCCAATTTTTCGTCGCCACGGTGAATGACCTCTCGCAGTTGCGTGATCTCGGTGGGGTCTGCGTCATACAGACTGAGCATGTCGCGAACCTCCTCCAAGCTGAAACCTAACCGCCGCCCCCGCAAGATGAGTTGAATGCGCACTCTGTCCCGTTCGCTGTACAGACGCTGAGTGCCCCGTCGTTGCGGCGTCAGTAACCCCATCTCCTCGTAATAACGCAGGGTGCGGGTGGTGACGTCAAACAGGGAGGTTAAATCAGATATCGTGTAAGTACGCTGCGTGACAAACCACCTCCAAAAAATTTCATCATCACATTTCTCCGATTTTACAATAGTTCCCACAAAACGGTCAGATCCCCCCGTCGCAATGATTCGTTAACGGCCAAAATATAACTCTGACAACTATGAATGTAACCTCTAATTCCGTTGACGTCAACGGAATATTACAGGGTTGAAAAGATAATAAAGAGAACCGTCATGCTTTCATCCGGTCCTCTACATCCTTCCCAATTCACCTACATTCACCTACAGTGATGTTTGTGATTCTTGTTCAGTAAATGCAATTGCGTGGATTTACAATCTTGATGGATGCCGCTATCGATTATTCATTCACCTAAATACAACGTGGCATTGGAATCTACCGCCATGTCCATGAATTCGCCCACACCCATGATGTCGTCCACGATGGGGTCCAGTTCCTCCTTACCCAGCCCAAACAAATCCGCTATCATAGCGCAGGCGTGAACGTGAACATCGTCCATTTCTTGGGCGTTTTTTAACGTGTCATACCAAGAAGGCACTTTCTTTTCTTGCATCAACCTCATCATTTCGGCAGCCATATCTCCATCGTCTTGGCTCACCTTGGCTCACCGCACGTCGGGATGAGGCGATTCTGCCTTTGACCATTCTGTAACGTACTCCTGCAGGGTCTCATGAATGGCCTGACCAATTTTTGCGTAGGCCTCATCTTCCAGATTAGCCAGTGAAACGCGAATCGACCACTGAGGTCCGTGAAATCCTCCCCCGTTAAGCAGGACAATTGAAAACTTCTCAGCTAGGCGAAATAGAATGTCCACTGGTTCATAGTGGGCCTGCAGATAGCGGGTGAACTCCTGGCCAAAGTGATGGCTGGCCCACTCCGCTAAATCGAATTCGGTGTAGTAGGCTGCATCGTGAGGATTTTCCACCATCTGCAGGCCCAGTCCTGCAAACAGCAACCTTTTGCGTCGGTGACAAACCTCCTGAGTCATCCTTTTGTATCGGTTGTCCATGTCCAGCAAGGCAAACTCGGCAAACAATGCCATCTGCACCTGTTGTGGCGTAGACAACCCTGCGGTGTGATTTAAAGCCACCTGACGGCTGTCTGCCACCAAACGGTCCATAAATCTAAGTTGCTCAGGATGCAGGGATAGGGACTCATAACGATCTTGCAAAATGGCAATCCGGTCCGACGAAAGATGGCGCAAAAGCTTGTCCAAGACATTTGTCTCGTGCAGCGAAATGACGCCCAGTCGCCAACCTGTAACGCCAAAATACTTGGAAAAAGAGTACACTCCCAGTGTATTGAAGGGCAGGTCCGCCAGCAAAGAACGGTAGTGTTCTACAAACGTGCCATACACATCGTCTGAAATAATGATTAAATTCGGGTTATGATTACGAACAATCTGGATTAAATGCCGTATCGTCTGATTCCCCATGGCCACCGATGGCGGGTTGCTGGGATTCACCAAAAATAGAGCCTTCACAGCGGGGTCCTTCAATTTATCCAATTCAGTAAAGGGGTATTGCCAAGTATGATTCCCTTCCTCGTCAACGGCCGTGGCTCTGATTTCCACCACGTCGAAACCATACGAGTCCAACTGCGGAATCTCAACGTAGGGCGGGAAAATCGGGACCATCAGAGCCACCTTGTCCCCGGATGTCAGCAGAAAGTTGGCCGTCAAAGAATCAAAAATGTAACACATGGCGGCCGTGGCGCCCTCCACAGCAAACAGTTCAAAACGACCTGGGGGTGGATTGTTGTCACACATCTCCTGCATCAAATAGTCGTGGACCACTCGCTCCACATGAACCAACATGCGATCCGGGACTGGATAGTTATCTCCAATCAATCCGTCCACCAATTCAAACACCCAGTCGTCAGGAGTAAATCCCCGGGCCACGGTCCCATCATCCACAATTTTCTCTAAAAGGTCTCGACCGGGCAGGCCTGAATTCTCCCGAAGGAAGTCCCGCAATCGCTGTGCAATGCCCGGTTTTCGCGGCTTTCCAGCCAAATCGCCCTGGCTCCACACCCGTTGCGTTTCCGTCACGGCAAAGTGACCCAAGGTGAAAAACGCCTGTCTGGGTGTGACCGCCGTCCAATTTGGATTTCCCCGACCCGCGTTAAGGAGTATGTGTGTGCTCTTTTTATCCTTTCCTTTGGCTAAGTGAATGAGTTTGTTCTTAAACTCAAATGGACTGATTTTTTCATAATCCCGTTCCATCTGTCGAAGCTTATGCCTTTCATTGGAATCATTTGGATGGCTTGGAACGCCCTCGCTTGGGCTGCTGATTTGTATTGACATCTCCGTTGCCTCCCTGCCCACTCAGAATTCTACAGTATTATGGGCGATGTTTCGGAGACCTATGCGTGACCAAGAGGCGGTGGAGTGATAAGTCAATATATAATATCTAAACCAAATACAGAGAATCTGTCAGTTTTGATTTATTTGAGGTTGTCCGGAAAGGGACCATAACTCCCCATCACATACCGCCGTTGTCCCTTTCCGGACACGCACTATTACTTTTGCAAATTTATAGGGTCCCAAGCGGCCCGAAATGAGGCCACCAATTCTTGGCGACGTTTGTCGTACACCTCTGCATTTGCAAAAGCAATACGGGGATTCAGAAATTCATCCGGCACATCCGGAATATGCTCAGGCACCGTGATAGCCAATTCCTCATCACGATAAGTTGGAACATCCTCCAACTGCCCGGATAAGGCAAGGTGGACTAGATGTCGGGTAATTTTCAACGGCATCCGAGGAACTTCCCCATAACCACCCCCTACCCAGCCGGTGTTGAGCAGATACACAGGAACATGATAACGTGCCAGTCGCTCCATCAGCATGTCCGCGTAGTAGATGGGAAGGTAAGTTAGAAAGGGTTGAGCAAAACACGCCGAGAAAGTTGCTTCTGGTTGAATAACACCCCGTTCCGTGCCTGCCAGTTTGCTGGTATAACCCAATAAATAGTGCCGTCGAGCATCATCGGGCGACAGCCGGGCCACCGCTGGCAATACACCCGTGGCATCGGCGGAGAGAAATACCACCGCACTGGGATGCCCCCCATACCCCTCTGGCACTCGATTCTGTATAAACTCCAGAGGATACGCGGCGCGGGTATTTTCCGTCAACGAACGGTCCTCATACAGAGGATTGCGTTTTTGGTCATATCCTACATTCTCCAGTACCGTTCCGAAGCGAATGGCATGGTAAATATCAGGTTCCCTCTCTTCAGACAAGTCAATACACTTAGCATAACACCCATTCTCCATGTTAAATACACCCTGGTCACTCCAGCCGTGTTCATCATCACCAATCAAGCGACGACTTGGATCCGCAGATAGGGTGGTTTTACCTGTGCCCGACAGCCCAAAAAATAAAGCCACATCCCCCTGGTTCCCCATTGAAGCGGAACAGTGCATGGGCATGACATCGTTTTGTGCCAGGTGATAGTGCATCAAAGTAAAAATAGATTTCTTTATCTCGCCTGCATAGCCCGTACCGCCAATAAGGACAATGCGCCGTTGCGGGTGCAGCACGATGAACGTCTCACTGCGGGTTCCATGATGGGATGGGTCAGCACGCAAGGTAGGAGCTACATACACCGTGTAAACGGGTTCCTGACTTCCATCCGCCGTCAAAAACAGGCGTTGAACAAATAGGTTGTGCCATGCAAATTCCGTATAAAAGCGGACCGGAATGGTGAAGTCAGGGTGTTGATTTACAGCCCCGTCAAATAAAAAAGAGCCCTTGTCCTGTAAGTGTTGACGGGTCAGGACATACAGCTCTTCAAACTGCTCCTCTGACAACCACTGATGCATTTCCCGTGGCAAAGGACAACCTGGATAATCGACAAAATACTTGTCTCGTGGAGACCTTCCGGTAAATTTTCCCGTGTGCGCATCTACCGCACCGTTTGCCAATAACGCGACTTCCTGACGGCGAATGGATTCTTCCACAAGTTCTGTCGAAATAAGACGAACTGCATTCTCTAACATTTCTCATCGCCTCTGTACGCATGGTATTGAAAGACCGTACAACCATCACCCAATCTGAACGCCTTCCTTGTCAGACCACCCCTCCACCCCAGACATTTGAAAATTTTCCACTTTGACAGCATTCTCTCATCCACTTAAGAAAATACACTCCGTAACGTACCCATCATACACCTACGAACATTCTGAGGTCAGAAATGGGCACAAGAAAATAGAGCAAATTCGTGACAGACAATCTCTAAATATGAAAGGGACCCAAATGTGCCAGCCGAACAAGCCAATGTCCTCCGTAGGCAATCAAAAAGGTGGAAGCAACAACACCCAAGGTCACACTGGCAAAAATCCTAATGGCGTGCCAGCGCAAGCCAAATCCAACAACCACACACAAATAAGCACCTAGAAAAGGAGTCAGCACACTCAACACCCAAACTCCGTAACGACCGTATTTACTGGACCATCTGTCCGCTCGTCGCAACCTGCGGCGCATCCAGGGCCAATTCCGAATCACTTGGTCAAAGGTTAACATCATCAGAGGGATAGGAATAAGATTTGCCAGAATACTGATGGCAGCCCCCATGAATGGACTGAACCCAAGAGGGATGCTTGCAACCGCAGCCGGTTGAGCCTCAAGAAGCAGAGAAACGCCAATCAAGGACAGGGTCAGAGTCGGCCCACCGTGCGCCAGCCCCAGCCACATTGCAGACAGAAAAAACAGCAAGGACATTGCGATGCCCATAAGTAAGGCGTGAGAAAGTTTTCGCAAGTCCAGCCTGAACAAGCCCTTTCCCACTCCCCTCGCCTCCCCGCAATCTCCATGAATATCCACAACTCCAACGATGGGTCCCATTGTAAGAGACCGTGCGACTCAACTCAGTGTTTGAAAGTCCATCACCATGAATCCTCTTTCATCACTCGCGACTGCGCACGATGGCCTCGTCAATTTCGTTTAGATAGGCCCAACGCTCCAACATTTCATCCAACTGAGATTCCAGTTTCTGCTGTTGGTCATACAATACCTGCAAGCGTGTGTAGTCGCTGGCCGCTGCCTTCATCTGTTCATCAATATCTCGCAGAGCCTGCTCAACAGCCGCAATTTTCCCGTCAATTTCAGCAAATTCCTTTTGTTCCTTGAACGTAAACCTGGGCATCGCCCGTTCCGGCCCATCTCCAGGCTCCTCGCGGGATTTTATTTCTGCTGTGTGAGACCCTATTGCTCGCCGCCCCCCCGTGCTTTGCACGTCCGATCTCTGAACAGCCTCGTCCCGCTCTGGTCGTTTTTTCAGGTAGTCAGAGAAATTGCCAAGGTATTGCGAGATGTCCCCATGACCTGACAAAACAAATACCTTCTCCACCACCCGGTCCAAGAAATAACGGTCATGAGATACCACAATTACAGCACCCGGAAAATCATTCAGATAATCCTCGAGCACGTTTAACGTGGAAATGTCCAAATCATTGGTAGGCTCATCAAGTAAAAGCACGTTGGGAGCCTCCATCAATACCCGCAACAGAACCAGGCGGCGTCTTTCTCCCCCGGACAATCTGGCAATAGCAGTCCACTGTAAAGACCCAGGAAACAAAAAACGCTCCATCATTTGGGATGCCGTCACTCTCTGCCCGTCGCTGGTCTCAATGAATTCCGCAGTCTCGCGAATGTACTCCAAAGCCCGCAGAGAGCCATCCAAGTCCTCATACTCCTGGGAAAAGTATCCGATTTTCACCGTAGTTCCAATCTCTACCGACCCCTTGTCCGGTATCAACCTTCCCGCCATCAGCTTCAATAAAGTGGACTTACCACTGCCATTTGGACCAATGATTCCTATACGATCCGTTCTCGACACGATGTAACTGAACCCTTCAATCACCTGCCGATCCACGTAGCCTTTGCTGACATGGTCGAGACGGATAACCGACTTACCCAGTCGGGTCTTGGCAAAGGACAACTCCAAGACTGTCGATGTCTCCTCCGACGTCCGTTCCAATACTTCATAATAGCGTTCGGTCCGAGCCTTCTGCTTGGTACCCCGCGCCTTGGGTCCCCGCTTAATCCACTCCACTTCGTTTCGCAAGAAATTCTGTCGTTTTTCTTCCGTTGCCCTCTGCTCTGCCTCCCGTGCCCATTTAGCTGTCAAAAACGCATCGTAGTTCCCCGGGTAGTGATACAACTGACCGCCATCAAGTTCAAAAATACGATTAACCACCCTATCCAAGAAATATCGATCATGAGTGACCATCAACAGAGATCCCTTGCGTTTGCGCAAATATCCCTCTAGCCACTCCACACTCTCATCATCAATGTGATTCGTGGGTTCGTCCAAAATCAACAAAGTGGAGGATTGAATCAAAGCCTGGGCCAAGGCGATGCGCTTGCGTTGACCACCAGACATCTGCCCCACCACCGCCTCAAAATCCACAATCCCCAATCTCGTCAGGATAGCCTTCGCGTCATGCTCCAATTGCCAGGCATCCAGCGCATCCAGTTGAGTCTGTAGCTGAAACAGCCTTGTGGAGTAAGCTCTCGATTCAGGCGAGTTCTCCAGCAGGTCCAACGTCTCCTCATATTGACGCAACAGCTTTAGAACGGGTGCATCTCCCTGAAACACTTGTTGTAGGATTTTGGATTTCAAATCAAACACGGGTTCTTGAGGTAGATAATGGACTGTAACACCGCTCCCCCGGATAAAACTCCCGGCTTCTGGGTTTTCAATGCCCGCTACCAGTTTGAGCAAAGTCGACTTGCCAACTCCGTTCACGCCAATCAACCCAATGCGGTCTCCCTCTGCTATCCCAAAGGAGATGCGGTCCAGCAACGTCTTTTCGCCGTAACTCTTGGAGACGTTTTCGGCAGACAGAATGTTCATGAGTAAAAATCACCGCACCTTCCCAACAAGTGCGTGTCCGACAAGGGGTCAGGTAAGACCCAAGCAGTGCAAGGAAGTCAGCTCCAAAATGCGCATCGAGCCTGCTCCCGCTGAGGAGAGTGTAGACCGGGCATGAGCCCCATACCATCCGTTTTCGGTACGTCAAAGAGCATTTGGAGCCTTTCCGAACCCATGTTCCGGAGAGTTCTGTCCCCTTTTCGGGCAACCGCTACAAGATAGCTTTTATCATCAACCTGTCTTATCCCCTCGTCAAGTCCAGTTCAGTCCAGGTTGGATAGTGGGTAACGTGGGTCACCGATAAGAGTCTGCTCAAAAATCCGACCCGATGTCGTCGACTCCTACAACCCGTCCATCGCGCGCCCAATAAGAACTGTATGAATAAGTCACGTTTCCACTCACTCAACGAAGTCTCTGCACTCAACGAAGTCTCCGAAAAATAATCGTGAGTCGATCCTCGTGGCGTTTAATATCGACAATTTTTATCTCAGACTGCTCCACAAGTGCCCTAATTTGGCCGAGAATGGACGGCCACTCAATGAGTTGAGACCGGGACAGGGTGTAGGTTTCAAAAACGCGGGTCTGTTCCATGCCTGTTGCCCCCCTTTCCACGCCCGGTCTCATCATAAGTCACCGGGCAAAAGTACGACACTGCAAATCCATCCCCTGGCATAAGGGCCCTCTACCCTCAGTTTTTCTGTGTATTTGGTTATTCTCCACAATACACGGACCCAGCACGTCCAATCAAGCCTCTGCGTAAGAT
>DAHWFY010000001.1:0-25240 GCA_027336365.1 Bacillota bacterium | reverse complement strand
CTGCGAAATCAGCAGCACAAACGCTGGGAACGGGTGTATCCGCTGCAAGAGTTGACCGGACAAACCCTGTGTATTGTCGGAGCCGGCAGTATTGGAACCGAGGTGGCCCGCAAGGCCAAAGCGTTCGACATGCACGTCATTGGCGTCAAGCGCCATCCGGGATTGTTGCCCCATCACGACAAGGTGGTGGGATTGGACCATCTGTATGAAGCGCTGGCTGACGCCGACTTTGTCCTTATATTGACTCCGCTGACCACAAAGACCCGACACCTGATAAATGCGGATGCCCTAGCGCAAATGAAACCCTCCACCGTGGTGCTTAACTTCGCTCGGGGCGGTGTGGTAGATGAGGAGGCGTTGATTCGCGCACTCCAATCAGGCAAAATTCATGGAGCTGGTCTAGACGTGTTTCACAAGGAACCTTTGCCCTTGGAAAGCCCTCTATGGGACATGGAAAATGTGCTGATTTCGCCGCATAACGGAGGATGGACGCCTCACTACGACGAGCGAATGGTGGCTATCTTTCTGGATAATTTGCGTGCATACCGGGAACAACGCCCGTTACCCACTCAAGTGGATCTGGAGCAAGGGTATTGAGGGGGAACCCCTTTTTTTCGGATCTGCGTCACGCGGACGGTCTCGCCACCGCAGCGGCGCCACGGCGTCCTCCCCACTGCATTACGGCACTGCCACCAAGAATCAACAAAGCACTGATGTACACAGGCAGGCCAGGTGGCGTGCCTAACCACACCCACTGCAGGAGAGCGCCAAAAATGACTTGCGGGTAAAAAGTCAAGGCAGACGCAATTCCCGTGGGCAACCGTTTAAGCCCAAATCCATACAAGGCATACGCAAGAGTGCTGACAATCAGAACAATATAGGCGAGTTCAAACCAGCCCGCTCCGGAGAGGGGAAAGAGAGCCGTCAACAGTCCTCTCATGGGAGTAACTAACGGGACAAGAATCCATAGGCTCACAGCCCCCACTACCGACGTCGCGGTCAAAACGTCCACAAGTGGAAACTGGCGGAACAGGCTTCGCGAAGCAACGGTGTAGGCAGCAAAAGCAGCCGCAGAACCGAGTGCAAGGATCAGACCCACAACAGAAAAATGCGTCCTCAACTGGCCTGCAACCAATACCACCACACCGCCAAATGCAATCACAATTCCCGCCCAGGTGGTACCGGATAGATGTTCATTAAACAGCACACGCGAAAACAGGGCCGCCATGAAGGGTGCAGTGTTGACAATCAACAAAGCCTCCACTGGCGTCAGCAGAGATAAAGATTGGTAGTAAAGCAAAGGATAAAACACACTGAAACTTAAGCCTGTGAACAAGATGTGTAGCTTTCGTCGTCTCGGCAAGCTCCACAGGGGCTTCAGATGTCCAAACCATGGTACATAGCAGATGGCTCCAAAAGTAAAGCGCCACAGCGTAAGTGCATTGGGATCCAACTGCGCCTCGACGGCCTTACCAACCACCGCATGCGCCCCCCATAGGGCACTAACCAGTAGAAGTGTGAGCAATGGAATTAGGCGCATTGCGGTTCTCTCCAACCCTCAAGATGAATACTTGGTATTCACGGTATTACTTCTCTAGAGTGTACAATATTCTATCCACTCTGTCCGCTAAATCGCCGATTGAAAATTTATAGAGTGACCGGAAGGGGTCAGGTCAAACCCAACCAGTGCGAGGAGGCCAGCCCAAAATGCGGCACTGGGTCTACTCCCTAATAGGGAGCATTTAGACACGACGTAAGCCCCGTGACTTACGTTTTCGGACCATGCAGGAGCATGGTGGACGACGACGAAGGAACGCGTCGGGAAGTTCAGACCCTTTTCCGAACACACACTAATACTCCCGTGTCGTTTCAAGAGAAGTGGGAATCCTTAGTTCAGTAAATACAGTCACGCATTATCGCCCCTTATTGGTGACACTATCAGCATTGGTGACACTATTAATGGAATGGGGGTCTATTGCATGTGAGACTCTGGGCCAGATGATCTAAGAGGAAATTGTGACCATGGAACCGTTCCGTCGAGATATGGGTAATGCTAAGACGCTGAAGCGCGGGGTTTTACGACAAATTTGATAACTGTCATAATACAAAGGGATAGACCACCATGCCGCTGTTAGCGGCACCAGCAGGGGATGTAAATCCACGTTATTGTATTTACTGGGTTAGGTAAACTGCCGATGTAACATTCGTGCTGTTTGCTCGCTTCATCCGGAAGGTAGTTGAGAAAGGAGAACTAAAGAGTGAATTCAGTACGTGTCTGCAAAATATTCACATTTGATGCGGCCCACCAGTTGTTGGGTCATACCGGCAAATGTGCGAATCTCCATGGTCACACCTACACCTTGGAGGTTGTTCTGCAAGGCGAACCGCAGGGTGCAGATCACCCTGTCGACGAAGGATTCGTCCTGGACTTTGCTGATGTGAAGCGGATCACCAAAAAATGGATTGTCGATCCCCTCGATCACGCTTTTTTGGCGATGGGCAATGAGCCCGTGGTCTCTATCCTGCAAACGACTGGGTCCAAAGTCGCAGTTCTAGGGTTTCGCGCCACGGCAGAAAACCTGGCCCTGTACACTTGCCATCAACTGCGTCAGGCAGGACTGCCCGTATATTCCGTTAAACTTTGGGAAACACCGACCGCATGGGCTGAGGTGTACGCGCAGGACATTCCCGCTGGTGGACCAGCGTATCGCGTGCTAGGAGACTGCGATGGAGAGTAAGATTCCAGTTATTGAAGTGTTTGGCCCAACCATACAGGGTGAAGGTATGATGATTGGCCAAAAGTCATTATTCGTTCGTACAGCCGGTTGTGATTACCAATGTGCTTGGTGCGATTCCTCATTTACATGGAATGGTACAGAAAAAAGCCGCATTCGCATGATGACCCCAATCGAGGTTTTCGGTGAATTGCGGCGATTGGGGGGACAACGTTGCAATCATGTCACCATTACGGGCGGTAATCCGGCACTGATTGGTGAACCCATGGAGAAATTGATAGAACTGTGCCATGAAAACGGGTACCGAGTCGGTTTGGAAACTCAGGGTAGCCGCATGCAGGACTGGTTCTTGCGAATTGATGATTTAACCCTCAGTCCCAAACCACCCAGTTCTCAGATGACCACCGACTGGAACATTTTAGACAGCCTTGTGACCCGTCTGTCCGATAATCGCGTTCACTTTAGCCTTAAAATTGTGGTCTTTGACGACATTGACCTCACGTATGCTAAGTCTGTGTTCAGTCGTTACCCCACCGTCAGGGAAAAGTACCTGCAACCAGGCAACGCCCAAGTACACGATTCAGGAGATATCTCTCACTATTTGTTGGAACGGTTGGAATGGTTGTTTGAGCGGAGCCTACAAGATCCAAAACTCAACGATGTTCGCGTGCTACCTCAGTTGCATGCCTTGGTGTGGAGCAATCATCGTGGCAAGTGAAGTCCATGGTGCGAACGGACCTTCCTTGGGCATAATCAAAATCTGTCCTATCCCAGTAAATACAACTGCGTGAATTTACATTCCCTGTTGGTGCCGCTATCAGCGGCATGGCGGTCTATCCCAGTAAATACAGTTACGTGGATTTACCTTCCCTGCTGGTGCCGCTAACAGCGGCATGACGGTCTATCCTGAGAAAATGGAGGTTGATTACATCCCACTCAGTCCCTGGCCGACACCCGCTACGGACTCTGTGGCACGGACTACAAGAGGACGGTTACCCGCCAGAAATCGGTGATGAAATATGATTTAAATATTGCTTCCAGCTAAAGGTTTGATGTCTTGATCATTAATGACTCCATCTATTATTTCCATGTTATCTAAGTTCAAGTTATATTGCACAGGAATAATGTTGAAAAAACCGTAAAGTCCACCATGTGCCTGATTGAGCTTGATATTTGCGTCCCATCCACTGAAGTTGAATTCTCCCAAAAAGACTCCCGCATTTTGTTGGGGTGTATTAGTATTGACAGCACCAATGAGTATCACCGAAGACATTGGGAATCCCCCTGTTCTTCAAATTGTGATGGGAAAAGCATCAGGTGTCTAATGCAATCGTAACTTTCAAGTCTTGATCATTAATCAAGCCATCGATCCCCTCTAAATTGTCAATATTTAAATTGATCCAACCCGGTGTTAAGTTAAAACTCCCGTAATACCCTCCATGTCCTTGGTTAATTTTCATGTTTGCATCCCATCCACCCATATTGCCTTCCCCCACAAAGAGACCTGCGTTTTCTTGTGGTGTATTTTGATTGACGATTCCCAAAATAATCAGTGATGGCATGATATCCCTCTTCCCGGTGATAGACGGCGTGTATATCATCGTATGCGAGGGTATTCAAATAAAGACCGGAAAGTTCCGTTCAATCCTTTTTCGTTACGCTTCTTTTACCTGTGTTTCAAGGACAGTTGCGTATAGTACAAAATCAACTGATCTAACCGCGCACTTGATTTCAAGACCCGTTCGTCTGTCAGATTAGGGGCACCACGCACCGCATCGTTTAATTGTGTTCGCAATACCTCAATGTCAACCAATAAAGCCGATAACTCCTCCTGCGGCAACGGGTGCCCCCAGTAATAGCCTTGGCTCAAGTGAACCCCCGCTTCTTTCACAACAGTCAAATCTTCATAACACTCAATACCTTCTGCCACCCAAAGATGAGACGAATCTCCATATTGCGCCAATGCGGAGAGAAGCCGTTGCTTCGTCATCGATTGATGAATGCCATCCACAAGAGAACGGTCAATCTTCATAAAATCAGGCTCCATCACGACAAGCGTCTGCAAATCTTCCGTGCCAGCTCCAATGTCATCAAGCGCTATTTTTGCGCCGAGAGACCGCAAGTCTTTAATTTTCTCAGCCAAACGGGGAATTTTTACATGAACGTATTCAACTATTTCAAATACAATTTTTTCTGGAGGGAAATCCACTAAATGAAACACCCGTTCTAAGTCACGCAGAAAACTATTATTTTCCATACTTAGCGGAATCAAGTTCACAAACAAAAAGGGAGACGAGGAGTAAACCGATGACGCAAGAAATGACTGACATGCAGACTGAATGGCCCATAAGTCAGCGTCTGAAGAATTTTGCTCTAATGTGACCTTTTGAAACCACTCTAAAGGAGATATTGCTTCTCCGTTCATGAAAGGACGACTCAAAGCCTCAAATCCAACAAGCTGATAGTGCTTGTGGTCAATGATTGGCTGAAACACGCTTTTCAAACCTGAGCTAGAAAGTGTTTCGCCTGGGGAGTGGGTATTTTTATCACTGTTGGAATATATTACCCCCCCCCCCCCCGAGGGACATACATTTATTTCCATTTGACGACGTTCAATTTCTTCCATCGTTACCTCTCCCAAATTCAAAGCGATCCCGTCGACAATTCTCCCAACGCACTTGACGCTGACCCTCATTACACCATTACAAACCGTCATCAGATGAGCAATGTGGCAGTCCGGCTGTCATAGACAATGGTGCCCTTAGACCCGCGACTTTGCGTCTTGACGTTTCCGCCAGTTTGCCTTGAACACGTTTTTTGATGAATCATGTAAGATTTTGTCGTATTAAATTCTCTTTAAAATCATGGACTACGGTTCCTATTTAGTCAAGAAAGTCGCCTCCTTTCCAAACAATTGTTTGACAAATTCTCGTTTTTACTCACCTGTCCACGAGTTTTTCGCCCTTGCCTTGCTCACAAGTCTTCCCAAAGAAACGATAGAATCGAAAAGAAACGATAGAGTCAAACCATGTGATACAATGTGTCGCGTTCTCTGGGAATCCGGTCTTCTCCCTCAATGATGTGTTGAATCTCCTCCGCAGTTAAGAATTGACCGTGGTCTGCCCCAGCCAATCGTGAGATGTTTTCCTCGATGACAGTTCCCCCAAAATCGTTGATTCCCCAATGAAGACTTTGTCCACCCGCTTCTTTACCCAATTTTACCCAGCTGGTTTGTATATTGGGGATCCATTTCCCAAGAAACAATCTGCTCACTGCGTAGAATTTAAACACCTCAATGTCCGAAATGGGAGTCACGTCATGTAAACGAGCCAATTTGGTCTTGAACGGGACAAAGGGAAGAGGAATAAATTCGCTAAAACCACCCGTGTGTTTTTGAAGTTCACGCAATAAAAAAAGATGCCGCGCACGATGTCGGAGAGTTTCAATGTGTCCGAACATAATCGTCGCAGACGTTTTTACGCCCAATTGATGAGCACTTTCAACTACCTCGAGCCACTCTTGAGTTTTCAGCTTCCCTCGACAGATGATTTTACGGACCTCATCATCCAAAATTTCAGCGGCAGTACCAGGAATGGAGCCGAGTCCGTGATTCACCAACGTCTTGATGACAGCGGTTACTGTCATACGCGATTTTTTAGCCATGTAAAACAACTCAAAGGGTGAGAAAGCGTGAATGTGAATCCAAGGAAATCTTTCCTTGATGGTTGATACAAGTTCCACATAATCGTTTAAATGCCATTCTGGATTGATCCCTCCCTGCAAACAAACTTCGCGAATTCCGTATGGAACTGCATCTTCAATTTTTCTTATTACACCAGGTACATTCATGCTAAACGAACTGCTGTCCTCTTTATGTTTCGCAAAATTGCAAAACGCGCAATCAATATTACATATGTTAGTAAAGTTAATATTACGATTTCGAACAAATGTCACCACATCTCCAACTAAATTTTTCCGCAGTGTATCCGCTGCACTTCTCAAATGCTCAAGCGATCTATCATCACTGAGTTGAAGCAACCCTTCTGCTTCTTCGGTGCTCATTTCATCCCCATTTAACGCACGCTCTATCACATATTCTGAGTTTATTGCCATCGTCTCAACTCTCCTTTTTATGTGCAAATAAGTGACAACAATTCTTTTTACCCAACAACCATCATCTATGCCATCCACTTTTCCTCCCCATCCGCTCCGCGCCATTACCAATGCCAAGCCGCAAAAAACAAAAAAGCCGCTTAGCGAATAAGCAGCTCCTGCACACATGACGCGTGCCATGCTCCCTCCGCTGGCATTACCCAGATCAGGTCACCGGTCGGTAGTGTAACGACTACCCTCTCAGCCTGGCGCAACCAAGCTCCCGAAAATTTGCGATTATAGAGGTTGTCCGGAAAGGGGTCAGAACTCCCCTGCACATGCTGTGTCATCGCCCAAAATAATCCCTCACGTACCGAAAACGTACGCTTGGTGCGCATTTGGGCTGGCCTCCTGGCACTGCTTGGGTCTGACCAGCCCCCTTTCCGGACACGTGATTATACTCATAACCATACCATCTCGGTGCACTCATGACAATCTACTATTTCTTTAATCGGACGAAGTCACTGTTGTTTTCCCCATATATCCTCATAAACAAGTTCACCTAATTCTTGCCGTTTTCCCCATCCCACTGTTTCCAAGATAGGTTTGGATTGAAAGGCATGGGTGTATCCAATAGAGATTAAAGCAACTGGATCAACATGGGGTGGTATATTCATAATCGTACGAACATCTTGTTTTTTGTAAAACGATACCCAGCCCACACCTAATCCTTCGGCACGAGCCGCCAACCACAAATTTTCTATCGCACAGACCACCGAATAAACATCCGTTTCAGGAATCGTATTTCTACCGAGCACATGATTACCATCACGAGTTGGATCATTTGTTATACAAAGCGTGATGGGTGCATCGAGAATACCTTGAACCTTCAATCTCTGATACAATTCAGACCTTGGACTCTCGAAATATTGCCCCGCTATGCGCACTTCCCTATCCACAATTTCATGCAACTGCATTTTTATGTGTTCTGAACGAATGACGATAAAATTCCAAGGTTGCATAAATCCAACCGACGGTGCATGATGTGCCGCCTCAAGAATCTTTTGTAATTTATGCTCTTCAACCGGGTGCTTAATAAATGTTCGGATATCCCTACGTTCATAAATCGCCTTGTATACTCCCTCTTTATGGACCGAAGCAAACTCATGGCGCTTTTCTATAGCGTCCTCAGACGGATATGCAGCAAGACCTGGATTGCCGTCTTGTATCGCCCCTTGAACCGTTCCATCCATTGTTCCAGAGACTTTAGCCTGTTGAAAAGTAGACATTTCTTTGGCAATTTGAGCAGCAGCACGTACAATCGGTAAGGCTAAGGCGGCTCCACTTCCCTCACCAAGACGTAAATCAAGTGAAAGCAAAGGTTGTAGTCCCAGCATTTCGTTTATGACACGATGACCAGGTTCGACAGATTGATGTGAAGCAATTAAATATCGAGCCGCAAGAGGGGCTATTTTCACTGCAATCAGCGCTGCTGTGGCCGTGATGAATCCATCGACCAATACGGGTATCCGTAAAGCGGCGGCTTCGAGAATGACGCCAGCCAAACCGGCGATTTCCAATCCTCCCACCTTTGCCAGAGAATCTATGGGATCGAAAGAATTAGGTTGATTGAATTCAATCGCTCTCCGAATGACTTCCATTTTATGCTGACGCACCCTCTGATTGATACCCGTTCCCAGTCCCACGACTTGTTCGATAGGCACTTGCCCCAATGCGGCTAATAACGCGCTACTCGCAGTCGTATTCCCAATGCCCATTTCTCCCAAACCTATTAATTTTGCCCCTTGCTCTATGGCTTTGTGCGCTACCTCCATCCCCACTTCAATCGCAGATATGGCTTCGCTGCGGGACATGGCAGGACCCTTCACCATGTTTCCCGTGCCCTGGCGAATCTTATGTGAGAGAAGGTCTGGAAAATCCAATTCTCCTTGAACACCTATATCCACAATTTGAACCGTTGCTCCTGCCACACGGGTCAATACATTGATTCCTGCTCCACCTGTCATGAAATTACGTACCATTTGAGATGTTACTTCTGCCGGAAATGCTGAAACCCCTTCGGCAGTTACACCATGGTCAGCAGCCATAAGGATGACAACCGCAGGGTCAATCGCGGGTTTTATGCTTCCTGTAATACCAGCCAACTGAATTGCCAAATCTTCCAATCGTCCCAAACTTCGAACTGGTTTTGTCAAAGAATTAAGTCGCTCTTCCATAGACCTCTGCGCAGACTTGTCTAAATCTGAAATACGACTTAAGATTGGACCTATTTGCATCATAACTCCTCCAGTTACAGTGGTGGGACCGTGCGAGAATTCCACTCGCATCCCTATTCTTTCCAGCTTAACCAAGGCACCTCACCGAATTTATAGAGTTCGTTCGAGACTCCCATGGCCTGACGGTCACTCGGCCAGCCAGCTGACTCACGCGCGCTCCAGCCACACCCGGGTGCCCCGGCCAGCCGGCTCTGCGGGTTCCACAATCAACCTTCTTTGCAGACGCTGACGCAGTTCAGGAACGTGACTGATGATACCAATGGACATCCGTTCCAAATGCAGTTTCTCCAATGTGGTCACCACCACATCAAGTGAGTCCGGATCGAGAGAGCCAAATCCTTCGTCCAAAAAGAAAAACTCCAACGGATAGCGACCCCGCAATTGAATGTGAGCCGAAAGCGACAGAGCCAACGCCAGAGAGGTGAGAAACGTCTCCCCTCCCGACAGGGTGGACACCGGACGCGTCACACCCCCATTGTGGTCATCTCGCATCAGAAAACCGCCGTCCTCCGTCAATTTTAAAGCATAACGTCCTCGCGTCAAGGTTTGCAACCGCTCCGAGGCTTGACGAGCCACACCGTTCATCTGTTCCCGAGCCATAAACTCGACGAAACTGTTCCCCCGCAGCAGATTACGCAGAGCCTCTAGGTGCCCCGTTTGGTGCTCCAACTCTTGCCGCTGTACCTCCAGTTCCTGCCAACGGGCATGGCGAACCTGGATGTCCTGCAAACGGGAGTTGGCAAATCCATGTGCTTCGAGGGCCGTTTCATGATCTATCTGTGCCATGGACAACTGCGATTGCACCGCTAGCCACTGAGTCTCGTCCACGGTTCTACCAGCCAGTTGATGGGTGAGTCCGTCATACACCGCCCGCAATCTCACACCCATGGCCTCGTACTCTTTAACCCGTGTGCTTTGCTCTTGCCACTTTGCCTCATCCATCCGTGCATCTGCCACTTCACCGACGGTGACAAACCGCTCGTCTGCAAGGGCAGCCTGCAAACGCTGATGGGACTGCTCAAACTGCCGCCTGGCGGACTGAAGTTCTGCTTCCGCCTTGGCCCGCTTTTCCGTGGCCTCATGAACATTTCTGTCAGCCGTCTGTACCGCACTGACTGCCTGTAAGATAGCCTCGTGCAGTGCAGCCAAGTCCGACTCTACTGCAGTTGCGGCGTCTGCCACCGTCTTTCCGCCAGTCAAATGAATAAGACGTCGCTGGCGCTCTTTGACTTCCTCCGCCAACTGTTCCCCACGCGTTACATTTTCTTTTACAGATAGTTCCCACTTCTGAAAGTGTTCATTAGCCGCCGCCAACGCTACCTGCTGATTGATCAACGACTGGCGCAGTCCGGTCAACCGTATCTTGGCATCCTCCGCCCGGAGGTCATCCTCTTCCATGCGTTTCATGCGTTGCTGCACCACATCCATACCTTCTTGTTCCAAATGGATGCACACCATACCCGCGGCCGCCAAGTTCGCCTGCATCTGCCGCGCCGCCATGGCCACATCCTGCTTGAGTTGCTCAACCCCCTGCATCTGGGCCTGCACTTCCAAGTCGGCCGACTGAACCCGTTGTTCTGCCCTCGTAACCTCCTGAGCTGCCTCCTGAAGCGGTTGCATCAAGCTCGTCCATTCCTCTTCCAAGCCATCCAACTGTCTCTGCCACCTTTGCCAGAGGTCACGCAAGCGAGCTACCTCTACCTCCATGTGACCCAACGCCCCACTCCAAGTGCGCCCCGAATTCGGCACCGAGGTTCCATCCCACTCCATCAAGTCCCTTGCTTTGTCCCTCCGAGCAACAAGAGTTGTCGGCACTGTGGCCTGCAAGAATTCCATCAATCCAATCGTGAGCCCTCCTTGCCAAGCCGCCGCCAATCGGTCCTGCGCCTCGCCAATTTCCGCTTGTCGTTGCCGTACCTCCTCCCAAGCTGCTGTCAAGGTCGCCTCGGCCCTGACCTGCTTATCCTCGGCTTGACGCGCTACATCCTCCGCCGTCCGCCAGGCTTTTTCCGCCTCCATCATGTCCGCACTCCACTCATCCCAGGTCCGCCCTCTTGCAATCCCAATTCCCGCGTCGGCATGGACCAAAGCTGGGTGAGGATGGTGTTCCGATCCGCACACGGGACAAGGAATCCCATCCTGTAAATGAGCGGCTAAGCGACTGGCCATGCCCAACTCGTCCTGGTGAATTTGCTCCTCCCGTCGCCTTCGCAAATCTGTCAAGGCCACCAGTGCTCTGTTCGCCACGTCTCGCTCCGTGATAGCAACACCCTCGCATTGTTGGAACACGGTAGCCAATCCCTCAGCCGCCAATTGCGCCTTCTCTACAACCCTCTCTGCCTCTTGCAAAGTCTGGACCTGTGGCCGTAGTCCAGCCAGCCAAGAGTCCCATAGAGCAAAATCCAGGTTCAGCCCTGGTGGTAGAATTCGTATTTTCTCCATCTGTCGACGTGTTTGCTCTTGCCGCATCGTGAATTCATTCCGCGATTCCACCGCTCGGGCCAGCGTAACACGAGCTGCCGCCAGGTTCTCCGCACGACCCGCCAAATTCTCCTGGGCTTTCTGTTCCGCCTGGCGCAGTCGCTCCCACGTCGTCGCTGATTGGTGCAAGGCCAACAGTTGTTGCCTGTCCACAGGACCCAAGGTATGCTCATCCAATTCCTGCTGCGTCTGTTCTATTTCCGCAGTTAAGCTTTCCATCGACCGGTCCACTTCGGCAAGGGCCTGTTTTGCCTCATCCCGCTTGGCCACCGCTTGGTGATATGCCACCTGCACCTGTTCCCATGCTTCCTGACGCTGGCGCAGTTCTTGTTCCTGTCCCAGCCCATCCTGCAACAGTCCTTGACGCTGCAACAGGACCGGTTCTTCCGCCGCTTGGCGTTCCTGCAGGTCACGCCATTGGTCCTGCGTCGTTACCAGTGTAGCTCGCATCTCTGCCTCGTGTGCCACCCCATGGTCGTATTCGGCCAGATACCGTTCCAAGTCCACCTGCGCTCCCTGGGTGGTCAGAACCAGTGGCCACACCCGCCTGGCCCGCTCGGCCATAGCCAAGGTATGGCGAACCTGCTCTATCTCATCGGCTTGCTTTCCGTGGTCCGCTTGCGCCGCCTGCGCCTGAGTCCGCTGTGTTTGCAAGTCCCACACCTGTTTAGCCTGAGCGTGATTTTCTCGCGCCTGCGCCAACTCGACGGCCGCCTGCAACAATGCAGACTTTGCCTGGGCCACAGTTTCCTCAGCCGTCACCATTGCCTCCCGCGAGGCGTCGCCCAATTCCTGTTGCGCCGCCGTCACCGTGGCCCGTTCCTGTTGCGCCCCATCCAGACGCCCCTTGACCTTGTCCACAAGGGATTGACCATATTGCTCTAAGCCAAACAACCGTTCCGTCATGCGATTGCGCTCACTGCCCGTCAATTGCAGGAATTCAGCAAACTTCCCCTGTGGCAGGACCACCGCACGGGTGAAATCGCTCTGCTCCAGACCGAGAATGTCACGGATTTTCTGATTCACCGCATTCTTGCTGTCGGCAAGCACCACCTGACCGAATTCAGCCGCTTTGCCTTCCCCAGCCACGTCCGCCTGCAAACGCGAGGAATGCCCATCCCTTTCAGCGCTGAGCACTAGATTAGCAGTGTTCTCCAACATTGCAGGGGGCTCTAATTCCAACAATCGACTGCTCTGGTGCAGTACAGAAAACCCATCCGCTCGTTTGTACATGCGCTCCACCAAGTATCGCTTACGCTGAAAAGCACCGCCAATTTCAAATTCAAAGCTGACTTGAAGTCGTTTCTCCCCATGATTGAGAATGGCCTGTGTGCTGTGCTCAGCCCGGCTTACATCCCCGTACAAAGCGAGCGTGAGAGCGTCTAAAATAGTGGATTTGCCACTACCCGTTGGACCGAAAATCCCAAACATTCCCGTATCCGTGAGAGCTGTAAAGTCAATTTCCTGTTTCTCTCGAAAACTGTGCAATCCGGTGATGGACAAGCGAATGGGTCTCATGCCTCCATCCCCTCCCCTGCTCCGTCATCCCCATGGACCGCATCCCCTTCATCCAAGTCTGCGGCCAACTCCAGAAATAAGTGAACCAGTCCCTCGTCTGCTGGAACCCCTTGTCGCTCGTGATAAAAACGCTTAAACAACTGGTCCAGTGGCAACTCGGCTACATCCTCCCGCTGTCTGTTGGGGTCCGTGCCATCCTGCTCTGGCAGCACCGGACGAATGTGGACAAACCCCGGAAAGACATCTCGCAAGCGATGAATCTCCTCCAACTGCAATCCGGTCTGCACATGTACGGACAGGTCAATCCAGGCATGGGCGTCCCTTCCTTCTGCCACCCACCGCAACACTTGGCCCACTCCCTCACTGGCCGTCCATCGTACCAACGGTTTGCCACTGTTCAACGGAATTTCACGCCATACCACTGGCTGCCCCGGTACCACGTCAAGCACCACCACGGACTTGCGCTGTCCTGCTTCCGAGAAACTATAAGCCAGAGGAGACCCCGCATAACGCATGGGCATGGGTGTGCCCTGCACCCCCTGAGGGCGATGCAGATGTCCAAGAGCCACATACTGTGCCTCCGGGGGGAACACGCTGGAATGAACTGCATAGGCACCCCCCACCTGAATCTGTACCTCAGAATCCGATTCCAGACCGCCTTGCACGTACACGTGACTCATGGCTAAATTTACTGTATCCGGACGAAAGTGAGTTCCAAGGTCCCGAAATAGCCCCGCCAAACGAGCATTGTACTGGACTTGCAACTCGCTCTCGTCCAGAGAATCCGCCAAAACTTCATTTAAACGCGCCTCCGACGGATACGGCACTGCAGCAATCACCGCCCGTTGTCCACACCCGGGGATTCCTATTTCCAACCAACCCAGTCCCGCCTGCACACGATGGACTCCCCCCGGAGCCAGGGATGGTGTCAGGACGTCTTTTGGCAGGCCCATTAAAGTGATACCAAGTTGGTCCGCCAATGGCCGAGCCGCGGCAATGCGATCCGCATTGTCATGGTTCCCGGCAATCACCACCACCCCACGGGTTCCACCCGCCGACAGCCCGTCCAACGCGGTATAGAACAATTCCTCCGCTTGAGCGCTGGGATTGACCGTCTGGTAAACATCTCCCGCCACCAGCACCAGATCAATGCGCTCCTGCGCACACAGAGCCGTCAACTCCGCTACAAACTGTCGCTGCTCTGGAATCCGGTCCCTTCCCTCCAGGGTCTTGCCAAAATGCCAGTCCGCCGTATGTAAAATGCGCATCTCTCCGCCGCCTTTCACCGCAATGGTTTCCCTCTGAGTCTACCACAGGTTCAAAATGAGACCCGAGGACATGAGAAGTCTGTAAAAAACAGCGTTTCGATAAAAAACAGCAATAGTTATATCAACTTCAGGTGGTAAACAGATAAAACAGTCGTCCCACTCTCATGTTCTTGTCAACAATATTGACAAATTATATTGATAAAACTGTACTTTTGACCTATTCTAAAAACAACATCATGAGTTCTACATATTTACAGGCTAACACCCGCACTCAGAGACCGCTCCTCCTCAGGTATTGGCAACTAGACTCGTGGTCTTCATACAGGCAAATGAATTTAGCGCGAGAGTGTATTCTTCGGAATGCCACCGATGGGGCAATGTCCTTCCTCCTCCGGAAGAACAGAAACTCTCAGGTTACTGTGTAGCGCTAAATGATGCACCTCTGGAAAATGTCGCACACGACTGCCGAAGGAGCAACTTTGACGGTTTTAATTCGCCAAAGGTAACTCTCAGGCTCACAGACAGGGGCACGCGAGGACTGTGTACTCGTGTGCCCGTTTCTTTGTCTGCTAGGGAGTCGGAGTATGAACGAAAAGGAGGAATGTCTACGAGGAGTTCAAGAAAATAAGCCATAGCGAAGGATAGACTCACATACCACTGATAACGGCACCAGCAAGGACGGTAAATACGTGAAATTGTGTTTACTGAATGGATACAAGAAAATTTTGATAAGTCGGACGAAAGAAGGTGAGATGTGTGCATAAACCAATGACAGAACAACTTGAAAAAGATTCGGAACTCCTGCGGAAGTTAGGGTATCACCAGGAATTGAAGAGAGCAATGAGTGGGTTTTCGAATTTCGCCATCTCTTTCACCATCATCAGTATTCTAAGTGGCTGTCTGACCTTGTTCAGTTTTGGACTAAGCAGTTCCGGTACAACGGCAGCCTCAATCGGATGGCCAATCGTCAGCATATTGGTCATGTCTGTGGCCCTTGGCATGGCAGAAATCTCTTCTGCCTATCCCACGGCTGGTGGCCTCTACTACTGGGCCAGCAAACTGGGTGGGGCGGGTTGGGGATGGTTCACAGCTTGGTTCAACCTCATTGGACAAGTGGCCGTGACTGCTGGGATTGACTATGGTTTAGCTCAGTTTGTGGACGCACTTCTAAACCAGTTTGTACCGGGTGTGCCTGCCACGGGTCAGTCTGGCGCCGTCACTACGCTGAGTATCTTTGCCGTCATTCTATTGATTCAGGCCGTGGTCAATTTCATGGGTGTGAATGTCATATCCCTGTTGAACTCAGTGAGCGCATGGTGGCATGTGTTGGGCGTCATCTTCATCGTTGGAGCCCTTTCCTTTTTCGCTCCGTTACATTCACACCCCCTGCAGTTCGCGTACGGTACTTTTCACACCAGCAGTGGATTCCCAGGCTGGTATGGTTTTTTGCTGGGCTTTTTACTGGCTCAGTACACCTTCACGGGTTATGATGCCTCAGCTCATGTATCCGAAGAAACCATGAATGCGTCCCAGTCTGCACCAAGAGGTATCATTTTGTCTGTGGCGGTTTCTGCGGTCGCTGGTTACGTGTTATTGATGGGTTTAGTGGCAGCCATGCCGGATTTGACCAAAACGATGGGTGCCACCAATCCGGTGTTGTACATCCTTACCACTCGCATGGGTGTGTCCGTGGGAACTTCCCTATTCCTGATTGCCATCGTTGCACAGTTCTTCTGCGGTACCGCTTCCATCACTTCCAATTCCCGTATGATCTATGCTTTTGCACGTGACAACGGTCTGCCCTCCTCCCATCTGTGGCACAAGATTAACCGAGAGACTCATGTTCCGGTAAACGCGATTTGGCTGGCCATCAGTCTGGCCTTCATGCTTGCCTTACCGGCACTGTTCAGTACAGTGATCTATGCAGCGGTGACTTCCATCGCCACCATCGGACTGTACGTGGCCTACGTGATTCCGGTATTTCTGCGACGAATACATCCGGATCGGTTCACTCCTGGAGTATTCCAACTGGGACGCTGGAGCAGCCTGGTGGGATGGATTGCAGTGGGCTGGACCGTATTGATCTGTATCCTGTTTATGCTGCCAACGACTCGGCCCATCAACTTAACCGACTTTAACTTCACACCCCTGGTATTGCTGATAGCCTTTGCCCTTTTGGTGCCTTGGTATCTCATCAGCGTAAGACACTGGTTCAAGGGTCCCATCTCCGAATTTACAGGCGGATTGTCTGGAGAACTGGATTACCCATCCGGTCCTCTTGTGGACGGACTTACCTCATCAACCATGAGATTGGAAGATTGAATCCGTCCGCACTTCATCGCAAGAGCCGAGGACCTTGTTTCCCTCGGCCCGAGCGATGAGCATTGCCATCCAAACATCTCTGTTGGAGATATCCTAAGGGACGAGGTTGAAATAAATCATGACAACAAACAACGCATGCGACATCCATTCCGTTGAGAGCAACACCAGCAGGAGATGTAAATCCACGCAACTGTATTTACTGGTATAGGAGGAATGGACGAATGACGACCACATTGACCGAGCAGATATTGGAACAAACCAACCCCTTATACATTGGAGGCGAGTTTGTGTCAGCAGGTGACGGACAGGTAATTGACGTCATCAATCCTGCAACCGGACGTTGGGTGGGTTGCGTACCCAAGGGAGGTCGAAAAGAGGCGGAACAGGCGATTGACGCTGCTCACCAAGCATTCCCCTTGTGGGCAGGCCTAACCCCCCAGTTACGCGCAGACTTCATGCAGGCCTGGGCAAAGAAAATCCGCAATAATATTGAAGAAATTGCTTATATTCTCACTGCAGAGCAGGGAAAGCCCTTATACGAATCCCGTGAAGAGGCAGAAGGTGCCGCTCAATTTATTGAATGGTATGCAGAGGAAGGAAAACGCTTGTACGGTGAGACGGTTCCCGCATCGGCGACAAATAAGCGAATTATCGTCATACGTCAACCCGTGGGCGTGACGGCACTCATCACTCCTTGGAATTACCCGGCCACGATGGTTGCCCGAAAAGCGGCACCAGCCCTTGCCGCTGGCTGCACCCTTGTCCTCAAACCCGCAAGTCAAACCCCCCTGACAGCGGTGGCCTTGGTACGATTAGCTCACGAGGCGGGAATGCCGGCTGGCGTCATCAACCTGGTAACTGGCACAGCTTCGCTCATTGGACAAGAGTTTATGGCAAATCCCCTGATTCGTAAAGTCTCCTTCACTGGTTCTACAGAAGTAGGTAAAGAACTGATTCGAGCGTCCGCCAATCAAGTAAAGCGCTTGTCCTTAGAACTGGGAGGCAATGCACCCTTCATTGTTTTCCCAGATGCCGACTTGGATGCAGCGGTAGCTGCGGCGGTGGGCAACAAATTTGAAAACTGCGGTCAAATGTGCAACGGAATCAACGTAATCTATGTGCACGAGAAAATTGCTGACGAATTTTCTCACAGAATGTCTGAAAGTGTTGCAACCCTCCGTGTGGGCCACGGAATTGTGGAACAAACACAGTTAGGACCCGTGATTGACCAACGGAGTGTGGACCACATTGAGTCTCTCGTACAAGCAGCCGTCGCACAGGGCGCTCAAGTGCTTGTTGGTGGACATCGTATGAAAGAATCTCCTTATGACCAAGGTTCATTCTTTGCACCTACCGTACTCGTGAACGTTCATGACGACATGCAATTAGCTCAAGAAGAGATCTTTGGTCCTGTGGCTCCCATCATTCCATTTCAAGGCGAAGATGAGGTACTGGAGAAAGTTAACCGCACCCCCTATGGTCTAGCTGCCTATTTGTTTACACGGGATGTTCGGCGGGTATTTGAAATCTCCGAGCGTCTACAAACCGGTATGGTGGCCGTCAACAGCGCATCGTTAAGCGTGCCGCAGGCGCCTTTCGGTGGGATTAAACAAAGCGGCTACGGACGAGAAGGCGGACACCATGGTTTGGAGGAATTTACGAATCTCAAATATATCTCCCTAACTCTTTGAGTAAACCCAAAATTTTGAATGGGGCTTACATCGACTTGAACGGAAATTCAACACCATGACACTGCAGAAGAGGTGACACAACCATGACTGCAAAAAGAACGGATAACCGATTAACACAAACACAACTGATTGCAAAACTGGAAGCCGATGAACTGGATACGGTCGTGATTGCCTTGTGTGATATGCAGGGCCGATTGATGGGCAAACGCGTAACGAAAGAATACTTTCTTCGTCACGCAGCGGCGGATGGAGTTCACTTTTGCGTGTATTTACTGGGAACCGATATGGAAATGAGTACTCCAACCGGATTTCCATCCATGAGTTGGGAAGAGGGGTATGGGGACTGGACGGCTCGTCCTGATTGGCTAACGGCGCGACTTTGGCCATGGTTACCAAAAACCGCGTTGGTATTGGCCGATGCGATAGACAAACAAGGAAATCTGGTGAATGTGTCGCCCCGAACGGTGCTTAAACGTCAACTGGAGCGAGCAGCAAGTTTGGGTTATACCGTCAAGATGGCTTCGGAACTGGAATTTTATCTGCTGCGAGAAAGCTATGAAGTGGCCTTTGCAAAGCGTTATCAGGATCTCCAATTGGCCGGTTACTACAACGAAGACTACAATTTATTGCAGGGAACACGGAATGAACCCCTGTATCGCCAGTTTCGAGAATATCTAGCGCAAGCGGGCATTCCGATTGAAGGCACCAAAGGTGAAGCCGGGATTGCCCAACACGAGGTCAACATGGATTATGCAGAAGCCTTGGAAGCGGCTGATAGGCATGTTCTGTTGAAACATGGGGTCAAAGAAATCGCCATGCAGAACGGTTACGCTGCTACTTTCATGGCAAAACCTCATCACTCCTGGACCGGTTCCAGCAGTCACTTTCATGTGAGTCTGTGGAACTCACGCGGAGAAAATGCATTTTTTGACCGGACCGCCGAGAAATATGGCATGTCTGATGTCATGCGTCATTTTTTGGCTGGAGTTCTTTATCATATCCGTGACCTGTCGATTCTCTTTGCCCCCAATGTCAATTCGTATAAACGGTATGCCACAGCGAGTTGGGCTCCCACCCGATTAGTTTGGGGAATAGACAACCGCACCTGCGGTTTGCGAGTCGTTGGACAGAACAGCGGTCTGCGAGTTGAAAATCGACTTCCAGGAGCAGATACCAATCCATATCTTGCGGGAGCGGCGTTGATTATGGCCGGGCTGGACGGGATTGAACGTCAGTTGCTCTTACCTCCGGAGTGGAAGGGCAACGGTTACGTGGCAGATGAAGCCCCTCGATTGCCCGAATCGTTGGCCGAAGCCATTACGGTGTTCGCTTCCAGTGAATTTGCCGAGGAGGCTCTCGGTCCGCAGGTTCATGCCCACTACCTTAACGCAGCCAGAGTCGAGCAACAGGCTTTTGAGCAAAGCGTGACAGATTGGGAGAAGGTTCGCTATTTCGAGCGGGGATAAAGTGTACGAGAACAAACAAGGAGGCATTCTCTACATGAGACTGCAAGACAAGGTGTGCATTGTAACAGGCGGAGGTAGCGGCATGGGCCGCAGAGCTGTGGGGATGTTTGCAGCCGAGGGTGCAAGAGTTGCTATTTTTGAGATGAATGAAAATGCCGGTTTGGAGGTTGAGACAGAACTCCGGTCCCTAGGTGCGGATGTGCGCTTTTTCGCCTGTGATGTTTCCCAGGAAAGCGATGTGAAAAATGCCGTATCAGCGGCTTATGATTACTTTGGAAAATTGGATGTTCTATACAATAACGCAGGTATTATGCCAGAAAGTGATCATTCAGTCACTGACACCAGTGTGGAGACATGGGATTTGGTCATGGCGGTTAACGTCCGCAGCATCTTTCTTCTGTGCAAATATGTCATTCCGCCTATGGTAAACCAAGGCAAAGGATCCATCATTAATATTGCTTCATTTGTCTCTCTGGTAGGATGCAGCGTTCCCCAGGACGCCTACACTGCATCCAAAGGTGCAGTCATTTCCCTGACCAAATCCTTGGCCATTCAGTTCCGCCCTCATGGTGTTCGTACCAACGCCATTTGCCCTGGACCGATTGAAACCCCATTGATGACCGAATGGCTACTCAAGGACGAGGAGGCCCGGAATGTCCGTTTGAGCCGCCAGCCCAGTGGTCGATTCGGCAGGCCCGAGGACATCGTACACTACGCGGTTTACCTGGCCTCAGACGAGTCCGACTGGACTAACGGATCCATCATGGTGATTGACGGTGGAATTACAAGTAACTATTTCTAACTAAATTTTGTCATATACCAGTTAGTGTAAAAAATAAACTCCACCTGGGTTTGAGACCCAGGTGGAGCTTCTACTTGGGGCTTTCCCACACCCCTGTCTGCAGGCAATGCGCAGTCCTAATGTGCCAGCAAAGGGACTCGTTGTGCTCCCTCTTCAATGGCTCGCTTGTTGACCTGGAAAAATTCCGCTTTGCCATGCGCTTGAATGGAACGGAGCAGAACCTCTAAGGAAACAATTTCCGTCCTTTTCACCAGCGCCCCTAAGAGAATCATGTTGGCCGCCTTCTTGTTTCCCAACCGTTCCGCCAACGTCTGAGCGGGAATGCGAATCACTTCGATGTCCGTTCTCTCGGCAGATCTGTTGACGAGGTCGCTATCAATAATCATCAACCCACCCGATTCAAGCATATGCTCGAATTTTTCAAGAGAAGGTCTATTCATGACAACCACAGATGTCGCCCGCGTCACCACCGGCGACCCAATGGCTTCATCCGTAAGGATGACGCCGCAATTCGCGGTACCCCCTCTCATTTCCGGACCATAGGACGGCAACCAGGAGACATTCAAATTGGCTTCCATTCCTGCATAGGCAAGAAATTTCCCCATTGAAAGGATTCCCTGTCCACCGAAGCCGGCAAAGACCACTTCCTGGGATGGCATGTTACTTCACCTCCCCCGCGATATCCTTTTTCACTCCGAGAGAATAGTACGGAATCATATTCTCCCGTAGCCAACCCATTGCCTCTGTTGGCGACAATCCCCAGTTTGTTGGGCAAGTGGACAACACCTCTACCATGCTGAATCCTTTACCGGCAAGCTGATACTCGAATGCCTTTTTAATCGCCTTTTTGGTTTTTAGAACGTTTTTGACGCTGTCCACGGAAACTCGTTCCACATAACAAGCCCCTTCCAATGTCGATATCATCTCAGAAACTCGAATTGGAAAGCCTGCCAACTGCGTATCTCGTCCATAAGGGGAAGTTTCCGTAACTTGCCCTGGCAATGTTGTCGGAGCCATCTGGCCTCCCGTCATGCCATAAATGGCATTATTGACAAATACCGTCGTAATCTTCTCACCACGTGTGGCCGCATGGACTACCTCGGCCGTCCCAATCGCCGCCAGGTCTCCATCCCCCTGGTAGGTGAAGACCACGCTGTCTGGCTTGGCCCTCTTAATGCCTGTCGCAACAGCGGGAGCCCTGCCATGAGAGGCCTCAAACATATCACAGGAAAAATAATCGTATGCCAAAACGGCACACCCAACAGGCGCAACCCCGATGGTCTTATCCAGAACCCCCAATTCTTCAATCACTTCGGCAATGAGTCTGTGAATAATTCCATGGGTGCAGCCAGGACAATAGTGAGTCGGAACATCCGTCAAGCCTTTGGTCTTTTCAAATGTCAGTGCCATAAGGACACCCCCTCTAACACCATCTGCTTGACCCTGGCAAGAATATCATCCGGATGCGGCACCATACCGCCAGTTCTTCCATAGAAATCAATGGGTTTTCTTCCGTTTACAGCAAGGCGCACATCTTCCACCATCTGACCAGCGCTCATTTCGACACTGAGATAGCCAAATTTTGTTCGGGTGACCGTCTCTTCAAAAGCCTGGTCCGGAAACGGCCAAAGTGTAATGGGACGCACAAGTCCCAGTTTAATGCCATCCTTTTCAGCCGCCTTGATAACATTTTTGCAAATTCTCGACGTGGTGCCGTATGCAACGAGAATCAAGTCATTTTCGCGATCACAATGGAACAACTCATACCTGGTTTCATTTTCCTGGATGGTTTTGTACTTTGCCTGCAGACGTGTGTTGTGCTGTTCCAATTCTTCCGGCTCCAGGTAGAGAGAGTTGATGACATTGTGCTTCGTTCTTCCAAGCAAACCTGTTGCAGCCCAATCCTTTTCCGGGAGCCTTCTGGGTTCCCTTTCCCGAAATTCCACCGGTTCCATCATTTGCCCCAGCATTCCGTCCCCCATCACCATGCTGGGTGTTCTGTACAAATCTGCGACATCAAAGGCGTCCTGAATCAGATCCACCATTTCTTGCACGGATGAAGGAGCGAATACGGGCATATTGTAGTCTCCATGGCCGCCCCCTTTGGTTGCCTGAAAGTAGTCGGATTGAGCAGCTTGGATGCTGCCCAGTCCCGGGCCTCCCCGAACGATGTTGATGATGAGGCAAGGAAGTTCTGCGCCAGCAAGGTAAGAGATTCCTTCTGCCATCAGACTGATGCCAGGACTGCTGGAAGAAGTCATGCATCTGACCCCTGTTCCCGCCGCTCCGTAAACCATGTTGATGGCGGCAACTTCACTCTCAGCCTGGACAAACGCTCTGCCCAACTTGGGCATCTTTTTTGCCATGTATGCTGCGACTTCTGTCTGAGGGGTAATCGGATATCCGAAAAAGCATTGACAATCTGCCCGTACAGCCGCTTCACCGATGGCCTCTGTGCCCTTCATCAAGACCTTGTTCCCCATATCTCTTCCCTCCCCCTTTATCGACTGACCGCAATCGCGACATCCGGACACATCATGGCACAGAAGGTGCAGCCCGTGCACTTTCCCATGTCTTCTTCCTGCACCGTCGCGGAATGATAGCCTTTCACGTTGAGCTTGTCTGAAAACTGAATGATGTGGGTGGGACAGACGTCGATGCACAAACCGCATCCTTTACATATGTCCTCACTAAAGGTGGCTCTCGGCATACTCACTGCCTCCCTTTGCATGATGATACATCTTGTTGTATACGCTTACATCACCCACGGGGCCTTCATGAAGATATCAATGGCACAGACCTCTCCTCGGGCTCTGCCCTCAATCTCACTTTTAAGGTCTCTCCGACAAACCGTGTACGAGTGAGGAATATGCAATTCTGCAGCCAACTCTGAAACAAAACCATCTCCCATCAAGATGTCCTCTGCCGTCGTCTCATACGACATATTCGTGTTCGAAATGAGGTGGGTCACCTTCAACCTGGAAGCCGTCTCAATACTCTGGATGTATTCCACCACCCCTTCCCGAGTTGACGTCAAGGGTCTATTCTTATTGATCACGAAATACATGTCGTACGGCTCAGCCTGAAAGTACCGATTGAATTGGCCAAGCGCTACCGCTCCCACATCGTCTCCACCCACATCGACGACGACCTCGTAACTCGGATCATTGAAGATGGCCATCACTTCCGGCGGGATGACCGTCAATTCTGCATTGGCAAGACTGGGCTGGGCGGAAATAAGCCGGATCCCTTGGTTCTTCAGTTCGAAGCCCACGTCTCTGGAACAGAAAAATGGGTTTACGATGTCCATGTCGACAACGCAAACCCGTTCTCTTTTTTTCGCCAACTTTACAGCGTAGTTCAGTGCAATTTCCGTCTTACCACTACCGAAATGACCTGTAAAAATTCGTATCCTGGCCATGATTGAAACGCTCCTTTAAGGGGCACACAGAAACCAAACGCCGAGCAAAGACCTGCTTCGAATTTACCCGACAAGCACCAAGAGTTCCCGTTCCTAGGATAGATCGTTTCATTCAGGAAAAGATATAGTCCATTTGTATCAAACATAATCCTCAAAATGGGCCAATTGACCCCGTAACATTGGCCCATTTTGAGTCCATACGTCCATCGCGGCATTCGTCAACACCTGTAACGATGGATTTTGTAATCACGTCTGAATCAGGTCCGTTACGCTGATCTCTTCTAGGTCAGGCGGCTTTCACAAGGAAACTGTGGTGAAGGGTGCGCGTGGCCAACTTCAGCGAGATCACCAATCGGTAATGTCCAGGTTGGGCAGGGAGAGTGACCGTTCCCGTATAGACGCCCGACTGTTTCGATTGTAATGTCACGTTCGCTAGGGCACTCTTGGTGGAGCCTGTCCCACTGGTGGTATTGGCCCCCGCGGCGGAGCCGGTAGAGTTCGCGCCCACCGTACTGCCATGCTTTCGTGCCTGTATTAAGGCCGCCGTCATCGTGCCGGATGGAACCTTACCCGTCGTACTGGCAAGGGTCACTTGTAAGGAGACGCCCTGCCCAGCTTTGGGTGTTGTGGGAGTCATCAACAGTTGCCAGACAAGACGGCGCTTGCCCTTTGTGTGGTGAGTCGATGCGGTTGCGGCGGCAGGGGTTCCCACGGTGTTCGCGGCGGCGCTGGTGGTTCCCGCACCCCCACAGCCAGTCAAAGCCAGACTGACAATCCCCAGTAAAGCTACTGTTCCCACGAGTTTTCTGTGCAGAACTCTTGTCCCTTTGTTCATGTGTTGGTTTTCTCCTCCTAAAAATTCTGTTTTATACGGTGTCTTTCCCCAAAGGGTGAAGACTTTCAAAGGGTGGTGGCCGTCAGGCCATGGAAGTTTCGGACAACCTCAATCGAACAACCTCAATCGAACAACCTCAATCGGACAACCTCAATGCGTCACCGAAACACTCATCCGCGTCCCACCTGTTTAACCAACCATCCTATTCCCCCTTTCAATTGATGCAATCCAAGATAAAATACGGGGAGCACAAACAGCGTCAACAGTGTGCTGACGCTCATCCCACTCATCAGGACAATAGCCATCGGCATC
>DAHWFY010000019.1 GCA_027336365.1 Bacillota bacterium | reverse complement strand
AAGACATTTTACCTGCCAACACAAACCAAGCAGTCTCAATTGTGCGTCTATGTGAAGGAGTAGATAGAAAGTATATTTTCTACGCACTCAGTGGTCCGAGCGTGGAGAAGTACATCAAAGAAGTTTCAACAGTAGGTGCCCAACCAAATCTCAGTTTGAAACAAGTTGGAGACTTCCTTATCCCTTTGCCGAATAACGGGGAACAACGTAAAATCGCCGCTATCCTAACGTCCGTTGACGATGCCATCACCGCCACGCAACGTATCATCGACCAGACCGAACGGGTCAAACGCGGCTTGATGCAGCAGTTGCTGACGCGGGGAATTGGGCACACGACATTCAAACAGACGGAAATTGGTGAGATTCCGGCAGAGTGGGATGTTGTAACTTTAGGGGAGGTAGCTAAACTGATTGACGGAGATAGGTCGTCAAAGTATCCCAAGCAATCTGACTTGGTTGAACAGGGTGTGCCGTTCCTCAGCACAGCGAACATCAAGAATCACCGTCTCGTACTGGACAGGGTGAACTATATCGCTCAAGAGAAATTTGATTCTCTAGGGAAAGGGAAACTCTGTAGAGACGATGTGATAATCACTCTCAGAGGAAGTGTGGGCAATGTCGCAGTATTCGTTTGTCCATTTGAGACAGCTTTTATAAATGCACAAATGGCAATACTCCGCTGCGAAAAACCGATTAATTCTCGTTTTCTGCACGCATATCTGTCATTCTTTAGAACGCAAAAGTATCTCTCAGAAATCGCGTCAGGTTCGGCACAGCCACAGCTTCCACTAAAGGACTTAACGAAGGTACCGCTTTCGTTGCCGACTGTGGACGAACAGAGGAAAATTGTAAACATCGTAACTGCCGTTGATGACAAGATTGATGTGGAGAAACTGACGCTGAAACATCTTAACCATCTAAAACATTCGCTTATGCAAGTTCTTCTCACAGGCAAAGTCCGCGTCCACGTCGATTTCCCAAGTGAGGTCCTTGTATGACCATGCAGGGCTGGAATGAGAAGGAGTTGGTTGAAAGCCGCCTCATCGCCCAGTTGCAAAAACTGGGCTATATCTACATTCACGGGGCTTACCTGGAGGGCGAACGCCAGACATTGCGGGATGTGGTTTTGCAACAGCGTTTACGTGACGCCATCCAGCGGATTAACCCGTGGATTGACGAGAATAACCTGCACAGGGTGGTTCGGGATGTGGCCCATGTGGAAGCCGCCAGCCTGATGGAAGCCAATGAAGCAATTCATGAGGACATCGTCCAGTATATTTCCGTCGAACAAGACCTGGGGCGGGGCAAGAAGAATCAGACCGTTCGCCTGATTGACTTTGAGACCCCGGACAACAACGAGTTCTTGGTGGTAAACCAGTTTAAGGTCAGCGGTTTGACGGACAACATCATTCCGGATGTGGTGTTGTTTGTGAATGGCCTGCCGCTGGTTGTGGTGGAATGTAAAAGCCCGTTCATTACCAGCCCGGTGGCCCAGGGTGTGAAGCAATTGGAGCGTTACCAGTCTGAAGCGGATCGCCTGTTTTACTACAACGCAATGCTCATCAGTACGTGCAATCAACAGGCAAAGTATGCGACGGTGGGGGCGAAATTGCGCCATTATCGGGAGTGGAAGGACCCGTACCCCCTGACGTTGGCCGATTTGGGGGCGGAGATTACGCCGCAAGACGTGCTGGTTGTTGGCATGTTGACACAGCGCAACCTTTTGGACTTGGTGCAAAACTTCATTGTGTACGAACCGGAGGGCGGACGCACTCTCAAGAAGTTGGCTCGTTACCAGCAGTTCCGCGCCGTCAATAAGGCGGTGCACCGCATCACCCATGCACAAACGCCCAGAGACCGGGGCGGGGTGGTTTGGCACACGCAGGGCAGTGGCAAGTCGTTGACCATGCTGTATTTGGCAGTGAAATTGCGGCGCTTGCCAGATTTTCTGAATCCGACCCTATTGGTTGTAACTGACCGCAGGGATTTGGATACGCAAATCACGGGCACCTTCCAACGCTGTGGGTTCCCCAACCCCCAACAGGCCGACAGTGTCGTGGGGCTGCGAGAGTTGTTGCGCTTAGGGTCAGGGAAAACTATCATGACAACCGTCCAAAAGTTTCGGGAGGTGGAAGCTGAAGAGGAGAAGGTGCTCAGTTTAGACGCAAACCTCTTCGTCATGGTGGATGAGAGCCATCGCACCCAGTACAAGGGGTTGGCCACCAACATGCGGACCGCCCTGCCCAATGCCTGCTACCTTGGGTTTACGGGCACCCCCATTGACAAGAAGGATAAGAGCACCCTCCAAACGTTCGGATCGTACATTGACACCTATTCCATTCAACAGTCGGTGGAGGATGGAGCGACGGTCCCTATTCTGTACGAAAGCCGCATGCCCGACTTGCAAATTGAGGGCCGTTCTCTGGATGCCCTGTTTGACCGGATATTTGCTCCTTATGATGAGGATACCCGCGAACGCATCAAGCAGAAGTATGCCACGACGGAGGCGATTACTGCCGCACCCCACCGCATTGAAGCCATTTGCATGGATCTGATTCAGCACTATGAGCAGTTTATTGCGCCCAATCATTTCAAGGCCCAGGTGGTCACCATCAACCGGGAGGTGGCTATCCAATACAAGAAAACCCTGGATACCTTGAATGCCCCCGAGTCGGTGGTCATCATTTCTGCCAATCACAATGACTCTGATGAATTGAAACGATATCAGCTGTCCGAGTCCCAGCAGAAGTCCTACATTGAGCGGTTCAAGGACCCGGATGACAAGTTGCAATTCATCATCGTCTGCGACATGCTTTTGACTGGGTTTGATGCCCCTGCGGAACAGGTGATGTATCTGGACAAGCCGTTGCGGGAACACAACTTGCTCCAGGCGATTGCCCGGGTCAACCGCACCTATGACAAGAAGGACTATGGCTTGATTGTGGATTACTTTGGGGTTTCAGCATTTTTGAAACAGGCGCTGGACGTCTTCCACGAAAAGGACATCCGAGGGGTCATGATGCCTGTGGAATCTGAACTGCCTCGACTACAGAGTCGCCATCGTGCTGCCATGCGCTTTTTTGCCGGGGTGGACTTGGATTGTCTCGAAGCGTGTATCCGGGTGCTGGAGCCTGAGGATGTGCGGGTTGAGTTTGACCTGGCGTTCAAGCGATTTGCGCAAAGTATGGACTTGGTGATGCCCAGTCCTTTGGCCAATCCCTATCGGGAAGACCTGAAGTTTCTGGGAAAGGTTCGCCTTGCCGCCAAGCAGCGGTTCCGGGACGAGGAATTGGACATTTCGGATTGCGGGGCTAAGGTCAGACAACTGATTGTGGAGCACGTGCAAGTGAACGCCATTGAAATTCTCCATGATCCCATTGATATTCTTTCCAGTCGTTTCACCGACTGGGTCGAGGAGATGACCTCCGATGAGGCGAAGGCGTCGGAAATGGAACATGCCATTCGCCATGAAATTCGCGTGAAATTCGATGAGAACCCGATTCATTATTCGTCGTTGCGGGAGAAATTGGAGAAGTTGATTGCTGACTGGAAGGCATTCCGGTTAGAGACGGTGCAGTTGGTGCTGCAGTTGAAGGAATTGATTCGCGAGGATATTCAGCGCTACAGCCTGGCCGAATCCGCTTCTGGCATGGCGCATGAACAGCGTCCCTATTACGACTTGATGCGGTCGGAACTGCCGTCAGACCGCTTTGATGAGGAACAGCTGACAGATCTTGCGCAAATTGTATTCGAGGAGGTCTCGACCCTCCAGAAGATTCGGGATTGGCCAAGCAAGGAAGACGTTCAGCGGGAAATGCGCAGTCGCATCAAGCGGCAACTCCGCGCGGCAAAGTGTCCTGCAGAGAAGCTGGAGATTGTGACACAACAGGTCATGAACCTGGCTAAGGCGCATTTTAAGGCATAACTTGGAGGTGCGAAAGATGGCAGAGATTAAATTTGAGATTAAACAAACGGTGGGGGTTCTTTCGGAGTCAACCAAGGGTTGGAAGAAGGAACTCAACTTCATGACTTGGAATGATAAAGAAGCCAAGTACGACATTCGGGAATGGGCCCCTGAGCACGACAAGATGGGCAAGGGCATCACCCTGAGTAAAGAGGAGTTGGTGCAATTGCGGGAGATTCTCAACAGCATGAATTTATGAGCGGACTCCGTTTCGTGAAATTTGATTTCTGTTCTATTGCATTCTCAATTCCAGTCTTCATACTTTCAAATTTTATCTTCATAGTTCCAATGTGGGGCCTTGCAGGCGTAACCATTCTTTGCGTTCGTGATAATCGGGCATCACAGACTGGAGGGTGGTCCAGAATTCGGAGGAATGGTTGGGATGGCGCATGTGGACCAGTTCATGAACCACCACATAGTCGACAATCCGCATGGGGGCCATGAGAATCTTCCAATTGATGTGGATGACACCGCTTTTCGTACAACTGCCCCAACGGGACTGTTGCTCTTTGAGCAGGACTTTGGAGGGAGCCACTCCCAGGCGCGGGGCAAATAACTCTATGCGGTGTTGCACCTTGACCCAGCCGTGTTCCACCACCCAGTCTCGGAACTGTTGTGACAATTGTTCGGAACGCCATGCGGGGTCACAGACCTTGGGTGCCACAGCCACGAATCGACCGTGTTGGAATTTCAACGAGACTTCCTCAATGGCGGGGTCTGTGTGCACCTTGAGTCGATATTGTCGTCCCAAATAGGGCAACTTCTCCCCGCTGATGAACTCGTGGTGTGCAGGCAGGGGGTGAATTTCGCGTAATTCGGCAAGACGTCGTAAAATCCAGGGAGCTTTTTTATATAGAACCATATCAATTTGCTCTGGGTTGATATTTTCAGGCACAACCACAGAAACACCGGATTGCCAGTCCACTGCGATGGTGCAGTCTCGTTTCGATGGCTGGGGATGGACTGTATAATCAATGGATGTGGTTCCATAGGTAAATGTCGGCATAGAAAACAATCCTTTATACGAAAGTTGGGCCGGAAAGGCCTGTGAACTGTCTTCAGTATATCAAGAGGGCACCCCGGAGTCACATGTCACTGTAGGGGTTGGAAAACGGTGGGGGAGACGTTTCCACAGTGGTCAATAGTGTCAATACTAGCGTTAATACTGGAATTGTCGTCCAAACGTCTGTTGACTGACAAACGACTGTCAGACAAACCGTCTGTGACGTACAATGGCACTAGAAGCAATTTGAAGTTGGGAGGGAACGTCGATGGCGATTTCAAAAGAGGAACTCCATCGTCTGATTGACGGATTGTCTGTCGAACAGGTTCAACGGCTTGCAAACGCCCTGCCAAGTATCGTTGTTCCCGTTGACGACGAACCATTGACGTCAGAAGACATTCGGGACATTGAGGCAGCAAAAGCTGACAACGACTACATGACGTTGGACGAGTTTATGCAGAAGTACGGTGAAGACTTTGCATGAACTGAAGGTGCGCAAGCAAGTTACGAAGTATCTGGACAAACTGGACAGTCCAACACGGAAATGGCTAGTCAATGCAATTTACAGCCGATTGCGATGCCATTCAGAGGAAACGCGCTGCTGTAACTGGGAGGAATAATACTAGGGAGTTGAAGATTTCCATGAATGTTGGACGCAACGATCCGTGTCCATGTGGAAGCGGAAAGAAGTTCAAAAAGTGCTGTATCGATAAGCCGGAGTACAAGTGGCATCCACCCGAACCTAAGCAACCGAGAAAGCCACAGAGGCGGCAGGTTAACATGCACAGTCACAGGACAGAGACCCATCGAATACCCGTATTTCGTTGGACCTTTGAAAATGTGCGCGCCATGAGCACATCCGCAATTTTGGAGAAACTGAATACGTTGGGGATTCCACTCAATGAAGATGAACTCCGAGAACAGGTTAGTCATTTTGAATCCATCGAGGAGTTTTTGGTCCAATGGAAGACCGACGATGACTTGTTTGAACTGGATGAAGACGCGGATTTTTCTTGGCTCGCAATATACACGCTGGTAGAACGGCTCTGTCCGGACAAGCCTTTTCTCAATCACCTTGGGTTCTGGATAATGGACGGATACATGATGCAGCATGTTGATGAAAAAAAGGCGTGTGATCTTTGGTGGCGGGCTTGGGAGTTCGTGATTGCTTGGGCTAGGAAGCACGACATCCGCTCGCTTGAAACACTAGATGATAGATTGCGCGTCTATGTTAATGAGTTTGTATCCAATTGGTTGATGGATCTGGAGGAACTGCTAGGGAATCTGTGGAGATTTGGACAGACATACATTCAAAAGCGGCTGGATCTTGCTCGCACGGTCCAGTTGCAGTTTACTGAGTCTAATTCCAATCGGTTGAATTGGGGCCGAGCAGAGGGTGAATCACTCTTCCGCTTGGACAATCCGGTTATGGGGGATGAGGTCTATCAATCGCTGATTGAGCGGTTTCCAGATGATGCTTGGGCGTACATCGGGTGGGGAGACGAGTACAGCCCGACGTTTGCTGCTGCACCAGCGTATGTGGATTTAGAGAAGGCGTTTCGAATCTACCGCATGGGGCTCGGTCATGGCACTACTGAAGACGAGGCGATTCGAGAGCGCATTGCCATTCTCGAAAGGGATTTGGAAAATGCATAGCACAGACATGGGATTCAACGTAGCCTGTGTCAGGTTGAATACCATCTAGTGTCGATGCAAAGGATATGCTGGTTCTCGCGCGAATGAGTAAATCATCCCTTGACAAATACACAGACCGAACTACAATAAGTAAAATTGTATTTTAAGAGGTTGTCCGGAAAGGGGTCAGAACTCCCCGACGCATTGCCGCGTCGTCGCCCAAAATGCTCTTTCACGGTCCAAAAACGTACGGCACGGGGCTCACGCCGGTCTAAACGCTCCCCACTGGGGAGCAGACCCAGTGCGCATTTTGGGCTGGCCTCTTCGCACTGCTTGGGTCTGACCAGACCCCTCTCTGGACACGCACTTTAAGTAGGGCATTCTGTGTGCACTCGTGGAGTTTGCCCAGTAATCATTCAACGGGTTAACAGAAACAAAAACGTCATAGGGAACTCGTTCAATAAAACTGTAAATCTATGACAAAGGTAGGTTTCTGCAAGTTTTTTAGACTATTCTGATGATGACGGTTTTTAGCTATTGTTTTTTGCTATTGATAGTGGACACGATTTTAATCATATGTTGCAGACCTCTCCTAGACTGTTGATTGACACTGAGATTCCAGCACTCAAGGCAGGGGAACCTTTATGGGAAATGGATATTTTCGAAATCTGAGTTTTGGCCTTGCTGTAGGGGCAATCGGCCTGTTTTTAGTGGGTTGCGGTGTGTTCACACATTCATCTACCGCATCCTCGTCTACACACTCTCACGCTTCTACCAATCAGACTCATCCATCTGTGACATCGGCGAAGCCGACGTCAAGTTCTCCTGCCAAAACTTCACCTCTCTCTTCCTCTTCTTCAAATGCGAGTTCGTCGCCTCAGCATGCAGCGGGAAACAACGCAAGCTCAACCACTCAGTCCTCAAATTCTGCGAATAGTTCTTCTGCTTCCTCGAATACATCTTCTACATCTTCGCAGGGCTCCTCACAAGCCGCCGGTCCCGTATTGCTTTCAATGAGACCCACGTCTGGACCTCCGGGAACCGTGGTGACCTTTATGGGTTCCAATTTTGGGACGGTTCCAGGCCGAGTGACCTTCACACCGACAAGCGGTAGGTCCGACTGGGTGGCAATCATTCGATCTTGGACGCCTACCGTCATTCAATGTGCGATACCCGAGGGATTACCCACTGGAAATGCATATCCCTCACTCTGGACCGCAAGAGGAACACCTGTCGGGCCAGGGAGCGACGCCGCATGGCCATTGTTCACCGTGGGGGCAGCCGCTCCTGTCGTGACCGGACTATCTCCAATACAGGCACCTGCAGGTACCCTCTTGACCATCACTGGTCAGGGATTTGGCAGCACGCCAGGTCAGGTGACGGTTTGCCAATTTTGTGGGACGAATGCTCAGATTAGCGCAATTGCCCCCATTGTCTCATGGCAATCCACCCGCGTGCAGGTCAAGGTTCCGGGCCTCCAGAACGGAGGTGCAGAAGTCTATCTCGTCACGGCCAGCAAGCAGGGGGTGCGAGCAGGCACCATTTTCACCGGCGGCGAACCCAGTTCATCGACGAGTTCATCGGTTGGTTGATAAAAGGGGCCTGAGAAAATGGTGGAGGAGTTCGGTGATTTCCCGTACTTCCCGTACGACCGCCATCATCATAACGGAGGAACCGTTCCGCTGATGCTAAACATCAAAACTTGGGTTGTGAGGATTATTTTTTCTGAATTTCAACGCCGGCCCATTGTTCGTAACACTTAATAACGGAACAGACATCTTCATTTCCATAACCGTTGCTGATGCTTATTTTCAGCATTTCTTTGACTGTCGACAGGACGGGAACGGGAATTTGTAGTTCATTTGCGAGATTTATTGCCAAACCCAAGTCTTTGTTCATCAGCGCAGTTGAAAAATTAGGTTGAAAGTCCCGATGAATGATTTTCTGCGCTTTGTTGTCAGCCATACCGCTTCTTGCACCGCCGCCGCTTACCACCTGTGTAAACAGATCTGGATCAATGCCCGCCTTAACTGCCATGACGAGACTCTCTGCAAACGACAACAAGTTGATGGCAGCCATTGTGTTGTTCGCAAGTTTTGTATAGGAGCCCGCACCGTGATTGCCCATGTGGTATGCTTTTTGTCCCATTGCCTCAAAGAGAGGTAGGCAACGCTCATAAATCTCGTGTTTCCCGCCTACCATGAACGTTAAGACCCCTGCGATAGCTTGCGGTTCACTGCCCGTGACGGGTGCATCGAGGAATTCCACATTCGATGTTTGCAGCACTTGAGCGATTTTTTTACTTGTGTTTGGAGATACCGTACTACTGTCCACCACGATGAGTCCGGTATGGGCTCCTTGGAGAATGCCCTGTTCACTGAACATCACTTCTTCAACGGCGGCATCGGCCGTGAGGATTGTAAACACCACGTCACAGGCTGCAGCAACGTCTTTGGGGGAATTCACAATTTCGGCACCCAGCTCTTGCAATGGAAACGATTTTTGCTTTGTACGGTTGTAGATAGTGAGGTGATACCCTTTCTTTAATAAATTCGTCGCCATGGGCAGCCCCATTGTGCCAAGTCCAATAAATCCAATACGATTCACAGCGCCTGTCACCCCCATCATATTTAAACAAGTCTTCATCGCGTGGTAAATAATAGTACACTCGATATGCCCACTACGCCGAACACCGCCCAGCGAAAATAGACCAGCGAGATTTTCCGATTTAGAAACTGTCCGATATGTGCTCCCGCAATAATCGTCAGGATTGAAGGCAGAGCCATGAGGAGGTCCTGCCAATGTATGAGATTCGCTAGGGTAAAAGTCACCATCTTCAAGCCAGTCATGACCAAGTAAAGAAAGCTCATGCCTCCCACAAAATAGGCTGGCGGAATCGTCTCCGTTAACACATAAGGGGAGAGTAGCGTACCTCCAATATTGGAAATGGAACTTACAACCCCCGCAACCAAGCTCAAGGGGATGCCTATCCAGAGCGGAAACGAGGTCTTGTTTCGGATAAGCATACCGCTGATTCCTGTAAAGAGCAAAAAGAATACAGCCACACCCCCCATGACCCATCGCAGAAGATTGTTAGGTGAATTGGCCACTATGGTGGTACCCGCAATAATTCCCAGAATCACACCGGGCAGAAGCCAGAACACCCGTACCGTCTTAAAGGTTCTTCGGTAGATCCAGAAGGTCACGGCGGCATTGGCCAAAAACATGGGCAAGGTGTCTGCAATCACTAGGCGGGTGGGGAAGAATAAGGCCAGCATGGGCATAACGAGTAAGCCACCGCCAACGCCTAAAGTGGCAGTGGTTAGTGAAGCCAGCAGCCCTGCTATCGCCAAAACAGTCATGACGACAATCACTTTATTTCACCTTCCTACTGCTTCCTACTACTTCCTACTGTTTCCTATTGCGGCAATTCGTGATTTAGTCGCTGTGTACTCGATATCCCACAAACGGTCGCTTTCGATGGTTTTTGTGTCATGAAATCTTCAGCGGAGGGAGTCGATCAGGTGCCAGTGCCTAATGAAACAGTAGCACATTCTCACGTCCGTTGATCACAATGGTGACTTCCATACCTTAAGATTCCAAAACAAACCCTGATGAGCAAGCTGCAAGGGACAGAGAATCGAGTCGAAGGGTACGCAGACGATTCCAAAGACAAAAATATTCCAATCATTGGGAACAGCGACTCTTTTGTTGTAGAAGGTTGACTGTGAGACGATTTAACGACAAAGTGTAGAAAGAACCCTTTGCGTAAAATGAATGTGAAGCGAGGGTACCGAAAAGTGTGACCGGGGAGGTTAATTATGGACAAAGTATTGATTTTTGGACATAAAAATCCGGATACGGATTCCATCTGCTCTGCGCTGGCGTATGCCGAATTAAAGAGTAAACTGGGGGTTTTCGTGGAACCGGTTCGTCTGGGGGAACTCAATGAAGAGACGAAATTTGTATTAAACCACTTTGGTCTCCAGGCACCCCGTCTGGTTGAAGCGGTGGCGGGGGAGGTCGACAATGTCATTTTGGTGGATCACAATGAGCGGCAACAAAGTGCGGGCGACATTCAGCAGGTTCGGGTGATAGAGGTGATTGACCACCACCGGATCGCAAATTTCGAAACGAGTCATCCCTTGTATTACCATGCGGAACCGGTTGGATGCACGGCCACCATCCTCAACAAACTGTATAAGCAACATGGGGTGGGAATTCGCAAGGAAATTGCGGGCGCGATGCTGTCCGCCATCATCTCGGATACGCTTCTTTTAAAGTCCCCCACATGCACGGAGGAAGATGTCACAGCGGTGCATGAACTGGCGGCTATGGCCGAGGTGGATTTTGCGGACTACGGGTTGAAAATGCTCAAGGCCGGTGCGGATTTAAGTGATAAAACCATAAGTCAGTTGATTTCTCTTGATGCAAAAGAGTTCCAGATGGGGGACTACAAGGTCGAAATTGCCCAGGTCAATGCCGTGGATACGAATGATGTGATTGCACGCCAAGCGGAGTTGGAGACCGCTCTTATACAGGTGATTGATGAGAGAAAATTGGATTTGTTTCTGCTGGTTATCACGGACATCTTGAACAGCGATTCTGTTGCCATTGCCTTGGGTCGCGCCACGAAAGCGGTGGAACGGGCCTTCCAGGTTTCGCTGGTTGAGAACAAGGCTCTATTAAAGGGAGTTGTTTCACGGAAAAAGCAGGTGGTGCCGGTTTTAACAGAGGTGCTTACAGAATCCGGATTTCTGTTGTGATCCTGGTTCTTTTTGGGTGGGTCTGCGGATAGGATATCCAGAGAATTGCGACGTAAGAGATGATGCCAGTTGGAATTGGGCTGAGTGAATATGGATAAACAGGAGACGCTCCCACGAGTCCGTCTGCGCGATGTCTGGGGAGTCTATATGAAGATTGGTGTTCTCGGCTTTGGCGGAGGCTTTTCCGTTCTCTCTTTTATTCGTTCAGAGACCGTTGAACGCCATCATTGGCTTAAAGATGAACAATTTGACCACATTGTAGAATTTACCGCTTTTTCACCAGGGGCGACAACCATCAATGTGATGGCAGCCATTGCGTATCGAGTCCGTGGTTGGCTGGGTGTGCTTGTTGGGGTTGTTGCCGTGTTATGGCCGTCTTTTTTACTGATTTTGGGATTGGCCACAGCCACATCAATGATTCGTTCACCTTGGGTACAAGGGGCTTTAACGGGGATTGAGGCGGCTGTTGTGGGTCTCCTTGTGGTGGTTGTTCGTTCACTGTTCTTGGATTTGCCGCGAAAAAAGATTTATCTGATTGTCGCCATTTTGGCAGGACTGCTCACTTTATTCGGTCTGAATCCAGCATTCGTCGTACTCATGGCTGCTGTAAGTGGCATTTTCTCGGTTTTCGTGCATCGCCGCATTACGGCCGCAAAAGCAAAGCGCCCACAATTGCCGAAGTGACAATGACTGCCCAGTACGGCCATTTCCACTTGAGAACGCCAAAAATGGTGACTCCAGCGACGACGGCTGCGAGTGGAGTGATGATGACGCTGCGACCCAGTGTCAGGGTCACGGCTGCAATCAAACCCACAACGCCTGCCAGTGTTGCGGAGAGGACATCTTGTAAACCGGGGATGTTGCGAATGTGATGATAGACGTGAGTCAACAGGATGACAAGGATGATGGACGGCAAAAAAATAGCAATAGTAGCCAAGACAGCACCCACGAGGCCACCTGCGCGATCCCCAATGAATGTTGCGCTAATGGCAACGGGCCCTGGCGTGATTTGGCCCATGGCAATGGCTTGGGTAAATTGACTCGCCGTGAGCCAGTGATTGCCTAACGTGATGTTTTTCATGAGCGGAATCATGCCAAAACCGCCGCCAAAGCCAAGTAATCCGACTACGAAAAAACTGCTCAGCAATTGCCACCATGTATGCATCATCCGGGCAACGACAGTTGAAGCTGTCGTTTCACCTTCCTGTTCGGAGATCCGTCGTGTTCATATGGAGATTGTATCCACTATAGCATATTTGAATGGGAATGAGCTTCATGCAATCCCTGGTGAGGGATAGACCTCCATGCCGCTGTTAGCGGCACCAACAAGGAAGGTAAATCCACAAACCTGTATTTACTGGGATAGGAGAGAAATTAAAACCAGATGGTTATCAAGTCCAACTTTTTTCCAGAATTGTGGTGAGAGCCTGTTCGAAGTGGCGTGCATCCTCCTTGGTGCGGGGGCGGGGTCCACGAGATCTTCCGGTGGACCGTCGTTCATGAGCACTGACTTCTCGTTCGGACAGCAACAGGTCGATGTTGTTTTCCGTAAAGATAAGGCCGTGGGGGGACACCACCCGGGCGCCCTGCCCGAGGGACAATGCGGCCAGTCCATAGTCTTGCGTGATGACCACAAATGGCTGTCCTTTTTTTACTCGGCCTACAATCTCCATGTCCGTTGCTTGGGAGTGGGCATCTACCACCACATGTCCTGGACGGGAAAACTGGTGGTTGATGGAACTGATGGTGATGACCGTAGCATTATAGCGGCGTGCCAAGCGGTCCGTGGTGGCCAATGCGTCACGCGGCACAGCGTCGGCATCGACTAAAATCGTTGTTTGCATGAGTATTCCTCCGTTTCTCACCCCATTCGGCGGTCCAATTGGACCAAAGGCCTGCTTCAGGTCTCCTGATTTTACTGTGGAGAGTTGTTCAGAAAACAAGTATACTTCATCTCTTTCTAAAGCCATACTCTGTGCAGTAAATACACTTGTGTGGATTTACATTCTTTGCTGTGCCGCTCACAGCGGCATGGCGGTCTATTGGAATATCCGAGTAGGGTTGGGGAACACAAGGTGATAAATAAAACTGCGCACGTCGATGCGTGACTTGGCTCACTAGATTCATCCTGAGGGGAGAGTATGGTTGGAAGGCAGGGAATCCATCACTTGTGGAGGGGATGAGTAAAGTGTTTGAACAAACGGATCGACTGGGAGAGGTCGTGGTGCAGTTTCCGAATGCCGGACGGGTATTCCAACGGTTCGGACTGGATTACTGTTGCCGGGGCAATCGCAATATTGAGGAAGCCGCGCGACAAGAAGGGGTGGACCCCATGGAGGTGGTTGCGGACCTGAATGCGGCTTATGGGTTGACAAAAAATGAAAAGCAACAGGTCCACAACTGGAACATGGAGAGTCTGCAAGCCCTAACGGATTACGTGGTGAACACTCACCACGCATACTTGCATCAGACGTTGACGCCCCTGGGGGAACTGGTGACCAAAATTCTGCAGGTCCATGGCGTACATCATGGGGAGACACTGGAGCAGGTACACCATCTGTACAACCTGTTCAAGATGGACATGGAGGAACATTTGATAAAAGAAGAAGAGGTTGAATTTCCGGCGATTGTTCGTTATGAGGAGTACCCAGACCAAGGATTGCTGGCAAGGGTTTCAAAGGGGGTTCGGGAGTTGGAGGTGGAACATCGGGAGGTGGGGGACCTGTTGCGAGAAATTCGCCGTGTAACCCACGACTACAAGTTACCTGAGGATGCCTGTGCAACCTTTTCCTACACCTATAAGAAGCTACAAGAACTAGAGGAAGATACATTCAGGCACGTTCATCTGGAGAATAACGTGTTGTTCCCCCGTCTTGAGGCCACCGTGGCGCAATTTACCGCTGAGGTGGAGGATGTCCATCCGTAAAATACGTTAGAACTCTGAATCGAAATAAATGACATGGGTGAGCTTCCTGTCCGTGGTATGATGAGTGGGGGTGGATGGTGTACTCATTGTCGCATCCCACTGAACTTCAGGGGAATGGGGTGTTGCCGATTCATACGAAAATTAGTGCAGTTTTTCTCGACATTGATGGTACCATTGTGAAAAACGGCATGCTTGTTCCCAGTGCCAAACGGGCTGTACGCGAATTGCATCAAGCTCGCATCCCGGTTATTCTGTGCACTGGGCGCTCGGTGTTGCACACAATGGAGATTCAGGAGGAACTGGGGGTTTCTCTCTCGGTACACTTTAATGGGGCCCTGGCGATGGACAGTGGGGATGCAGTTTATCGGAATCCTTTGTCGAAAGAAGCGGTAGAGAGTTTGGCTCGTCTTGCTGAACAGTTTCACATTCCGTATGTTCTGCATTCAGAAGGGGAGGCCTTTGCCATCCGGGAATTGCCACGGGAATTGAATCCTTTGCTGAGACGGTACGATTTCCCGCCCATCACTCAAAAGGAACTGAGTGTTGTATTAAAAAGTGGCGTTCCTGTCTACCAGGTGAATTGGTTTACAAACGAGGCCGAAGACGGGAAGTTGCAATCTCGCTTTCCGGCTTGCTCACTGAACCGCTGGGATATCGGAGGGATGGACATTCAAGAGGCGGGGTGCGACAAGTCGGTAGCCGCATTGGCCATGCTTGATTACCTCGGGGTGTCTCCAGACCGAGCCCTGCACATTGGGGATGGCACCAACGATATTGGCATGTTCCACGCCATGGGTTTCTCCGTGGCCATGGGCAATGCCTCCCATGCCGTCCAGAGGGAGGCTGATTGGGTCACGGCAACGGTGGATGAAGGCGGAGTATACCAAGCTTTGCAGCACCTGCAGGTACTTTCCTCAGTAGGGTGACCACAAGAGAATTCAGGAAGCGTTAGTTTATCCCATAGACTACGATGTGAAGACTTCTTCATCTCTTTGTAATTTCGCTCAGGTCCAGTTTGGTCCTCGGACTTGCACTGGGCTGTTCACTCTGATTTGGTTCTTCAATTGGATGAATTTTAAATGAAACGTTGAACAAATTGCTTGCGCTATAATAAAACGGATGTGCACAAAAGATGTCGTTAGGAGCAAGAGAATGACTCATGAGACAAACCGCTCCATGGTGACCTTGGCCATGATGGTGGGGATTTTGTTGACTGCCATCGATACTACCGTGGTCAGCACGGCCATGCCGCGAATTGTGGCGAATTTGAGTGGCATCAACCTGTTAAGCTGGGTCTTTGCCATCTATACACTAACCACTACGATTACCACGCCCATTTATGGCAAACTGGCGGATCTATTCGGCCGCAAAGTCGTCTTTTCGGTGGGAGTGGTGGTATTTCTATTAGGGTCCATGTTGTCTGGCGCCTCTCAGTCGATGATTCAACTGATTTTATTTCGCGCATTGCAGGGGATTGGGGCAGGGGCTGTCATGCCTGTCACGTTTACCATCATTGGGGATATGTATCCGGGGGAACAGAGGGCCCGCATGCAGGGGGTCTTCAGTTCCGTGTGGGGCATTGCCGGTATTCTTGGACCCTTGATGGGCGGGTTCTTTGTGGATTACTGGTCTTGGCGATGGATTTTCTACATCAATCTCCCCGTGGGTATTGTCTCGTTGCTGTTGGTTTTATTTTATTTGCATGAGAACTTTGAACGTCGCCCACACAAGATTGACTACTGGGGAGCTGCTTTCTTCACAGTCGGCGTATCCAGCTTGCTATACGCGTTACTTAATGGTGGCCAGGCTTACGCCTGGAACTCCCCGGTGATTTTCGGTCTGTTCGCCTTGACTGCGGTGGCTCTGCTTGTCTTCTTTAAAGTGGAAAGTTCAGTTCAGGAACCGATGCTTCCTTTATCACTCTTTGGTTTACGGGTGATTGCCGTGGCCAATGTGGCCAGTTTTCTCTCCAGTGGGGTGCTCATTGCTTCCAATGTATATCTGCCCATGTGGATTCAGTCCGTACTGGACCATAGTGCCACCCGTTCCGGTTTGACGCTGATGCCCATGTCGATAGGATGGCCCATTGCCTCCACCATTGGGGGGAGGCTGATGTACAAAGTGGGGTCCAAAGCCATTTCCGTGGTTGGCGGAGCCTTGATTTTGTTGGGATGTATTTGGTTGATTACGATTCACATCCATAGTCCCTATTGGTACTTGATTGCCATTATGGTGATTATCGGTTTGGGGATGGGTTTTTCCATGACTCCCTTTACGGTTTTAATTCAAGCTGCCGTGCCATGGCGTTTGCGCGGTGCGGCCACGGCATCCAACAGTCTGATGCGCACCCTCGGGCAGACGGTGGGGATTGCCGTGTATGGTACCTGGTTTAACGATGCCATTATCCGTCAGACGAGGGTTCAGTTTGGACAGGGTGGAGGCCCCTCAAACCTGAGTGGGTTTTTAAGTCTTGGGGACACCACTACTCCCGTGCCCCCGGAATTGTTACACACGGTGCATGTCATTTTATCTGATGCATTGCACGGAGTGTACGTGGCCGTGCTGGGCACGGCAGTGCTGACCTTGATTGCCATTTTGTTTTTACCTCTGCACAAGAATGCGGTTAAACAGCAGGTGACTGAGTGAGTTTATTCAGGTGAGGAAACGGACATCTCGTCAGTGTCTTGAGGGCTATTTTGGGGGTATCGAAGCCATGGGAGAGGTTGTTCCTTGTCATGCAAGAAGGTATACTCAGCGAGTGATTGTCATTCAAATCACAAAAAATGAAAAGGGATGCCTATATAAACTGCATTTGGAACATGAAATGGCTGATTAACGAAAGCCATAGGATGGCCGTAGCAAGCTTGTAGATAAAGAATTAGACTCTCATGCCGCTGTTAGCGGCATCCGCAAGGAAGGTAAATCCACGTCATTGTATTTACTGGGATAGACCGTAAGCATCAAACACAAGCATCAAACACAGATTACGGGTGGGTAGGGAACCGGTTTGTCTGGAGGAAAGGTTAAATATGGGGGTTAGACCACAGAAACTCCGTCGACAGAGGCAGCTTGTTCATTTGCGGCTACCGCGGATCCGGATGTTTTGGCACATTGCACTTGCTTTTGCTGTGGTGAGCGCTTTTGCAGTCGCACTGTCTGCCGCGTACAATATTCAACTTCAGCGATCTTTGTTTATTCGTATGCTGACCATGCAGATTGAAAGCACGCTGGGAGGTTTGCAGAAGGATTGGCTGGAGAACGGAGAACAGAGTGAAGAAAAGTTTGTTGATTTAGCTCGTTCTTTCGTCGCACTGCAAGTACCTGTATCCTCTGGCTTGGTAGTGCCTCTCAGCATTGATTACGCTATCATCAAAAGGTCGACGGGGGCTATTCTGGTGGATAGTCAGGTTTCCCACGTCCGCTACAAAATTGAACAAACCAATCTGGATTTGATGCGTCAGTCTGATATCGGACACGCAGTTCGTTTTACGCCCCTGTTTAGAGAAAACTCCCTTTTGGTTTGGACTACCCAAAGGAATAACGGCAATATTTGGGTGGCTGTGATTCCTTTTTCTCAAGTTCAGATGTCTTTGTACCAATCTATCATTGTTCGCAGTATTCTGGCCGAGATTTCAATTTTTTTTGTTTTGGCTTTGGGTGCTGGATTGGTGACCCGGACCTTTCACGATATCTTGAGAAAACTGGTCCTGGCGACAGAAGGGAAGCTGTCACCGGAAATTCTTGCCACCATTCCCGTGACTGAAGTACAGCGCATGGGTGCAGCACTACAGGCTCACTATGACCGCCTGCACGAAATGGGCGTCCGGGATGGATTGACGGGGCTGTATAATCGGCGGGCCTTGGAGGAGCACATGGAAAACTACTTTTCTCAAATTTCGCCGGAGCCCGCGGTGGGCATTCTGTTTGACCTGGACCGATTTAAACAGTTGAACGACAGTCAGGGTCATCAGGCAGGAGACCGGGCTCTGCAAGCCGTTGCCAATTACCTTTTTGGGTTGGCGGATAAGGGTGTTTTGGCTGCTCGTCTGGGTGGGGACGAGTTTGTCGTGGTGGTGTTTGGCATGACTGTGACAGATTCGTTCTTAGAGCAGGTGCGACAGCATAGTCTCAAGGGGTCTCCATTGGCGCGATGGGGAATGAATGCCAGCCTGGGAATTGTCGTATTGCCACAGGAGGCAAGGACTTTTGGGGAATTTTACCGCCTGGCTGACCAACGGATGTATCAGGCAAAGGCCGCTGGAGGTGCCTGCGCTGTGAGCGCACAAGGAAATTTTTGCTTGTGAAATATGACGGATGTGTCAGAATGTCAAAGGGTTGCGAGGGGTTTCGCTAATCAAAGTGTTTTGCTTATCAGGGTGTTTCGTGGGTCAAGAATGACTCGGTAGGAGATCTGCCAATGCTTCCGACAGATGTGCATAGGCGAACGAATATCCTGAATTCTCAGCCTGTTCTGGGAGCACATGTTGGCCCTCCAAAATCATACTGGACATTTCGCCAAGGAGCAACCGTACAACAACCGCAGGGATGGGCAGCCAGTGGGGTTGGTTCATGGCGCGGGCCAATGTTCTGCCAAACTCAGCCATGAGCACGGGGTGTGGGGATACGGCGTTCATCGGACCTTGCAGGCTGGAATTACAAAGGCTCAGCAGAGCTAGGTTGACCACATCTTGAATGTGAATCCAGGAAACCCACTGTCGACCTGTACCTAAGTTTCCTCCAGCGAACCATCGATAGGGGGTTATCATGGTGGGAAGGGCTCCCCCGTCCATGCCCAACACAACACCCAGACGGAGAAAGACCACTCGCGTGGCACTCATGGCGACTGCAGCGGCTCCTTCCCAGGACTGGGCCACTTGAGCCAGAAATCCCTCACCTGGAGGAGAGGATTCAGTGAACACGGCGGTTTCGGAATTTCCGTAATAGCCAATGGCCGAGGCGTTGAGAAGGACCAATGGTCTTTCTGGAATTTGCCGGATGGAAGCTGCCAAGGCCTGAGTGAACTCCACTCGGCTGTTGAGAATGCGGTTCTTCTGATCTGGTGTCCAGCGCCGTTTGGCCAAGGACTCTCCCAATAAGTTGACCACCGCATAGTCACTCCCTGTAAAACGTTTGAGCAGATTGTCCAAGTGAGGAGTATCATAACGAATGCAGGTACCGTGGCGAACCTCTCGCGGTCCGCGAGTGGCAATCCAACACCGATGTCCAGTTTGTTCCAGCCCCTCGGCTAGGTGTTGCCCAATGAAGCCACTACCCCCAAAGATGAGGACCTCCATGAGATGACGCGCCCCTGTCCGGTTGTTTTACTTGGTGAGACCTTTTGCTGCTAAGATTTTTTCCGTGCGGTAGTTCAATGAGTGGCATCAACCGGTTTGCGTGCCTTTCGTCTGCAAATGGCATGAAAAAGGGCATGTCCGTTTGTTCCACTTTATCACGTTTTCGCACTCCTGTGTGTGGGTAAATGGCAAATTTATCAGAAATATTGCAGTGTCAATGATGTCACGGCTTCTCCCATCCCAACTATCCCAGTAAATACAATAACGTGGATTTACATCCCCTGTTGGTGCCGCTGTCAGCGGCATGAGGGTCTAATCACTGGGACGGATCGTCACGAGGTCAGTATGGTACACTGGATGAAAGTGTTGGAATTCGGCCTGGTGATGGGGGTTGAAAAATATGCAGTGGCGAATTTTATTGGCCATTTTATTTGCCTTGGTGGTGGCTGTCTTCGCTGTGGCCAACGTGCACGCTGAGCCGGTGAGCTTTGTGTTTGGCGTCACTTATGTACCATTGATTCTTATCATTCTGGGTTCTGCTTTGCTTGGAGCCCTGGCTGTGGCGATGTTTGGCGTGGTCAGTCAATTGAAGTTGCGGCGGGATAACCGTCATCTTCGCCAAGATCTGCGTGTTTGTCAGGAACAAAATAGGTCTGAGGGGAAAGAAATCGTCCAGACCGGGGATGATGTGCAAATATCGGCGGGGGTGCCGAAATCTGGGGAGTCAGGGAAGGGTCATCAGGAAGGGGAGTAAGCTGTGACCAGAAGCTCGGGGATGGGGCAGGCGGCAAGACTTTTCCGAGATGGAAATTTTTTGTTTCTCTGGTCTGGAACGGTTCTATCGGCTTTCGGAGATGCAGCCTATTTCATCCTGATTGGTTGGTTCGTCATCGATGTGACAGGGTCTCAACTTGCCTTGGGTACGGTCCTGACGCTGGGCGCTGTACCTCGTTTGGTGCTCATGCTGGTGGGGGGCGTGGTGGCTGACCGCATGAGCCGAAAGCGGTTACTGGTGGGGTCTTTGCTTACTCGTGCGGGTTTTTTGGTGCTATTTACCTTTTGGCTGGTTTTATCTTTCCACGGCCATTTGCAACTGTGGGCGGTGTATGGATTGGCCGTGGCGTTTGGCGTAGTGGATGCTTTTTACTGGCCTGCCAGTGGATCCATCGTACCTCAGGTTGTGTCTGATGGAGATTTGCCCGTGGCCAACAGCTTGGTTCAAACGGCTCAGCAAATCAGTGTGGTGGGGGGGCCCTTGATTGCCGCCAGCCTGTTGTGGATGGGTAATTATCCCCTCATGTTTCTGGTGATGGCGGGATTGTTTGGGTCCGGGGCTTTGTGTCAGTCTTTTTTGCACCTGCGTGCGGGTGGACCGGGTGTTCTGACTGAAGGTGACCCATCTTTGCATAGCAAAAAAGAAAAGAAGCGGTCTCCAAGTGCTTTACGTGAAGTGGTGCAAGGCTTGCACTATGTCCGTAAGGAGCAGATATTGTGGTTGATTATGCTCATCTCCATGGTCATTAATTTGTTTTTTTTCGGCCCGATAAACGTGGGATTGCCTGCACTGGTGCATCACCTGAACTGGTCCGGTAGCCTGTACGGGGAACTGGAGGCGTCTGTGGGGGTGGGCGCCGTGGTTGGCGGTCTGGCCACTGGCTGGTTGAATGGGCTGAGGGGACACTTCCGCTGGGTTGCTCCTACGGCCGCCGTGATGGGATTCTCTTTGGGTACAGTGGGGCTGTTTCATCAACCTGTTGTCGATTTGTTTCTAATGGGCTTGGCTGGGTTGTCCATGAGTGTGGTCAATATTCCCATACTCACCTACATTCAAATCATCACGGACAGGGAGTTACTGGGTCGGGTGATGTCTTTGCTTACCCTGATGTCCATCGGACTCTCTCCAGTCAGTTATGCTCTCAGTGGATTGGTTTTGCAGCAGGGTTGGTTGACGGATTCTTGGCTCATCTTTGTGGGCGGAGGGGTGATTGGAGTGTTTTCCTTGGTGTTGCTGACCATTCCGGAATTCCGCCGAATTGAAGACCACCCTCGTTGGCTAAGGTCTGCTGAGTCAAAAGATGCAGACAGAGTTATGGGATAAATGCATGGGGGAAAGGGATGGTTTGGGTTGTGATGTTGCCGAATTTGCCGTGACGCACAAGGGTGTTCCTAGAACTGCTGACAAGTGTTCAGCTATGAGGTATGTCCTCATTCCTTTTCGAACATACACTATTGGATCCGCCCATTGTTTTCTTTTTTTACTGTGTTATAATAGTTATAGAACAAACAAACATAGATGAGAAGGGATATCGATGCAGTTTGTGCTGGAGATTGCAATGGGAGATCCCTTGTATCAACAGATCCGGGATCAAGTGGTTCTCGCCTTGGCGACAGGCAATCTTTTCCCAGGAGACGGGTTGCCCCCCATTCGGGCGTTGGCGGCAGACTTGTCCATTAATTTGCACACCGTGCACAAGGGTTACGAAATGCTGGAGCAGGAGGGGTACATTCACTTGAACAGACGGATTGGTGCAGTGGTGGCGCAACCTCGCCCATTCCGGCAGGACCTAGGTCCCTGGCAGCAAAAACTGCGAATTTTGTTGGCGGAGGCTTGGACTCAGGGTATGTCTGGGGAGGATATGACGCTGACCGTGAAAGATATCTTGTCGGGCTTTGTGCCGGTAGACACCGTGCGGCCCGGTGCGGAGGGTTGAGTCATCATGGGTATCGATGGCGTATTTCTGGTTTTATGGCTGTTGCTTTTAGGTTTGGCTTGGTGGCTGCCCAGCTTAACGGAGCCCACTTTGATTTTGGGTGTGCGCGTTCCACCGGATAAACGGTCTCATCCGGTGGTGCGTGCGGCCATCCGTCAGTATCGCTGGGGCATTGCAGGGTTGGCCGTTGTGCTGGTGGTGGGGTCGACCCTATTCATGCGCGACTTTGCCTTGCCCGCAGTGGCTGAAGGAGCCACTTTGATGCTGTTAGGCGTGTTGGCAGTGAACTACGTTTTAGCCAGACAACGAATCGCCCTGGAGAAGTTCCGCGAACAGTGGTTTGCGGGGGTGCCTCAGGTGGTGGTGGCAGATACCGACTTGCGCATGCACCCCTCGCGGGTGCCCTGGCTGTGGCTGGTGCCCTCGTTTGTTCTCTTGGTGGCCACTGGACTGGTGGGGCTGTACCAATACCCGCACATGCCGACAAAGCTTGCCATTCACTTCGGAGCTACGGGTCAGCCGAATGCTTGGCTGCCGAAGACCCCTTTGCACGCTTTCTTGCCTTTTTATACTGAACTGGCGACAAGCGCCTTGTTTTGGGCCATCAGCATCTGGATTGTGCGCTCTACACAACGGACCGATCCCAGTCGTGTGGCGGTTTCCGTGGTACAGCAACGGGTTTTCCGTCAAGCCATGGCACGAGCAATGGGGGTTTCTGTCACTTTGATGGACCTGGGGCTCACCACCTCCTGTCTCGTCTCCTGGGGATTGCTAGGTCATGTCTCAGGACTAGTTTTCGGGTTTCCCCTCCTGGGAGCGGCCGTTGTGGTTGGGGTAGCCGTATGGAGCGGTCAAAATGGCAGTCGCTTGGCAGTCCAATCTGGTGTGAGAGAGAACAGAGGAGATGCGGGAGAGGGCAAGGAAGGCAAGGAAGGCAAGGAAGGCAAGGAAGGCAAGGAAGGCAAGGAGGGCAAGGAGGGCAAGGAGGGCAAGGAGGGCAAGGAGGGCAAGGAAGGCAAGGAAGGCAAGGAAGGCAAGGAAGGCAAGGAAGGCAAGGAAGGCAGAAAAATTTTATCGGGAAGCGAAATTTCTGTCTCGCTCCATCAGAATCACAGCTTTTTGCACGATCGCCCCGTCGTGGCTCGGGACGATGACCGATTCTGGTTGTGGGGCCTGGTGTACTTCAACCGCCAAGACCCGGCGTGGTTTATTCCCAAACGCTTTGGCATTGGCTGGACTGTGAATTTTGGTCAGCCCATGGTCTGGTTGATGACGTTGCTGTTCATCTTTTTCATCAGCGGGATTCCCTTGCTGTTGATGTATGGTGGATAACCTTCATATGTCGATTTGGCCCCTCAAGAGGGGCCTTTACTTTTGCCATAAAGAGGGGTACATTCGGAGCAAAGAAAAATGAGTGAGTACTCACTCATGGATTGGACCGGAGGTGAAACGATGACGAGTAGCGGTGACCAAGGACGCTCTCTGGACTCGGGTGAGGGTCGGCAGAGGCAAACCAGCATTCGTCCAAAACCCGAGTGGCAGACAAATGAGACCAAAGGCATGAGCCACAAACCCGCCATTATGCTGGAAGGTGTGTCCCGACAGTTTGGGAAACAGGAGGTTCTGCATGACATCAATCTAAAAGTCCATTCCACCGAAATTTTTGGCTTGCTGGGACCTTCCGGAGCTGGGAAGACCACCTTGGTGAAGATGGTTGCGGGACTGGATGAACCCACTCGGGGGAAGGTGTACGTCTCCGGTGTGAGGATGCCCGCACTGCGGATGTTGGGAGAAATTGGATACATGGCCCAATTGGACGCCCTGTACTTGGAATTGACCGCTCAGGAGAATCTCGATTTTTTTGCCAGTGTTTTTGGCTTGCGCGGTCATCAAAAGTCACGCCGTATTCACCAGGTGATGGAACTGGTGGGTCTAACCGTTGACCGAGGCAAGTTGGTTTCGGCTTATTCGGGTGGGATGAAACGGCGATTGTCTCTGGCGATTGCGTTGTTGCATGAGCCAGGCATCCTGATTCTGGATGAACCGACGGTCGGGATTGATCCGCTGTTGCGCAAATCCATCTGGGAGGAGCTACAGGCGCTGAGTCGACAGGGGACCACCTTGCTGATGACGACCCATGTGATGGATGAGGCCGCCAAGTGTCATCGCCTGGGGATGATTCGGGGAGGCGAACTGATTGCCACCGGTACACCGATGGAACTGATCTCTGCGGCGGGAGTCTCCACTTTAGATGAAGCATTTTTGCATTACGGTGAAGTCAAAAAGGGCCCTATTCAGGGAGGCAGGGGGTCTAACCCCGGCACACAGGATGAGCGAATGCGACACAGTCACGTTCACCGCCGGCATCCCCGCAAGGGGCGTTCCATTGATTCAGAGGTCCCTGTGCAGGATCCAACGAAGGGGGGGAATGGGGAATGAGGGTGAGGGCTCTGATGGTGCGTATACTCCGCCAATTTGTTCATGACCGTCGTACCCTGGCCTTGATGTTTGTGGTTCCGCTATTTGTGCTCTGGCTGGTGTTTGTGATTTTCAACGGCAATACATATCATCCCAAATTTGCTGCGGTGGATGTTTCATCGCCATGGACTCAGGCTTTAACTCACCAGGGAGCGGTCGTCACTTCTTACAAGACGGCGGCGGATGCGTTGACGGCCTTAAAAAACCACCAAGTGGACGCTTTGTTGCAGTTGAACGGGCGGGTACCCCAGGTGGAGTTGGAGGGGAGCGACCCGGCCCAGACCAAGGGGACCATCTTGACTTTGCAAAAGGCACTGCTGTCCGCCATGGGAACACAGAAGGGTCTGCCCGTTTTGCAGTTTACGTATCTTTACGGGGGAGCCAACATGACGTCCTTTGACAATTTTGGTCCTGTGTTGATTGGGGTATTTGCCTTTTTCTTCGTCTTTTTGATTGCCGGGATTTCCTTTTTGAAGGAGCGCACCAGTGGCACCATGGAGCGACTGATGGCCACCCCCCTGAGAAGGTGGGAAATTGTTCTCGGCTACACGGCCGGGTTTGGGTTGTTTGCCGCCATTCAGGCGTGCCTCATCGCCTGGTTTTCTGTAGGAGTGCTGGGCCTGATGATGAATGGACGGTTATGGGCGTTGTTACTGACAACCCTGCTGTTGTCCCTGACCGCTTTGACTTTGGGAACTCTGTTGTCTGCCTATGCCAACACCGAGTTTCAGATGATTCAGTTTATCCCTTTGGTGATTGTGCCCCAGGTGTTTTTCTCCGGGTTGTTCAGCATGGACAACATGGCTCCGTGGATTCGTGGGTTGAGCAAAATAATGCCCCTGTATTACGGAGCCGATGCTTTGCGCAATGTGATGATTCGCGGGCTTGGCTGGCGGACCATTTATCCAGACCTGTTGTTGCTCTTGGCCTTATCCCTGCTCTTCATGGGACTCAATGTGTTGGCGTTGCGCAAGTACCGACGCATTTGAGCGCGCGTTGCGCCGCGGGGCTCAGTGGGACAATGGGACAGTGAAGGCATGACAGTTTCTTCATCTTTAGTTGAACGAGTTCACTCCGTGCCGGAAGCAAGGCATGAAGCGGCCCATGCGTATGACTGTGTTCACAGCAAATTAAGGAGAGAAAAAACGTTGACCCAAGGAGAGAAAAAGCGTTGACCGATGATGTGGACCGCTGGTTGTCGGAACTCATCCGCTTGTACGAGGACGATGAGCGACTGACGGACAAACAGATAAAAATTCTTCAGGCGGCTGTGGAGATTTTTGCTGAAAAGGGGTACGCGTCAACTTCCACCAGTGAGATTGCTCACCGGGCGGGTGTGGCCGAGGGGACGATTTTCCGCCACTATGCGACGAAAAAGGACCTGTTGTTCTCCATCGTTACCCCCGTCATGTCTAAGCTGGTGGCCCCGTTTGTATTCCGTGATTTCAACAAGGTTCTGCATTTGGAGTACTCCACTTATGAGGAGTTTGTACGGGCCGTCATCCGCAATCGAATCGACTTTGCGCAACGTTACTGGCCTGTTTTGAAGGTGATGGTGCGGGAAATCTCCTTTCAGCCCCAGTTGCAGGCACAGTTCAAGGTGGAAGTGGGCACACAGGTGGCCCAGCGAATCCGTCGCGTCATCCAATATTTCCAGAGACAAGGTGAGATTGTCGAATTCCCCCCCGAGTCGGTCATGCGTTTGACAGCCTCGGTGGTACTGGGTTATTTACTCACCCGGTTCCTCTGGATGTCGGAGAAGCCCTGGGATGACCACAAAGATGTTGAGGAAATGGTGAGGTTCATCTTACATGGCTTGACACCTTGAGTGAAAGTTTGCTGGTAACCAAATCAACGACGTTGAAATACGGTCAAATCCATCTCTGCTGGTGGGAATTAGGTGACATTTGTCACCTAATTTTTCTGACAGCACTCCCTGTGGGTCAACAGTTCCCGCGCGATAAACTATGGGCATGAGGAGGCGAGGATGAGTGGCGGATGCGGTGACGATGAAAAAAGTGCAAAAGCGATTTAAAGGCAAGGAGGCGGTTATCGGGATCAGTTTTGCTTTGCCTGTGGGGCGGGTGGTGGCGCTACTGGGACCCAATGGGGCGGGAAAGACGACCACCGTGTCGATGTTGCTGGGGCTGTTGCGTCCCAACCAGGGAGAGGTCAGGGTATTGGGAAATGACCCTTGTGTGGCCGCTCACAGAGCGGGTCTAGGCGCCATGTTGCAACAGGTGGATATGCCGGCGAAGCTACGTGTACGAGAGGTGGTGAACTTGTTCCGTTCTTGCTACAACCATCCTTTGGGGACT
>DAHWFY010000199.1 GCA_027336365.1 Bacillota bacterium | reverse complement strand
CATCAAAGTGCAACTGGTTCAACTCCCCAGCAACACGGACACCAATCGTCAGTCACTTGCCACCGAGATTGGCGGCGGAGCCACCACACCAGATGTGTATATGGGGGATGTGATTTGGCCTGCTCAATTTGGGAAAAATCAATTAGCATTGCCATTGAATAAGTACCTGCCCAGTTCATTTTTCAATCGTTTTGCTGGAGGATTAATCCAAGGCGCCAGTTACCAAGGGAATGTGTACGCAGCACCATTCTTCGTGGATTCCGGGTTTCTGTACTATCGTAAAGATCTTTTAAAGCAGGCGGGATTACAGCCTCCTCAGAGTTGGGAACAATTATTGAGCGAGGCGCAAACTTTACAGAAAAAAGGACTGGTACAGTACGGATATGTCTGGCAAGGAGCGCCTTATGAAGGATTGACATGTGATTTCATGGAATATCTTACTGATGCAGGAGGAGCAGTTTTGAACGCTCAGGGGCAACCCACCATTGATTCACCTCAAGCTCAAAAAGCTGTTGATTTTATGAAAAGTTTAATTGACAGTGGGGTATCTCCTAAGGCTGAGGTGACATTTCAAGAGAACCAGTCCATGAACGTATTTAATCAAGGTAATGCCGCATTTCTACGGAACTGGGATTATGCCTGGTCCAACTCGCAAAGTCCGGCCAATTCTAAGGTGGTGGGCAAGGTGGGAGTGGAGCCTCTGCCGAGTTTTGGTGGACCCAACGGGTATGCTACAATCGGTGGCTGGGACCTCTATGTCAATCCCCACACTCAGAACCTCAACGCCACGTTGGCATTCATTGATTGGATGACCGGAACCCAGGCACAAACCGTTTTGGCCACTCAGTTTTCTATGATTCCAACCAATGCTGCAGTCCAAAGTGATCCTAGCGTGAAAAAGCTGAACCCAGTGTTGAATATTGTCAGCCAGGTGCACTTTGTATCTCGCCCTGATCAAACCCCCAATTATCCACAGGTTTCGCAAGCCATTTATACAAATGTGAACCAGGCGCTGTCTGGAGGTACAAGCGTCAGTGCAGCTTTAAAGAAGGCGCAACAGCAGATTCAAAGTGCTGTGGGTGGCAGTGGGGGACTATAATAAGAAGTTGCCAGAAAGGGGTCAGAACTCCTTAGCGCATTGCATCGTCGTCGTCCCAAATGCTCCTTCACGTACCGAAAACGTACGGTATGGCACGGAGGCTTTCGCCCAGTTTAAACGATCCCCACTGGAGAGCAGACCCTGTGCACATTTTGGACTGACCTTCTCGCACTGTTTGGATCTGACCTACCTTCTTTCCGGACGTGCACTATAAAATATCAAGTCATTCGGTTCACTTTGCCAAGGTCCACAAGGCAGATGCGGGAGAGCCTTCAAGGCTCTCCCGTCCACCGTGGAGGGATGTAGCATGGCCGTGACAAACAACACGGTGATACGCCAAATCACATCGACAAGACGTTCCTTGTCGGCGCCGGAACGGCGTGCAGGCTATGGGATGTTAATCCCAGGTTTACTGGTTATTGCAGCCGTCACTATTTTTCCGATTATCTATTCGGTCTGGATGAGTCTCAATAACATTTCATTGACCACAAACGGATACTTGATGAGCTTTGCCGGGGTACACAACTACAATCTGGTGATGCACAGCGCAAAGTTCTGGCACTCAGTTTGGTTCACGTTTTATTTTGCCGTGGTGACAGTATTTGTGGAACTCTTCTTAGGCATGCTGATTGCCCTAGCCATCAATGGGGTTGAAAGGCTGAAAAACATATCCATTGTTGTCATGTTGATTCCCTGGTCCCTTATCACAGTCATTTCAGCTCAGATGTGGCAGTACATTTACAACGGTGTGTACGGAGTTCTCAACTATATTTTCATCTCTCTGCATTTGATTGGGAGTCCTGTGACATGGTTGGGTTCGGCCACCAGTGCAGTGATTGCCATGATGGTGGCTGACATTTGGAAGACCACCCCCTTCGTGGTTATCATTATTCTGTCCGGTCTCCAGATGGTTCCCAAGGAATTGTACGAATCGGTACACCTGGACGGAGCTAACGCATGGCATACCTTTTGGAATATTACGTTCCCCATGGTTCGCGGTAGCATAGCTTTGGCTGGATTGTTTCGCATCCTCCAAGCCTTCGGAATGTTCGACCTTCCATACGTTCTGACACAAGGTGGGCCTGGTACAGCAACACAGAGTTTGGCCGTTCTGGGGGCTCAGGTGATGTTTCAAAATTTGGACTTTGGGCCAGGTTCGGCCGTGGCGGTAAGCACGGTGATACTGGTACTGACACTGAGCTTGATTTTCTTATCCGCTTTCCGCAATTTGGTTCGGGAGGGTGAAGAACAGTGATTGAAGCCAAGTGGAAAACTGTGTTACGTTACATGGTACTCATCGGATTCTTGGTGATCATTCTCTTGCCCTTCTACTGGATGTTTATCACATCGTTCAAACCGGACTTTGACTTGGGAGCATATCCTCCCTCTTTATTTCCCCATCACTGGACTTTCAAACATTACGTAGATGCGTTCACTCAATACAACTTTGGGATGTATATTCGCAATAGCGTCATCGTTTCCATTGTCTCCACTTTTTTTGTGTTGATGTTCGCCAGTATGGCGGGTTTTTCGGTGGCTCAACTGCCAGTTCGGGGGAAAACACCATTGTTGGTGGCCTTGCTGGTCATCTCAATGTTTCCTTCCATCGCCATTATGTCGCCTCTGTACATGCTTCTGCGACATTTGCACTGGCTCAATTCCTACCAGGCACTCATCATTCCCTACACGGCGTTTAATCTGCCGTTTGCCATCTGGATATTGCGCAACTACTTTCTACAATTGCCTAAAGCGCTACTTGAGGCGGGCCGCGTGGACGGGGCCAGTATCTTTCAAACGTTTTACCGGATTTATTTGCCATTGACCACGCCGGGAATGTTCACGGCCGCTGTGTTCACCTTTGTGGCGTCGTGGACAGAGTTTTTTATGGCTCTGACATTCAATCAGTCAAACACGATGCGCACTATTCCTGTTGGGATTGCCTTGTTCAGCGGACAGTACACCATTCCGTACGGTACTATTTTTGCCGGCTCCATTGTTTCCATTCTACCTATCATCGTGTTAACGATTATTTTTCGTAAATGGATTGTATCAGGTCTTACCACGGGAGCGGTGAAAGGATAGAATGTAAAATTCGGAACGTTAAGTGCTTGTCCGGACAACCTTGTTAAGATGATTCGGTCGGCATGGACGATTCGATTCTCGTTCTGGTAGGGCTCGTAATTCATGAGAACTCGGCTTTAGGTGAGAAGGGATGTTCGCTGTGTGAAAAAGAGCAAAAGAATGTTGACCAGATTGCATATGACGTGAGAGGGGGTCAACTGGTCGCTTCTGGGATGTGTGCAGTGGAATCATTTTTGTTGAATAATAAAGGATGTGAAATTTCTCTTCAACGGTCTGTGAAAGGTTGAGGAGTTGTCGGGATGAGGGAGGCTGGCTATGCATGACTACTATCAAGGATGTTGCTGCCATGGTGCGGGTATCCCCCTCAACGGTGTCCCGTGTATTGGCGGATTCTCCGCGTATTTCTGAGGAAACCAAGCAGCGCGTTCGAGAAGCCATGGCCACTTTACACTACGAACCCAATATGCTGGCTCGGGGATTGGTCACAAATACTGCCGGAGCCATTGGTCTGGTAATGCCTCCAGGTTTAAATGAGTTTTTTGAGAACCCCTTTTTTAGTGAAATGATGAGCGGGGTCAGCGAGGTGGCTCGCAAGGAAGGTTTTGACACTTTGCTGTCCACCTCGGCAATCAACGAGGAGGATGCTTTGGACCGAATGATTCGGGGCCGCAGGGTGGATGGTGTTATCTTGCTTGGAAGCCGTCTCCAAGACCCGGTATTGGATCAGGTGGTAAAACTGAGATTTCCGTCCACTCTGCTGGGCCGCCCAGGACACAACATTCCGATTTCCTGGGTCAATAATGATAATGTTCAGGCTGCCTATGAGGCTACCCTGCATCTGGTGGGGTTGGGGCATCGCGTTGTGGGATTTCTTGGTGGGTCCACAGACTTGGTGGTAACATCGGATCGTCTCGAGGGATACCGCAAGGCGTTAAATGAGGTGTCCTTGACCAGAGATGCTCGATTGGAGGTGTCCAGCTTCTTTTTGGAGCAGGGGGGTTATCTCGGCATGATGCGGTTGTTGGCTCTTTCGGAACGTCCCACAGCCGTGTTGGCTTCAGATGATGTACTGGCTTTTGGAGCGATGCGAGCTGCCGCGGAGTTGGGATATCGGATACCGGAGGATATGGCAATTGTGGGTTTCAATGATATTCGTTTGGCGGAAATCGCTAATCCCTCGTTGTCTAGTGTGAGGGTTCATATGCAGCAGCTAGGAATTGCTGCCGCGCAGCAGTTAATTGCCCAAATTCGCAACCCAGAAATTGGTGTGCAGCACACGGTGGTTCCCACTCGTCTGATTGTGCGCAATTCTTGCGGCGCTCGATTACAGCCACAAAGGGGTTAGTCATCGACGGCATCTTCTTGAGGGGCTGTTGTTACGTCCAATTTCGCAGAGGATGAGATTATTTCTTGGTCCAACCAAGACTTCAATAAAATAATCGAAAACATTTTAAGAGGCTGTTCGGAAAGGGGTCAGATCTCTCCGACGCACTGCCGGGTCGTCGCCCAAAATGCCCCTTCACGTACCGAATACGTACGGCACGGGGCTCACGTCGCTCTAAATGCTCCCCACTGGAGAGCAGACCCAGTGCGCATTTTGGGCTGGTCTCCTGGCACTTGGGTCTGACCGGACCCCTTTTCGGACACACTTTAAGCTCCCGGTGACAGCTGCCCCCCTAGAAGAATTTCAGGCGCACATCTGCGGTGGAGAGTGGAGTGTCGCCAAGTGACTCATGATCTTGGATGGGGAGGTTCATTCGAGGCAAGCAGTGCTGGCAGAGCGCCCACTCATCAAGATTGGAGAGACACACGATGGAAACTAGTGAAGCCATTCGA
>DAHWFY010000198.1 GCA_027336365.1 Bacillota bacterium | reverse complement strand
CGATCTAATGGTTTGGGGTGTAACGCCTAGCAGTTTAGCAACCTTACCAATAGGCAAAAACTCTTAAATTTCCATAATTATATTATACAGCATTTAATAGAAATTGTATATATTATTGCAACCTCTTCACCTGAACAATCCCCCCAGCCACAGGATGCGGCTGACCCAGCCAAAGCAGAAACCTGGCCAGAGTGACCGGTAGCGGTACGCCAAATGCCCGTTCACCAGCCCAATCATGAAGGCGGATACAGCCACTCCCGCTTGGCCTGTCTGCAGACCCCAGACGGTGGAAAACAGACTGGCCTGGAGCAAAATAGCCCACCAGGACGGCATGCCCAAACGTCGAAAACGGGCTTGAAGCAAGCTTCTAAACAGCATTTCATCCAAATAAGCAGGAGGAGCTTGGGCTAAAAAATCCAAAAAATGTGCATAGAGCAGACGTCCAACGCCTACTCCGCTCCTCCCGCACGCCCAGCACCCCACCCCCCAGAAAAGCAGTCCGTGCCCTTGCCATAGCCATAAGCCCATCCACCCCGCCACCAAACCAGGCGCCCACAGGAAGCCCTCTGTCCAGGCTTGGCGCTGAGCCCACCGAGTAGTGGAAAACTCCGGAATGACCTGAGGACGCAACCACAGCACCGTAACCCACGCGGCCATCGTATATAAAGTCAATCCCTCGCCAGCTAAAGCGCCGTGAACAAATCCGCCGCACAGCCGTGCGATGGCTATACTCGTTTCGCCGAGACCGCCGCAAACCTTCCTGGTTCGTACAAAAGCTGCGGGCGATCCCCGAAAGGCGGGAGCCAAGGGAATACGCGCCGGATACCGCTGTGTGGCCGACACCGATTCTCCGCTTGTGTGCGAATTTCTATACCAACTCCCCCGCCAATCCAAAATTTTATTCCCCCTTCCCACAGCACCCACCCCCATAGTGATGAACATCTTTCAATCTACTTGGCACAGAGGGTTCCCCCAGTGCTCCCGCGCGGCAAGATAAGCCACTGCGAAACGTTTGTGTTGTTGCGTCATCCTCCTCCGAAAATGGGTCATACGCCGGGCAAACGAAGTGGAAGGCGGATATCCCAGAGCTGTGATGACCACGACGCGGGCGTGCTTGGGAAGAGCAAGCACCTCCTTGACCCCTTGTTCATCCCAGCCAATCATTTGCCGTGCAACCAGACCGAGAACCTGTGCTTGATAAATAAGGCTCATCATGGCCAAGCCGCAATCGTACAGGTAGTAAGGTTTGCCGTCGATGATGTCGTCATCGGCAGGACAGGCAAACTGCACCACCCACCCGGGGGCCTTGCCAGCCCAAGCATTCCCCCGATGGATAACGGACATCAGACGCTTTTTTGTCTGTTGGTGGTCAACCACCACATAACGTGCTGGCTGATGATTCCACGAAGATGGCGCCCGCCGGGCCGCCTCCAGGAGGACTTCCCAGACAATCGGTTGCAAGGGTTGGGAGGACCAATTTGTGGTACTCTGTCGATAGTGAATTGCTGGCGCCAACGTAACAGTCAGAGACTTAGGATTGACCACAGGGCCACCTTTCTTAGCTTTTAGCATTGCTGCTACCCTCCTTACGATGGGCGATACTGTGAGACAAACAACTTCTCCTTTGGTGTGAGATTGACGCAATCGGAGGTCATGACGACAGTGAAAAAAGTCACTACATCGTCACCCAAAGAGTTTGTGTGGACACGGTGGCTGTTTGTCCTGGTCCGGTCTACTGCTTACGCGGGGATGCTGCTTTATTGGGTCAAAACCTGGCCATCCCACCCTTGGTGGAGTTGGGGAGTGGCAGGTGTCGCGACCCTCTGGGGTGGATGGGAACTGTGGAAGCGCCCTGGGGATCCACTGCACCTTTTGCGGTGGGGGGCGTGGCTGGAGGCTGGACTCGTGTGGGTGTGGGCGGTCGTCACTCCGTCCGTCGTGCCGCTTTTTTTGTGGATATCCCCCTTGTCCCGGACCTGGATTCACGCCACACGTCGAGACGGATTCGGGTTGACCGGAACGCTGGTGGCGGCTACCCTCATTGGGGGACAAATCCTCCCAGGGCCTTCATGGCTGACCTGGTTGCAAGCGGGGGTACTGACCGCATCCGCCGCCTATGCCAGCGCCCTGGGGGCTTTATTGCGAGAAAAAGAACGCTTGAAGCGGGAAACCTTAGTGTCCGCTTATGAACGAGAAGAACACGCGCGAGTTGAGGAGCGCATGAATATGGCCAGCCGACTTCACGATACGATGGGCCAACACTGGACCGCTGTTATTCGCGCGTTGGATGCAGCAGACGCCACCCACGAACCCTTGCGGAGAGAATTTATGCACAGGGCCCGCGAGGCAGCCATCACGGGATTGGAGGAAATGCGGGAAGTGGTGCAGCGAGGATATACGGATCGACGAACTCATCAAGATTGGTTGGATTACGGCTTGGCCTCTGTCCGCCGATTGTGTGCACGATGCGGTGTGGGACTTGATGTGAATCTTCAGCCACCGGATTGGCACCGCTTCTTAGAAGGCGTCAACGTCGGAGAAGTCCTGGGTAGGGCCTTGATTGAAGCCAGCACCAACATCCTGCGGCACACCTTTGCAAAACACATCGCAGTGCAGTTGCAAACGTCTACCAGCGAGGTCCTCCTTGCGGTAACTGGTCTTGCTCTCAGATGTGAAAAAGGCGTGGTCCCAACCATAAAAGGTGCTGCGGAGAAGCTGGACATGAGCAGCTCTGGTATGGGCATGGTGGAATTACAAAAGCGCGTGGAATCCCTGGGAGGAACACTTTGTCTGACAGTTCCCATAGCGGACAAGAATATTTTTTCCGTGTTGCGCTTGACCCTTCCTTTCCCCTCACTCCCTGAGCGAGAAAATTGCTTTGTTGAAGCGCACCCCGCCGGTGAATAAAACTTGTCATACAGAATCGAGAGATGGACTGGAGGTGAAGGCCTGTGATTCGAATCGGCATTGGTGAAGACCAAACTCTTGTTCGCGAAAGTCTCGCAGTGGTACTGAACCTAGAGCCGGACTTCCATGTTTCCTGGACCGCCGCTGACGGCGGTGAGACGGTGCGACTGGCCAAACAAGACGCCGTGGATGTGCTGTTGGTGGACTTGCGAATGCCTGATGTAGATGGAGTGGGTGTCTTGCGGCAAATACAAAAATTTTCTCCGGAAATTTGCCCCATCTCCCTCGTGTTGACCACCTTTCATGAGGATGAATGGCTGCTGGACGCTCTTGCGGCAGGCGCGTCCGCCTGTTTTCTCAAGGAGGTGCCGCCACAATTGCTGGCGACAGCCATTCGGCAAATTCACGCGGGCACTTGGAATCCAAGTCAATGGGACCCTAATTGGCGTCGCTATGCTCCAGAAGTGCAATTTAGGTCCCCCCACTCCGGATTACAACACGCCATTCATACACAAGATGGTTTTGTAGAAACCCTGACCCGCAGGGAAGGGGTGTTATTACACTTATTATCTGCAGGAAACAGCAACGCCGACATCGCAGAAAAACTCCACTTATCTGTGGGGACGGTGAAAAACCAGTTGTCTAGCTTGTATGGAAAACTTGGCGTTCAAAGCCGGACAGAAGCCATTCGCATAGCGAAGGAACGAGGATGGGTCTGAGAGAACGGAGATGGGTTTGATGGCCTGACGGTTTGAACAGACAGCACGACCCCATTCAGTTCGAAGTTTGTAAATCCCCCCACCCCACGGATGCATATACTCTTGCAGAGGCATCAGTGGGGCGATCCCGCTTCTCTCTTCGTTATCCAATCCTACAACTCCCATCCTGACTCCACCGAACCCGTGACAGCCTACCTGACGCTGTCTGGATGCTACAACCACTCAAGGAGGCCCTCCCCATGCCTGAAGAAGCCTATAGAATCGTCGTCAACCTGATGAATCGCCAATTACATTTATTGAAAGGGGACCGTGTAATCAGCACCTTTCCGGTCGGCATCGGCAAGGCGTTGACTCGCACCCCAGAAGGTGAATACAGCATTGTCAACAAGGTCCCTCATCCCGGCGGACCCTTTGGCGCCTATTGGCTGGGATTGTCCAGGCCGCACTATGGGATTCATGGCACCAACCGCCCCTCGTCGATTGGCAAACGCGTGTCTAAAGGCTGTATCCGCATGTTCAACCAAGATGTCTTGTGGCTGGCAAATCGAGTTCCCGTCGGGACACGCGTCACCATTCAAGCTTAATAGAGGGTGTCTGGAACTGACATGGCCTGACGGCCACCACCAAGAATGAAAATGGCCAAAAGGTTAGGACAGGATATTTTTGTATAAGAGGAAGTCAGAACTCCCCGGTGGATAGCTTCGTCGTCACTCAAAATGCCCTCTTCAAAGTCCGAAAACGTCCAGCATGGGCTCACGTTAGGTCTACACCTTCCTCACTGAGGGGCAGACCCAGTGCCCACTTGAGACTGACCCCCACGCGCAGCGCTTGAGTCTTCCCTGTTTTTATACGTAGAGACCTGGGGCCCTTATCGGAAGCACTCACTTTGCAAACGATGTCCTAAGGTATTATGATATTTCATCAAAATCTTATTGTGAGAAATTGGTGTGGAGAACCTCGTTAGAACACAGTACTGAATCAATTTCATTCATTAGTGAAGAAAATTTTCCTGTATAATATCGTATATCTTTATAAAAATAGGATAAGCATATTTATGTTACATACGCCTCCCTTCGCTGTCGTCTAAAAAATTACAGTGATAAAAATTAATAATTGACCAATCTTCACCATGAAATATAGATTAGTTACCATAATGCACAAACTAGTCCCTATTTTTTCTCTACCACACCTTTTTCGGAACAATAGGAGCGAAAATGAGATCGTCGATTCACTCAGCTTCTTCAGACACTAGACTCGTCATGCGGTGGAGTGGATTCTTTCAGATAAGAATGGGCCCCCACCTGCTCGGAGGATTGAGGAGGCCCTCCTTTGTGAGCGAGTGTGAGCGAGGGACCGATTTTTACGGGTCTAGAATTAAGCGTCTCCCAGTCGCT
>DAHWFY010000197.1 GCA_027336365.1 Bacillota bacterium | reverse complement strand
CGCTGGTATTCGCATCACACAGGTCAAATCCATCATATAATTTTTCCATATCTTCTAATGTACATATAGAAACACCACTTTCTCCTATTTTACCATAAATATCTGGTCTCTCATCTGGGTCTTCCCCATACAAAGTGACGCTGTCAAAAGCCGTTGACAGGCGTTTAGCCGGGTCATTCTTTGATAAGTAATGAAAACGTCGGTTGGTGCGCTCTGGCGTGCCCTCTCCAGCAAACTGCCGTCGAGGCTCCTCATCGGTACGCTTTAAAGGAAATACTCCCGCGGTGAAGGGGAATTCACCAGGCACGTTTTCTTCCATCGACCAGTGAACAATCTCTCCCCAGTCCTTGAAATCCGGTAAAACCACCCGCGGAATACGGGTCCCTGCGAGCGACACCGTATACAGAGATTGACGAATTTCCTTCTCGCGGACGTGGGTAACAAACTCCTCAGCCTCATAGCGGGCACGTTTGCTTTGCCACTGTTCCAAGATGCGTCGAGCCTCATGATCTATTTCATTCCACGTTTGATCATACATCTCTTGGATGAAAGAGGTTGGGTCCTCCTGAGAGCGATGTTCCGAGCCCGTGCCTGTGGAAATCGCGAGTGCAGCAATTGTCTCCAGGGTTCCCCACAACTGGAATGCTCGACGTGATAAATCCTCTGCCCGTTGCGCCCGTTGATGATAATCCCGCACCGTTTGCACAATTTCCTGCAAATACTGCACCCGGTCTCCTGGAATGATTCCAGCTACCCGTTGTTCCGTAGGCTCCACAGACCATTGGCTGCCTGGAAATGCAGCCGTTTTCGCCTGGATGGCGTCCATGAGGGCCCGATAAAAACGATTTGTACCCGACTCATTGAACTGGCTGGCAATCGTCCCATATACGGGCATGTCCTCGGGGCGACTGGAGAAGGCGTTGCGATTACGCTGTACCTGTTTTTGTACATGACGCAAAGCATCCTCCGCTCCGCGTCGGTCAAACTTATTCACCACCACGAAGTCCGCATAATCGAGCATATCTATTTTTTCCAACTGGGAGGGTGCGCCGAAATCCGCTGTCATCACGTAGACCGCCAAGTCTGCAATTTCTGCCACTTGGGCATTCCCCTGCCCAATACCGCTGGTTTCAACTATAATCAAGTCAAATCCGGCTGCTCGGACCACATCCATGGCTTCCTGGATGGTGGCAGACAGCTCACTGTGAGACTGTCGTGTGGCGAGACTGCGCATATAGACACGAGGACTGTAAATGGAGTTCATACGTATTCGATCTCCCAATAAGGCCCCCCCCGTCTTTTGCCGGGACGGATCAACCGACAGAATAGCTACAGTCTTTTCAGGAAAATCAAGTAAAAACCGCCGCACCAGTTCATCGGTCAAAGAAGACTTTCCCGCACCGCCAGTCCCCGTGATACCCACGACAGGCACAGACCGGGACCGTTCCTTCACTGCCGCCATCACATTTCCGTAGTGGTCCTCTGGCAACTCATGCTTTGCCTCGGCAAACGTAATCATCTTGGCAATGGCCAAGGAATCCCCTACTTGCAAATGAGAAATTAGGGGTTCTACCGCTAAGTCCTTAGGCCTATCACACTGTCGTAACATCTCATTGATCATCCCCTGCAGACCCATTTTCTGTCCATCTGCCGGGGAAAATACCCTAGCAATTCCGTAAGATTCCAACTCCTCTATCTCTTCGGGAACGATGACGCCTCCACCACCGCCAAAAACCCGAATATGGCTTGCACCCTGTTCATGCAGCAGATCATACATGTATTTAAAAAACTCCATGTGGCCCCCTTGGTAGGAGCTGATGGCTATACCGTCCACGTCCTCCTGAATGGCGGTGGTAACAATCTCCTGCACGGAACGGTTGTGCCCCAAGTGAATTACTTCGGCTCCAGAATTTTGCAAAATTCTCCGCATAATATTGATGGAGGCATCGTGACCATCAAATAAACTGGAGGCCGTGACAAAACGCAAAGTCCGACTGGCACGATAGGGCTCTCTTTCTTGATTTTCGCCATAATCGAGAACCGTGTGTGTTCCAGGGGCTTCATCCTGTAACAAATTTTCTTGATCCGGACTAGAGATATTCGTATACATTGTCTTATTCCTCCTTATGACATCCAATCTTTAAGCATTTCATCAAGAAATTCTCAATCCATCCAATAACATTGGGGATATCCGTTTGTACATCATGCCTGACATTCACGCTTAGCTCCCGCAGGCTTCCATCAGTCGTTCTGTTTGACTAGCGGCAAAATCCGCAAAATCCATGGTGTTTAAAGCCCAACGACGAAAGGCCCACATCTGTCCGGCTACCACAATGTCATGAGCCAACAAGGGTACGTTCTTCGGGCTTGTACGCAGAGAACCGTCTCGAATTCCCTCGTGCAGCAAGTTGTCAAATACTTGGGTAATCTCAGACTCCTGCCGCAAGACTTCATGCAAGAAGGGAGACGGAAGAGATTTGCTCTCTTGATAAATAAGCAGGACCTCATCTTGCATGCTGTCCATCACTCCAATGAATGCTTGGATGCTTTGACGCAGACGTTGTACCGCGGGACCCTCAACAGCAAGACTCGCTTTCAGTTGCTGCAGAATGGTGTGATGAATGTGTCGGCAAACCAGAAATAATACGTCTTCTTTAGACGCCACATACTCGTACAAAGCACCGGTGGACAACCCACTGGCTTGAGCGATTTCACGCGTTGTGGTGCGATGAAAACCTTTCTCGGCGAATAAACCCACCGCCGCTCGCACAATTTCCGCCCTTCTTTGCCGGATTCGCTCCGGGTCTTTCACCTGACTGGAAATCGTGATTTCCACGAGAAACCCCCTCACTTTACTGACTGAGCGCTCGGTCACTTCTCCGTTATTGTATGAAAGCGATTGCCTAAGTGTCAAGCAAGGAAATTATCAACACAGTGCAAAATGTGATACACTCCCATTGAAAATTGTCCTGAGCTAGAGATTACACGGCAGGGGCACATCAATAGCAACTAAATTTATTGACAAAAGCAGACAAACGGGTTAATACCTACTCAGGAGTGACACTATGTTTGAAAAAAAGGAACCATATCAAGCAAACAGCCCGGCCATACCGGAAATTCTTCTGGGAGCCAATGTATCGGTGGCGAAAACTGGACTGTTGGCCGCGATACAAGAAACCATTAGCTATGATGCCAATACCTACATGATTTACACACGCAGCAACAGAGGAGGCAACGCAAGGCCCATCTCGGAGTTTCACCGAGAAGAAGGACTATCCCTCATGCAAAACCATGGGATTTTTGACCCAGTGGTTCACTTGTCCTACTTGGTCAATCTCGCCAGCCCCAAGGAAGACACCTGGGAATACGGTATCTCCATTCTTAGCGAGGAAATTCAGCGCGTAGAGTACTTAGGCTTTCGTTACATTGTGTTTCACCCAGGTAGTCATGTAGGACAGGGGGAAGAATACGCTATCACAAGAATTGCAGCAGCCCTCAACAGAATTCTTTCCGGCACGGAAAAGGTCACCCTGTGCTTGGAAACCATGGCTGGGGACGGGTCAAAAGTGGGCAACTCCTTGGAACAAGTTGCAGATATCATTGCTCGGGTTTCACATCAAGAAAAACTGGGTGTATGCATGGACACCTGTCACAATTACAGCTTTGGGTATGATATCGTAAACGACTTCGAGGGATTTTTAAAACAATTTGATCAAGTGATTGGTTTAGACCGATTGAAGTGCGCCCACATTAATGATTCTAAGACTCCCTTTGGATCCCACAAAGACCGTCATGCCAATATAGGTGAAGGTTCCATTGGCCTGGAAGCCTTGCGACGCATTGTTCATCACCCGATATTGCGAAATATACCACAAATACTAGAAACTCCCGGTGGAAAATACAAATCAGAAATCAATTTGTTGCTTAACCGTCCTCTTGTGGATGCCCCCTCGGCATTATCGATTCCGCTGTAAAATTCTTTGCATTAGCAGTGCGGATGGAAGGAGCTTCCCAAGAGCCGAACGTTTTGATACAACTTGTGCCAACTTTCTGGATGACCTCTATAAGGCGTAAGGCCCTTTCTACTGATTAGGGCCTTACGCCTTATAGAGGTAAGCAATCATTAGCGGTTGGCTGAAAAGGGGTCAGAAATCCCCGGCGCATGCCGCTTCGTCGCCTAAAATGCTTCCCTTACGTACCAGACACGTACAGCAAGGGTCTCACGTCGGTCCAAAAGCTCCCCACTGGGGGACAAACTCAGAACGCATTTTGGGCTGGCCTCTTCGCATCGCTTAGGTCTGACCGGGACCCTTTCCGGACACGGCACTATTTGAAATTCATGTTCCCTAAGCCAAATAACGTTCCGCAGCAATCACAGCCTGCGCAATCTGACGCTTGCGTTCCTTGGCGTTCACCAGATCAAACCGAGTCAGCTTGCGCAACACAGACAATTGCGTGCGCAAAGTGTCTCCCTCTTCCATTGCGGATAAAATGTTTTTCGCATAACCCTCAATGCGACTGAATGCCTCTCGAGAGTACACTTCCACCATAGCCACTTTCAAGTCAGCATCCTTGCCCTCGGTCAGTGCCTTCTGCGCTCTGAGCAGAGCACTTTCCATCGCATAAACTTCTATAATGATATCCGCCATGTTTGCCAAAATCTCTTGCTCATCTTTCAGACTTTGCATATACTTCTGTACTGCTGTGCCACTGACGAATAAAAAGACCTTGCGAGCCATGTTCAACAAGTGTTCCTCGGCTCCCAGGGGCTGGCTGGTATCCGCCATGGGCAGCATTCCCATCAGTTCCTGCTGTAGTCCTTGAGCCGTCTGCAGCAACGGTAAATCTCCCTTCAATGCCTTGCGCAATAGCATGTCTGGAATCAACAGCCGGTTGATTTCGTTAGTCCCCTCGAAAATTCGGTTGATACGAGAATCCCTATAAGCGCGTTCCACAAAATACTCTTCAACATATCCATAACCCCCATGAATCTGTACCCCTTCATCCGCGACAAAAT
>DAHWFY010000196.1 GCA_027336365.1 Bacillota bacterium | reverse complement strand
TTGAAGAAGACAAGGTAGATCGGTCCGGAGTGGAAGCGTGGCAACATGTGGAGCGGACGGATACGAATCGGTCGAGGCCTTCACCAGAAAACACTTCTCCGTTTGCAGGAAGTCAGGAATTCGCAAGAGGCAAGAGGAAGCGCAAGGTTCATGTGGAAGGGCTTATCTGGAGCGGACTTTTTCAGGAGCCACGCCAGGATGAACACGCAGGAGCAAGGACTGGATAAACTCGCTTGAGCGAGGAATCGAGGGAAGGCTCCTGCCGGTCTGGCAGACATAGCGGAGGGGAAACACCCGTACCCATCCCGAACACGACCGTGAAGACCTCCAGCGCCGAGAATACTTGGAGCGCAAGCTCCCGGGAAGGTAGGACACCGCCAGGCGAGAGAACAAGCAACAGGGACCCGGGCCGAGAGGCTCGGGTTTTTTCATGAGAAGGTTGGGGGACACCAAGCCCCCCTCATTCCTTCAGTAATCCGTCTAGAAATAGGCTGCCAAACACAGTGGCTACTTCGTGCGCGGTTAATGAACCCGATTGTTTATACCAACGGTATACCCAGTTACAAGCACCGAGAATGGCGAGTGCAGTAATTTTGGGCTGGTTTACATGGAATTCCTCATTACGTACCCCCTCGTTAAGAATGGCTGTCCACAAGTCTAAGTATCGGTCTGTGAGGTCTTGAATCATTTGGTGAGGATTTTCGCCTAGAGCAAAAGACTCACGCAGCAACACTGTCGTGGTTTGCAGATTAGAGATAGACACCGTTAGGTGATTTTCTACCGCTGCCAGGAGCTTCTCCTTAGCCGGAATGTTCAAAGATAAGATGTGTTCAAGTCGTTGGTTAAAATCGGTAATGGCCTGGTGAGCAATTTGCAGGAGAAGGTCTTCTTTCGAATGAATATAGTGGTACAGACTTCCTTTTTGTAAGCCTACCGCATCCGCTATATCCTGTACCGAGGTGGCATGATAACCTTTTTGTTCGAATAATTGGACTGCCGCCAAGGCAATTTCCATTTGCTTATTGGAAGCCATCTGAAGTCACCTCACAACATTCGTCATGGAGCAGATTGCTTAATGAGGTTGTCTGGAAAAGGTCAGAACTCCCCAGCGCATTGCCGTATCGTCGCACAAATGCTCCCTCACGTACCGAAAATATAATCTGTGCGGATTTTGGGGTGGCCTTCTTGCACTGCTTGGGTTTGACCTAACCCCTTTCCGGACACACACTTAATATTAATGACAGTGTACGTTGTAACGACCGGTTGGTCAATTATATGAGATGGTTCCTGAGAAGATTGTTTCTGAGGAATCCCGTTGTGTGTCTGTGCTGACACGGAACCGAATCACACATTTCCTTTCCAGTGGTGGCAGCAGTGGCAACGGTGGCAATCTCATAATTTAACGCTGTTCTGATCAAAGAGCAGTTCCCTGATTCTGCACGCTGGAAGATTCACGCGAATGAAACTTGGACTTGATGATATTCTAAGACAATTGTGGCAAGTGGCGGGTCGTGGTTGCAATCCGTATTCTGTGAGTATATTATAGTCAATAATAGTCAAAGTCAAATTTGGTCAATGGGAAGGTGTGCCTATGAAGCAGACCCGAGTTGCGGAATTCTTGAAATTTGAATACACGGGCCTTGCGTGTGAGAGTAAATGGGACGCCATATCTTTGTTTCAATGCGGAGGGGGAGATCCTTGGCCAACAACATTTCGGACATCATTGAACGTTACCTGAAAATGATTTTGCAACAGAGCGAATCAAGCATGATTGAACTACAACGAGGCGAGTTGGCTGAACTGTTTCAGTGTGTTCCATCGCAAATAAACTATGTCATCAGCACCCGATTTTCCGTGGATCACGGCTATATCGTGGAGTCCAAGCGGGGTGGTGGTGGCTATATTCGCATTCGTAAGGTTGAACTAGACCCTGCGACGCCTTTGTCGCGACTCGCACAATCCATCGGAGGATCTTTGGCGCAGCGGGAAGCAGAAGCAATCGTCGATGGCCTGTTGCGGGAGGAACTCATTACTCGTCGAGAGTTCGCTTTACTAAAGGCCATTGTTCATCGCAATGTCTTGGGGGTGGATTTGCCCCTGCGGGATGAACTGAGAGCTCGATTGTTAGCCCAGTCACTGATGGCCTTGTCCACAGCGCGTGCGGACGATTAAGGAAAAGTTGTGCGATAATCCACGGGGAAATCGGTTGGAGGTGGTGCCAATGCTTTGTGAACACTGTAAAATACGCCCCGCGACGGTGCATTTCACGAAGATTGTCGCGGGCCAGAAGACGGAATATCACTTATGTGAACAGTGCGCACAAGAACAGGGAGATTTTTTTGCACAGGCTGCTCAAGCATTTCATTTTAATGATTTGTTGAGCGGTCTTTTAAATATGGAGTCATCATCAGGCTTCACCTCTACGACATTGTTAAATACCCGTTGCAATGTGTGTGGAATGACGTACAATCAATTCACCCAGATTGGGCGGTTTGGCTGTCCGAGTTGTTATGAAAGCTTTGCTCCCCGTCTCGAGCCATTGCTTAAGCGGATTCAGAGCAACACTTCCCACGTGGGAAAGGTTCCACGCAAGTCGGGGGGAGTGGTTCGTGTAAGAAATGAGCTACAGCAACTGCGTAAAGCACTGCAAGAGGCGGTGGCCACGGAGCAGTACGAGCAGGCGGCCAGATTGCGAGATAGGATTCGGGAATTGGAGCAGAAGTTAGAAGGCTAGGAGGGTGGAATGATGTCTCTGGGAGATTTCTTGCAAAAGGCAATGAGCGAGTGGATGCGGGAGGGTGGGCCTCAAGACGATATCATCCTCACTAGTCGGGTTCGCATTGCACGAAACTTGGAGGGGTTTCCTTTCCCAGTACTGCAAACAGACACCCATGCGGACGAGGTCATTCATCAAACCCAGTCTGCATTGACCAAGGCCCAAATTCCCGGGACGCGGTTTGAACTTGTTCGGTGTTCTGACATGTCTGCTCTGGACAGACAAGTTCTGGTGGAAAAGCACCTGATTAGTCCGGATTTGGCGGAGCAGGTGAAACATGGTGCCGTGGCTTTGAGTGACAATGAGGTCATTAGCATTATGGTGAACGAGGAAGACCACTTGCGAATTCAGTGCATCATGCCTGGATTCAGACTCCAAGAAGCATGGAACCTGGCTAGCAAGGTGGATGATGACTTGGAAGGCAGTTTAGCTTACGCCTTTCACGAACGATTCGGTTATTTAACTGCCTGCCCCACGAATGTGGGGACCGGGCTGAGAGCCTCGGTAATGATGCATCTTCCTGGGTTAGTTATTTCAGGAAATATAAATCGAATGTTGGCTGCAGTTTCTCAGGTGGGACTAACGGTTCGCGGAATGTATGGCGAAGGTAGCGAAGCCGCGGGAAATGTGTTTCAAGTTTCGAATCAAATCACTCTGGGAGAGAGTGAGGAGGAAATTATCAGTAACCTGACTGGTGTGGTGCAGCAGTTGACGGACCACGAACGTGCCGCCCGTCATGCCCTTTTGCAGCAAAACCGCCATTCTCTCGAGGATCGCGTGGGCCGTTCCTTTGGCATTCTGGCTTACGCAAGGAGAATAGATTCAAAGGAAACGATGCAGTTGTTATCTGATGTGCGACTGGGGATTGACCTGGGGATTATTAAGGGGGTTTCTGCGGGAATCCTGAAAGAGTTGATGGTTATGACGCAACCTGCATTTTTACAGAAGTATTTTCAACAGGAACTTTCGCCAGTGGAGCGGGATATTCGCCGAGCCGCCCTTGTGCGCGAACGTTTACGGCTTGATGATGCGGAGGTGCAGTGAGAGATGTACACAAGGTTCACCGAACGAGCGCAGAAGGTCCTTGCCTTGGCTCAGGAAGAAGCCACTCGTCTCCATCATCCTGGCGTTGGGACGGAGCACATTCTTCTTGGTTTAGTCCGGGAAGGAGAGGGGATTGCCGGCAAGGCCCTCATGTCTTTGGGCGTTAGTGCAGAAAAAGTGCAAACCGAGGTAGAAAAGATCATTGGGACGGGACAAAGTCAAACGAGCGCTATGACATACACTCCTCGAGCTAAAAAGGTCATTGAACTATCTATCGATGAGGCTCGGAAATTGAATCACTCCTATGTGGGTACTGAGCATTTGCTTCTGGGCCTAATTCGCGAAGGCGAGGGGGTGGCAGCGCGGGTTTTGGCCAACTTGAACGTCAGCCTGAACAAAGCTCGACAACAGGTTTTACAGCTTTTGGGAGGTGAATTCCCAGAAGCTCTCAACGATAAGGACACAAGCGTTGGGACGCCTACTCTGGACGCTCTGGCGCGGGACCTCACGCAAATGGCGAGAGATGGCAAGCTCGATCCGGTGATTGGCCGTAGCAACGAAATTGAGCGGGTAATCCAGGTGCTGTCCCGGCGGACAAAAAACAATCCTGTCTTGATTGGGGAACCTGGAGTGGGTAAAACAGCTATCGCAGAGGGGCTATCGCAGAGGATTGTGAGTGGCGATATTCCGGATACCCTTCGCAATAAACGGGTGATGGTTCTGGACATGGGAACGGTGGTGGCGGGCACCAAATACCGGGGAGAGTTTGAAGACCGACTCAAGAAAATCACGGAAGAGATCCGTCATGCTGCGAATGTCATTTTGTTTATTGATGAGTTGCATACGCTCATTGGAGCCGGTGGAGCCGAAGGTGCCATCGATGCTTCCAACATTCTAAAACCAGCTTTGGCCCGGGGTGAGTTACAGTGCATTGGTGCTACAACTTTGGATGAATACCGCAAGCATATTGAGAAAGATGCAGCTCTAGAAAGAAGATTTCAGCCGATTATGGTGGATCAACCGACTCCAGAGGAAGCAGTACAAATTCTGCACGGCCTGCGGGATCGATACGAGGCTCATCACCGCGTGAAAATTACCAATGAGGCCCTGGAAGCTGCAGTACGATTGTCGGATCGGTATATCTCGGATCGTTTCCTGCCTGACAAGGCCATCGATTTAATTGATGAGGCGGCATCCAGAGTTCGATTACGGACCCATACTCCACCTCCC
>DAHWFY010000195.1 GCA_027336365.1 Bacillota bacterium | reverse complement strand
TCGATGTCATCCAAATCACACCCCCTCACTGATTCATAAGAAATAAACAATTACAAACAAATCGAACTCCATGCGTGACGATACAAGCTCTCACTGCCCATTTACAGTCAACCCTGTTCGCCTTTCCCCCATTGAATGACCATCGAGTCAGCTCCAACGAGTGAGTTTCACGTTACTGGCAGTTGTCCCCCGCACCCCCAAGTGTTGGATACGGGTCAGCACAGACATATCTACATCCTCATCTGTTATCACTTCTTCAATATCTTCAAGTCTTCCAAATACCATTAAAGCGTTTGCTTCAAACTTACTATGATCAACCAGCAAATACCGTGTTTTTGCAATAGTTATCATGCTTTTTTTCATGCTCCCCTGCAATTCATTGGATTCGCTCAAACCTCGGTCAAAATCCACACCTTTGCAAGACAAAAACAGTTTATCGACATAGTACCCCGACAAGAACTCTTCCGCTCTTTTTTGCCAATACAGATTTGAAGGATGCCCACGTAAACCTTCCTAGACCTTCCTAGCATCGAATTTCTATTATAATTTCATTATTATTTTTTTAAAGCGATGATAAGCCACATCCCATTTCTGTGCATCCTTAGATTCATACTTTCGCACTGGAAATGATCTTCGCACTAACTCACGAGCCTGTTCAATCCCGTTCACCTCCCCTGATGCTGCTAACTGTACCAAGAGATTCCCTGTCGCACTTGCTTCCACTGGTCCCGCAAACACGGGCCGCTGACAGGCATCCGCAGTCCATTGACATAGCAACACGTTCTGGCTACCTCCCCCAACTACGTGAATCCCCTCGACTGAATAACCGAGCAGTCTTTCTAAATGTTCCAGCACCCAGCGATACTTGAGTGCTAGGCTTTCTAACACCGCGCGTACATATTCTCCTATGGATTCCGGAACAGGTTGACGGGTCTCACGGCAAAATTGCTGGATCCGGACTGTCATGGCCCCGGGCGAAAGGAAACGCGAATCATCCGGATCAATGAGACAAAAAAAATCCGGGCTCGCAGCCGCTTGATCTATCAGGGTTTGCCATGAAAACAATTGCCCTTGGTCCTGCCATTCCCTTTGCAGTTCTTGCAACAACCACAATCCCATAATATTTTTTAACAAACGGTAACGTCCTCCAACCCCCCCCTCGTTTGTAAAACCCTGACTAAACGTCTCCTCTGTGAGCAGAGGATGGTCCACTTCCGTCCCCAACAAAGACCATGTCCCACTCGAAATATAAGCGAAGTGCCGACTAAGACTGGGCACTGCCGCAACAGCCGATGCCGTATCATGAGAGGCCACGGAAATTAATCTCGTTTCTGCTGTGCCCAGTTCATTAGCCACATCCCCACGAATTGGCATAACTCTTTGGCCTGGGGCATGGATTGGTGTGAAAATTCTTTCCGGAACACTTAACCGTTTGAGTATTGCCCAGTCCCATTCGCCCGTATGCACGTTAATCAACTGTGTTGTGGTAGAATTAGTAAATTCAGAGCTTCTTTCTCCAGTCAAAAAATACCCCAACAAATCCGGAATCATTAACAGGGTTTCCGCATGCTCCAACTGAGGGTTTTTGGATTCCTGCATCGCCACCAATTGATACAACGTATTAAAAGACAAAAATTGAATTCCGGTCCTCTCAAACAACGCTTTCGCTCCCAGACTCCGGGTAATCCGTTCCATGACTCCTGCCGTTCTTCGATCTCGATAGTGAACCGGATTTCCCAGCAATGATCCAGAACTATCGAGTAGCCCATAATCCACAGCCCAGGAATCGATACCCAATGAAGCGAACAAAAGCCCTTCGTCCTGCGCTTGTCGGGCCACCTTTCGAAGTCCTTGCACCAGATCTCTATACAATCGCAAAATATCCCAGTGCAATGTCCCGAGAACGATCACGGGTTCATTGCCAAACCGGTACACCTCTCGCAGTATCAACGACTCTCCGTTGAACTGTCCCATAAATACTTTTCCTCCGGATGCCCCCAAATCCACCGCTGCCCCACACCACCAACCTTTCGAGCCCATGCTTATACACCCCATACTTATGAATTCGGATTTATCTCAATAGTTCGGAAACCTATTCTTTGCAAACTGTTATTAGTACCTGCTTCTCTTACCAGCTCATCCCCCCTTTACCGCGACTCACGATTCCGCTCTCATAACCGCTGGCAATGTACGCTTCCATTGGGTTGACGGGAACCCCCATCTCCTCACGCACCACCTGAAGGAGAGGAGTCACGTCTTGTTCAAAGGCCTCGCGCACCGCTGCTTCCGCTCGCAATACATCTTGTTGCCGCTGCGCTTCCGTTAACTCATCCCAGTTGATGAGCTGGGCTTTGGCATACTGAGTCTGAACATTGAGTACAGACCGGATCATCGCAGGAATTTTCGGTTCAATATTGTGACTTTGATCAATCATGTATGCAATGTGTCGCGCGGTTTCCACGACAATGGGGTGACTCACATCCCGATTTGCCGCTAAAATTTGATAGAACACCAAGAAAAGTTCATACGGATTTGTGGTCCCCACAATCAGATCATCGTCTGCATATTTGCGTGCGTTAAAGTGAAATCCCCCCAACCGCCCTTCATCCAACAGGAACGCCACAATGTGCTCCACATTCGTTCCCTGAGCATGATGTCCCAGGTCCACCAGGACCTGCGCCTGAGGACCCAGTTTTTGTGCAAGATTGTAAGCCATCCCCCAGTCCGCAAGGTCGGTGTGATAAAAAGCCGGTTCAAAAAACTTGTACTCAATCAACAACCTCATCTCAGGAGCCAGACGAGCGTACACCTTTGCCAGCGTCTCTTCCAGCCAGTGCTTTCGTTCTCGAATGTCGGCCTGTCCAGGGTAGTTGGTCCCATCTGCCAACCAGAGGCTCAAAATTTTTGATCCCGTCATCCGGGCGATATCGATACAGTCGTTTAGGTGGTCCACCGCCTTTTGACGAATGGCAGTCCGACTGTTGCATAGACTGCCAAATAGGTAGTCGTCCTCCTGAAACAAATTTGGGTTCACCGCTCCAAGCTGTAAGCCCAAAGACTCAGCATATTGACGAAGGTGAACATAATCATCCACTTTATCCCAGGGAATATGAATGGCTACCGTGGGACACATACCCGTCATTTTGTGCACCATCGCCGCGTCTTCGAGTTTTTCGAACGGGTTTCTCGGCACTCCAGCCCTGCGAAACACTTTGAATCGAGTCCCCGAATCCCCATATCCCCAGGAGGGTGTTTCCACCCAGAAGGATTTCAGGGCCCCCTTTGCGGCATGGACGTCAATCCCCCGATCTCTTTGCATTTCTTCAAAGAAGGTATAGCGGTTGGTCATGATTCAGCCCCCTCATGGTCCGTCAAAAGGAAGGGACGGGAACCCATCCCTCCCACCCGTGTTAACGAGTGAACGCCGCAGCAACGCCACCGTCCACTGTGATCATACAACCCGTCGTCTTGCTCGCCTTGTCTGATGCCAAATACGCGACTGCCTCCGCGATATCCTGAGGAAACACATTCACATTTAAGGTGGTTCGTCGTCGATAGTGTCCCTCTAGCTCCTCTGGTGCAATTCCGTAGGCGCGAGCCCGTTCCTCCCGCCACTCTGAACTCCAGATGGCTGAGCCCTGCAATACCGCATCAGGCAACACGGAGTTCACACGAATTCCAAACGCCCCTCCTTCGACAGCGATGCACCGAGCCAAGTGCACCTCGGCTGCCTTGGCCGCGCTGTACGGAGCCGCGTTCTTACCGGCGTAGACGGAGTTCTTGGACGCCACAAACACCATGGAGCCACCTATTCCCTGCTGCTGCATGAGTCGATAAGCTCCTCGAGCGACAAGAAAGTACCCCGTGGACAGCACGTTCATGTTCAAGTTCCATTCGTCTATGCTGGTCTCTTCAAACGGACTGGACGTCGCCAGTCCGGCGTTGTTGACGACAATGTCCACGCCGCCGAACATTAGTACTGCCTCCTGAAAGGCCGTTTCGACAGACGATTCCTCGGTGACGTCCATTTTGACCGCCAATGCCCGTCCAGCCCCCATCTCTTCATTAATAGATTGGGCGACGTCCAGTGCACCTGCATAGTTCAAGTCGGCCAGCACCACATGAGCTCCAGCGGAAACCAGCCGCCGCGCGGTGGCACTCCCAATCCCCCCTGCACCGCCGCTGATGAAAGCGACTTGCCGAGAAAACTCCGCCTCTGGCGGAGCAAGACTCAACTTATACAGTTCCAGCGGCCAGTATTCCACCGCAAAGGACTCCGCTTCATCCAGAGACGCAAACTTCCCCAACACGGTGGACCCCGTCATCACCGCAATGGCCCGGTGATACAGGTCTGCACTGAGTTTTGCCATCATTTTCGACTTCCCCGTTGTAATCATTCCCACTCCAGGGATGAGGATTACCCGTGGGACCGGTTCGGCCATTTGGTCTTGTGCATGGGCATTCCGGTTAAAATAGTCGCGATAATCTTTCTCATAGGTAGTAAGTCTTTCCTTTACCCCAGCAATGAATTCTTCCATCTGTTCCGCATTGGGTACCCCATCCACATACAACGGGACCCGTTTCGTATGCACAAGATGGTCTGGACACGCCGCTCCCACTTGAGACAACTGTGCCGCATCATGACTGTTCACAAAACGCAATGTGTCGTCACTGTCATCAAAGTTCAAGAGCATTTTTTTGTCTTTGCTTACAACTCCACGAATTATCGGCATGAGGGTAGAAACCACCGCCCGCCTTTGGTCCGGCGCCAATGTTCCGTACTTCTGACCCCCAAACAGTTGTGTGCCCATGGTAACCACACGTTTGGCAATGTAATCCTCCGCCTCTTGGATCACCGACAGAGTCTTGTGATATGATGCTTCCGAGGTCTCTCCCCAAGTTACTAACCCATGCTTTTCCATCAACACCAGTTCCGCATGGGGATTCCCTTGAACACCTTGAGCAATCAATTTTGACAACCGGAACCCCGGTCGGATATAGGGCACCCACACAAATCGATTTCCATAGACCTCCTTCGCGATTTCCTTGCCATTGTCCGCGCAACAGATGCTGATGATGGCGTCCGGATGCGTG
>DAHWFY010000194.1 GCA_027336365.1 Bacillota bacterium | reverse complement strand
TTGAGTATTGCCGTCAATAGCTGCCAGCACCACAACGGCCAAAATATTGTAGAAAATCCACAAACGCACTCTATCTGCCGCATAGACAATCAGCCAATACAAACCAATCAAGCAAAACAAAAAAAGTTGCGTGGCCAATGGGTCAGGCAACTGTCCTGCGTGAATCAGCAACCACAATTGCTGAGTTTCTTCTCTCATTACCCGCGACAATCCGGACAGCCAAGGCCCCGGAGCAAAAAAGTGAGTGATATAGGCGAGGCTAAACAGTAATGCCGCCAGGGGGCGCACCCATCCCCAAGGCAAAATTTGCGCACCCACCAAGACCAGAAACAAGGGTAAAAAGGTGGCGGGGCCTTGCAACATTCCCAGATTTTTTAAGGGCCACAAAAAGACCGCCAACCACACGGCGGATAGAGTGGCCACTGCCCATCTGCTAGGGCCAGCCAGGGCAGTCGAGGAAGAGAGCAGACCGCCAGAAGAAATCGCTTCTTGTCCAGCCAAAACGACTTCTTCACGCAACCTCAGCTGAGCACTTCCAGGAGAATCAAAGTCCATGTCGAACCGATGTCTGTCTGACACGTCCACCAGCACCTCCCCGCTGCAAGTTCCCTAACTGACTTGGATTGGCAATCAAGTACACATTCACACGGCTCGCTTCTAACAATTTTAGAACCTGCCGTTGGCCGGAGTTCAATTGTGTACCCATGACAGGTACAAACCACTCTACGGGTCCCCGCCTGCGAGCAGCCTCGGCAGCCACCGCCGACTCCACGTCCAATTGGGGTGAAACCACCACAAAGGTGGTACCAAGAGTCGACTCCTGCACCAATCTGGCAAGAGATTGGGCAAAACACACTGGCCCCTCTGGTCTAGCCAAGGCCAGGGCCTCCATCCCGCGCATCCATAGGGCCTGGCCTGTGCCACTGGGAGTTTGCACCAAGGTCTCGCCATGCAGGGTCAACCCAAAGGTCCTATGTAAATCATAGGCGTGCTTGAGCAGGGAGGCAGTTACCACCATTTCCAGTTCAAATAATGCAGGCGGTTGCGTGCGAAAGCTGTGGGTGGACAAATCCGCCATAATCATCAATTCACTGGCCACATGAAGTTCAAATTCCTTAGCCTGAAGGGTTCCCATGCGAGCCGAAGCAGGCCAGTGTACGCGACTGAGTCGATCCCCAGGTATATAATCGCGAACCCCGATGACGTTACTCGACTCCTCACTCCGCCTGCCCGTCGGCTCCCGCAGGCCCAGCAGTTCCGGACGATATCCGCTCCACCCGCGCACAGGCAGCACCTGTGGAAATACCCATACTGTGTCTGCACCCGGCTGCATCCTGGACCGCTCCACTAAGCCCAGCAGATCTCCGGAAACCAAACGTGTGGCACCAATTTCGTATACCCCCCGCAACAGACCTGGCAGGCGATATTCCAGCACAAAATGAGTGGCCCACAGGGGTTGCAGTACAGGTCGACGAGTCAAGATTAACCAGGCGGTTGGGAGATCATCTTCTACTCGCAGCCACCACAGGGGCCAGCCCGCACTCCGCCGTACCTGAAGCCGCACTGTCAGAGATTGCCCTGCGGTCAGACGAGTGGTCGACAATTGCCGGGTGCATACGAGTCCCCGGCCGCCAAACCACAATTCCACCATCTCGTATATCCCAAGAACGCACGAAAAATCGAACACAAACCAGGCCAAAAAACCCCCTTCCACCCGAGCAAAGACAAAGCTGGCGGCAAGGGCGAACAAAATCCACAGGACGTTCACCCACTTATGCCGACTCACCGCGGTGTCGCCCCCACCTGAACTGGATTGGACATACGGGGCACCGATACCTTGCTCAGTACTTCGGTCACCACGTCCGTCACACTGGCACCGGACAAACGGGCCTCTGCCGTTAGCAAAATACGGTGAGCCAACACATAGGGTGCCAAAGTACGCACATCATCCGGGACAACGTAATTCCGACCGCTCATCCAGGCCAGAGATTGAGAAGCCTTGAACAGGGCCAAGCTGGCCCTGGGACTGGCGCCTAGATACACATGGGCATGCTTGCGGGTGGCCGCAATGATCTCCACCAAGTAACGACGAACCTCTGGAGCTACCCAGACGTTGGTGCATTCGGCCCGCCAGGCCAAAACCTCCTGCGGAGTGGCCACAGGTTCGATGGTGTGAATCGGCTGGCCTAACCGATTGCGGTCCAACATTGCCACTTCTTCCTTTATTGTCGGGTAACCCATGGAAAACTTCACCAAGAAGCGATCCAATTGTGCCTCCGGAAGCGGAAAGGTACCCTCAAATTCGATTGGATTTTCCGTGGCTAAAACGGTGAATGGTTGGGGTAAGGTATAGGTGCGGCCATCCGCCGTTACATTAAATTCCTCCATGGCCTCCAACAAAGCGGACTGAGTCTTAGGAGAAGTTCGGTTGATTTCATCTGCAAGGACAACTTGCCCAAACACTGGCCCAGGACGAAACTCAAACTCTTGATTTTTTTGATTATATATGGAGACTCCCGTGACGTCGGAAGGCAATAAGTCGGGAGTGAACTGAATGCGTTTGAACTCACAGCCCAAGGAACGAGCAAGGGCACGCACCAGCATGGTCTTACCCACTCCTGGCACGTCTTCAATCAGGGCGTGCCCACCAGCCAACACGGCAACCAATGTCAGGCGCACCACCTCCTGCTTTCCCACAATCACTTGTTCCACATTATCGACGACGGCCTGGGCTGCTTGGTTTAATGGATCCGTAAAAAACAAGTGATCCACGAACTGTAATCCCTCACTCTCCGGGTGTATGCCCGAGCCTCTGAACAAGGATATCCGATGCCCAGATGGACTTCACCGTTTCTGTTTATTGTACAGGTTTTCTCTCGGTTGGTGAAAGAGCAATGAACGAATTAGATAATATTTACAGCAAACCAGCCAATCACAGATATAAAAATAAGAAAACGCCAGCAAAAACAACTAACCCCGTGCAAACCTATCACAGTAAATACAATAACGGTGGATTTACCTTCCCTGCTGGTGCCGCTATCAGCGGCATATAGGTCTATGGCAAAATAACAAAGTACGTTGAAATAACAAAGAGGGAACGGACAAGGACCTACGGTCCCCGTCTGTTCCCTCCTGTCGGCTGAGAAAGTCAGTCGACAATGCGAACACTCGACTTACATCATGCCGTCCATGCCACCCATGCCACCCATGCCTGCCCCTGCACTCATCTTTTCCTTCTCCGGCTTGTCAGCAACCACGGCTTCGGTTGTGAGCACCATGGCTGCCACGCTCGCTGCGTTTTGAACTGCGGAACGAGTGACTTTCGCCGGGTCCACAATACCCGCCTGAATCATGTCCACCCATTCGCCCGTAGACGCGTTGAATCCAATGCCCTTCTTCTCCGACTTCAAGCGCTCTACAATCACGGAACCCTCAACCCCGGCGTTGTCGGCAATCTGCCGCACGGGAGACTCCAGCGCCCGGCGAACCAAGTTCACACCTGTCAACTCATCGCCTTCTGCGTTCACCTTATCCAAGGCAACGATGGCATTGATAAGAGCGGTGCCACCCCCCGGAACAATTCCTTCTTCTACCGCCGCCCGGGTTGCATTCAAGGCGTCTTCCATACGCATCTTCTTTTCTTTCAACTCGGTCTCTGTGGCCGCCCCCACCTTTACCACGGCAACGCCACCCGCCAGCTTGGCCAGACGCTCTTGCAGCTTCTCCCGGTCAAAGTCCGATGTGGTCTCTTCAATCTGGTTGCGAATTTGATGAATGCGGGCTTCAATTTCCTTCTTTTCGCCCACACCGTCTACAATGATGGTGTTTTCCTTCTCTACCCGTACTTGACGAGCCCGCCCCAATTGATCCAGGCTGGTGTTTTTCAACTCCAAGCCCAGTTCCTCACTGATGACCTGCCCCCCGGTGAGAATGCTGATGTCCTGTAGCATGGCCTTGCGCCTGTCGCCAAAGCCGGGAGCCTTGACCGCCACCGCAGTAAAGGTTCCTCGCAGCTTGTTGACCACTAAAGTTGCCAGGGCCTCACCCTCCACATCCTCGGCAATCAGCATCATGGGCCTACCGGACTGTACCACCCGCTCCAACACCGGTAGAACTTCCTGGATGTTACCAATCTTCTTGTCGGTAATAAGGATATATGGGTCTTCCAAAATAGCCTCCATCTTGTCCGTATCGGTGACCATGTACGGAGAGATGTAGCCACGGTCAAACTGCATGCCTTCTACCACTTCCAGTTCGGTGGTGAAGCCCTTGGACTCCTCGACGGTGATAACCCCGTCCTTGCCCACCTTCTCCATGGCGTCCGCAATCAACTGGCCAATCTCGTTGTCGCTGGCGGAAATGGCAGCCACTTGAGCAATACTCTCACGGCCTTCAATCTGCTTGGAAGTATTTCTGATTTCCTCCACTATCGCATTGACCGCCTTCTCGATACCCTTGCGCAACACCATCGGGTTGGCACCAGCAGCCACGTTCTTGAGACCCTCTCGAATCATGGCCTGAGCCAAAACGGTGGCTGTGGTGGTCCCATCGCCAGCCACGTCGTTCGTCTTAGTAGCAACTTCTTTGACCAATTGGGCACCCATGTTCTCAAAGGCGTCCTCCAACTCGATTTCCTTGGCGATGGTTACGCCATCGTTGGTGATGAGAGGAGACCCAAACTTCTTTTCCAAAACCACATTGCGTCCCTTCGGACCCAGGGTGACTTTCACAGCATCCGCCAAAGCATCGACACCGCGCAGCATGGCGCGGCGAGCCTCTTCACCAAACTTCATTTCCTTTGCCATCTCGCAATAACCTCCCGTGTTTGCAAATATGTAGCAGCGAATTGAATCAGCAGACCGCATGGGGCCCTGTCAATCAGGATTCAACAACCGCCAAAACGTCACTTTCGCGAAGAATCAAAACTTCATCCTCGCCGACTTTGATCTCAGTACCAGCGTACTTGGAGTAAATCACTCGGTCGCCAACCTTCACTTCCAACGCAACGCGCTGTCCGTCTTCAATGCGCCCCGGACCCACGGCAATAATCTCGCCTTCTTGTGGTTTTTCCTTGGCGGTGTCTGGCAAATAAATCCCACTGGATGTCTTGTCTTCCCG
>DAHWFY010000193.1 GCA_027336365.1 Bacillota bacterium | reverse complement strand
TCTGTAATGCGGAAGCGTTCAGTTCGTACATTCGCTGAGCTCGTAACATATCCACCATCTGCGTGGTGGCATTCACGTTGCTCATTGCCAGCATCCCTTGATACACGCGGATGCCCGTGTTTCCAGCTAATCCGGTCTGGTTGGCGAGAGTCACCCTGCCGCCTGGCAACACACTGTACAAGTTATTTCCTACTGAGGCAAGTTTCTCGCCAGGCAGGTTAATGGTCACTACGGCCAGGGTTTGACCGCTGGATTTGCCGGAAAAGCTCACTTGACCCGTTGGGCTTACGGTAAAGCCTGAGGTATTGTTGTGAGGAGCCAGAATGGGGTGGCCTTGGGTATCCAGCACTGGCAATCCGCTAGGCGTAGCCAACTCAAACTGACCACTGGCCGTGCGACTCCAAATAAAGTTGCCCGCCTTTGTAAGCAGATGCGTGGAACCCACACCCACCTGAAAAAATCCATCTCCCTCAATGGCCAGGTTCATGGCATTCCCCGTGCTTTGCAGAGGCATCTGACTGAAGTCCTGACTCCCTGCGCTGGGAACCGTACCATATCCCCCCCACCATCCTGGTGGAGTCACACGTGCTGCCACCTCGGGTGCCGTTGCTCCTGGCATGAGTGCCTGAGTGTAAGCGTCGGCAAAGCTACCCTGCTCTGCCGCAAATCCCGGAGTATTCAGGTTGGCCAAGTTGTCCGCCACCCGGTTAAGCCAGCCTTGACCCGCCTGCATACCTGTCAAGCTTATCCAAGTCGACTGCACACTTCCGCCCCCTCTATCGACACACCTGAGAAGCCCTACCCTAGCCGGATGCTTGTATTCACTGCCTACTCACTGCCGGGCCATTCCGTTCGCCCTGAGATCAGTTTTCGTTTCACCGCCATTTTATATAGGATGGCTGGCCTCAAGTGACCTTGCCCACGTCTGACACCGCTAGGCCCAGAGTCCGATTGATTTCCTGCAAAGCTTGCACGTTAACCTGGTACAGTCCCACCGCAGCGGTCATTTTCGCCATGGTAGAAGTCACATCCACATTGCTTTTCTCCAACTGGCTGGGATGGAGACTCCCGGTGCCTGCCTGCAACCGCGAAATCACTGCGGCAGGAGTGAGCGTGCCCGCAACCATCCACTCTCCTTGACCCAGAGGAGTTAATTGGGTCACGTCTGCGTTCACGGTGCCCAGACGAGCCACACCTGGGGGTTGCCGTACCCCTTGAGCGTTGACCACCTGGTATGAGATCTGGCCCTGGGCGTCTGTCAGGGGCTGCCCATTCCTGCCAAACAGATTTTGACCGCGATATGCGGAGTTGATTACGATGACATTACCCGTGAGGGGTTTGCCTTGAGCATTGACGGGAATCACTGGGTTACCGTTGGCATCCAGAAGTTGATTTTGCGCATTAACTTGAAAGTGACCGTCTCGCGTCAGGGCCACTCCGGTCTGCCCTTGGGCGGAATGAAAGGTGACGGGAAAGAAGCTGTGCCAACCCATATCGATATTTGTACCAATACGCAACGACGCCCCCGCCCAGCCTCCCTGCGACTGCCAGACTCCCGTGCCGGGAGTGGCAAGAACCTGGCCCTTGCCATTGACAAATCGATAGGAAGGCTGGCCTGCGGCGTCGTAAGCCGGGGAGCCATCTGCGGCATATAATGCGCTGCCGTGATAAGCTGGGTTCCTCGCGGCAAATACTCCGGACAGTGCTTGTCCCTGTGCATTGACAACGGCCAAGTCCCGACCGCCCACCTGGTACACTCCGTTGGGCCCGACGGTCACCGGACCCAAGTGGGAAACAATGGTAGAAGCCGCCCCCGTCGCGGTCGATCCGGTTGCACCGACGGTGGTTCCCCCTATCCCTCCTGTTCCGGTTGTCGCCGCGATAGCAGCATAAGTCCCCGGCGGAGTGTTGTCCTGAATGGCCACATCCAGATTCCTTCCGGTGGCCGTCAGGGTTCCCTGAGCAAACGAGGGAACCCCCTCTTGGAAGGTCACTCCGGTCCCCACCACCCCAAGGGGAGGCAAGCTACCGAGCGGATTGCCAGCGAGGCGAACCAATTGTTCGGGGAAAGACAGCATCTCTCCCGCCGATGCCTTGAAGCCCGGCGTATTCGAGTTGGCCAGGTTATTGGCCAGCAACTGCTGGTAATTTTGCAAAGCCAGCAATCCTGAGGCCGCATCCGTCATGCCCCGCAACACATGAATCCCCCATTTCCGTCAATCCGAACGAACCCCCAACCTCAACGAACCATAGCCTTTTTGCGGGCCTGTTGGAGAATTTTATAGTGTGGACTTTCCAACATCATACCAGTTCCCAGTACCACACATTGCATGGGGTTCTCCGCCACGTGCACGGGAACCTGCAACTCATCCACCATCAATTTATCCAGACCGTGGACCAAGGCACCTCCACCGGTGAGGACAATCCCCTTGTCGAAAATGTCGGCAGACAACTCCGGTGGGGTTTGTTCCAGCACGGATTTTGTGGCCATGACGATGCTCTCAATCGGCTCAATCAGCGCCTCGCGCATCTCGGCCGACTTGATAGTAATGGTTTTCGGCAGACCGGTCATCATATCCCTTCCCCGCACTCCCATTTCTAGAGTGCGCCCCTCTGGATACACGGTGGCCAGTTCCTTTTTCAAGTCCTCCGCTGTGCGTTCGCCAATCAGCAAGTTGTACTGGCGCTTGATGTATTTGACGATGGCATCGTCCAGCTTGTCCCCGGCAATGCGCAAAGAGGCGGAGGTGACGACGCCCCCCAAAGAAAGGACCGCAATGTCCGTCGTCCCACCGCCAATGTCCACCACCATACTGCCGCTGGCTTCAAAAATATTTAATCCGGCCCCAATGGCGGCCGCCTTCGGCTCTTCAATCAAGTCCACGTGTTTAATCCCACAATTCTCCGCAGCTTCTCGGACGGCTTTTTGCTCCACCGAGGTGATGCCGGCAGGAACGCAGATGAGAGCCCGTGGACGCAGTAGAGCCCCTCTGCCAATGGTCTTGCGCAGAAAATGACGCAGCATAATTTCGGTCACTTCAAAGTCGGCAATCACGCCGTCCCGCAAGGGGCGGATGGCGACAATATTGCCAGGGGTGCGCCCCAGCATCTGACGCGCCTCTTCACCGACAGCCACCACCTGTTTGGAAACTTGGTCAATGGCGACGACGGACGGTTCGTTCAAAACAATCCCTTGACCTTCAACATGAACGAGTACGTTAGCAGTCCCCAGGTCTACTCCGATATCCTTGGAAAACATTTGCAGCGAATCCTCCCCAACTGAGCGTGCAACTGAGCATGTGTCTTGTTTCGGAATCCCAACATTCACCTCAAGGACACACAAAATAGGCGGGGCGATGCGCCGAGACAAGAGAAGCCTTGTAAAACAATTCTACAGCGTCGTTGAAACTCCTCTGTGCTCCACAAACTTTTTCGACGTCATGTGTCCCACCTCGACAGGTTCCCCGTCCTCCCCGCCGTCCCGGTTGTACTTCAGTTTGGTTGCCTCTCCTCCGCGCAGATGGCGGATGGCCTTGTGGTACTCAAGGATCTCTTTTACCTGGGTTGCCAATTCTGCATTGATCTCTGGCAACCGTTCGGTCAGGTCCTTGTGCACGGTGCTTTTCGAAACCCCAAACTCCCGGGCAATAGTGCGGACGGTGTTGCGGGTCTCGATAATGTACTCTCCCAGTTTGAGAGTACGTTCCTTGATATAATCGTGCACTCCCCTCGCCTCCCCCAGTTGTTGCTCAGGTGGTCTGTTAAAGTATATGAGGGGGTGTACACCATATGCCTTGTTTACCTTATCTACAGCTTGTCAGAGCTTGTTTACTTCCGATATCTCTCGATATCTCTCATTTTCAAACGCGGAAATAAAAGAATTGACCGTCTCATTTGAGGCGGTCAATTGCGCAAATTTCGCATTTTCCTGGGGAATACGCCGGATTACAGCTTTGGCAATAAAGTACCTGGGTCCACCGCAGTGGTGCCTTTGTAGATGGCGAAATAGAGATGGTCCCCTGCTGCTTGCTCGAATTGGCAGGTACCACTCATGCCCAGTTCCTGTCCGGTTTGGACCGTCTCTCCCTGCTTCACCTTAACGGAAGACAAGGACTCGTAGCGTTCTGTGTAGCCATCGCTACTGGCAATCTCTACGGTCTGTCCCTTCAGGGGGTCATTGACAACGGCCACCACCTTACCGGATGTCGCCGCCACAACGGCGAAGGATTGCTGGTTGCTGGCCTGAATGTCATACCCCTTGTGGGCATAATACCCACCGTCGTAGCTGACCAAGGCAGCCGCTTGCTCTGCTGCAGTACCCTTCGGATTGAAGAACCCGAGCGTCACCTTGACTTGGGTCCCTTGGACCACCGGCCAACGATAAGAAACTGCGGCTTGGCTACTAGCAGTCTGGGCGGTCTGACTCGTGCTCGTAGAACCTGTGTCCACCCCGGGACTGGTAGCCGGAACGGCTCCGCTTTGGGTCCTGACGTACATGAGTCCAATGATAACTGCCGCAGCTCCCAGATAGATGGCAGGATATGCCCACCGTTTGGAAAACAGCCGCCGGGGAAAGCTCTTGGGTACCAGGCCAGACAAATCCTGATGGTCTCCTTTACCGTGCTTGCTTACCTGCGGCTTGTCCCCATCGACCTTTGCATCGACTCTTTGTCCGGACAGCATCGATCCGGAGATGCCTGTGTTGGCACTGTGTCCGCCCAGGGAGTCTGCCGGGGTTTTCCCCTGATGATTCTCTGTGTTTAATTGTGGTTGATTTGGATGCTTCTTGTCATCCATGTAGCAATCACCTCATTAAGGCATTGTCGCCACATGAACATCGATTTATACTAGCCCTCACCAAATAATTTCAGAAGTTTAGTCTTGCGACAACCTCGTTATCATTTCTGCTATTCAGGACAGTAGGCTCATCTCGGGCATCAGCCGAGTGCCAGGGTAAAAGATGGACAGGATGTGCTGCCAGGAATCCCCGCGAGCGGCTAGGGCGCTGTCCTCATGCAGACTCATCCCCAGATCCGAACCAATCCCCCAAGTGGTGAATGTCAGCCGAGAACCCTTGAGAGCCAACCGAAAATCTGCGGAGGGCAGACCCAGAGAGGTGGCGAACTGAGCCCCCGTCCAGGTGTGTCCAGGGTAAGTTATCGCTTGTACAAA
>DAHWFY010000192.1 GCA_027336365.1 Bacillota bacterium | reverse complement strand
CGTCTCTTTTGTTGCCGGTTTCCTTCCTGCCTTACGCGTTTCATGTTGAAAACCTTGTGTACCTTGCAACGAGTTTAGTACTGGGCATTGTTTTCGTGGGGAAAGCGCTACAGGGTTTGTCTGCGAAAGACGACGTGATGTGGGCGAAAGGGATGTTTAGTTATTCCTTGCTCTACTTGACCACTCTGTGTGTGGCTTTTGTCGTTGGGACTCTGTAATTGGGGGTGTCCGTAACGCTCAGGTCTTTGCTGGGGAAATAGCCGTCCGGTTATTTCCTCATTATCTTGTACCTCGCAGGTCATGGGGAGTTCTGACCCATTTCCGAACATGTAGAACATGTACTTTAAACCTGAGCGTTACGGCGAAGCGTTACGGCGAACCTCGCTGAATGACAGAAACTCATGGTATAATCAAAACGGTTTTTGAGATTCCGGAAAGAAGGGCTTTGCTTGAGCAGTTTTCCAGCATTGTTCGTCTTTCTTTTAGCGGCTTGGTTTGCCGCATTAGAAATACGGGCATATCGACGAAATCATCGCGATAGTCACTTTTTTTGGGCGGTGTCTTTGACTTTTTCTGCAGTGGCTGCTTTGATGTATTGTTTAGCCAGTTGGCAGTTTCCGGGCATGGCGTCATGGTTTTTACTGTACTACATTTTTGGTGCATTGTGGATGCCTTCCCTGATGGGGTTGGGTAGCTTGTCTTTGGTCATGAGTCGTCGTGTGGTTTGGATGGTCGCTTGTGGCATTGCCGTCTTAGGACTCACCGGAACCGTGTTTTTGACCTTGGCACCGATGCACACCGAGTCTTTGTTGCAGCTTCGAGGAGGTGCCGGAACCGGAGTGGTGGCAGAACGGGCTGATTGGTTAATCCCACTGATTGTGATGAACAGTTTTGGCACCGTTGCCGTGATTGGGGTGGCTCTTTGGTCTGCTTGGCAGGCCTGGCAACACAAAGTGGACAGGCGCTTTTTCTTTGGCAACGTTTGGTTGGCCGGAGGAGTTTTAATGATTGCCGCCGCTGGTAGTGGGGCTCGTTTGGGACTACCCGAATTATTCTGGGTCATCATGTTTGCAGGGTGGCTGGTTACTTTTTATGGATATAGTCTGCTAACTCCCAGGGCCTCTGTGGCAAGCGTGGGTGCTGCACAGCGTAGCGCAATGAAACACGGTGAATAACACAAACGGTAAATAACACAAGGTGTCCCCCTTGATATGGAGGACACCTTGTGTTCAAACTAGCGATTGCGGTTGCGGGTCCACTTGCGGTCCTTATTTCCAACGGAAGGGAATTTTTCTCCTCTGTTTAACCGGACCCGACGGGGTTTGAGCAGGTTGCCACTTTCGGGGTGTTCGCCCACCTCGACGTACTCCCCATCGTTTGGCACTTCCCAACCTGGTTTAAACTGATTGTGTTGTCCCATGACTGTGTCACCTCAGTTCATGCCAGGATAAGTTTCAAGTCTGTACCAAGAATTGTCTTGGGACGATTCTATTGTGCCCCGCCTGTTTCACTGTCATGCGTAACCTCTCTAAGCCAAGGTAATCTCTTCTGTGAGATATACATCCTGAATGGCGTTCAATAGCTTGACCCCATCCTCCATGGGTCGTTGAAACGCTTTGCGACCAGAAATCAGCCCCATACCACCAGCTCGTTTGTTGATGACAGCGGTGCGCACCGCTTCAGCAAAGTCATTGGTACCCGAGGCTCCACCGGAATTAATTAAGCCCACTTTACCCATATAACAGTTTGCCACTTGATAGCGGGCTAGGTCGATGGGATGATTACTGGCCAATTCTGTGTACATGCGCTCATCCAACTTGCCATAAGAACTGTCGCCCATATTCAGGGCCTTAAAACCACCATTTACGTCGGGGAGTTTTTGTTTGATGATGTCGGCCTCGATGGTGACCCCGAGGTGATTCGCCTGTCCGGTAAGGTCCGCTGCCGTGTGGTAATCGATGCCGCCGGTTTTGAAGGCGGGATTGCGCAAATACGTCCACAGAACGGTGAACATGCCCAGTTCGTGAGCTTCTTCAAAAGCTTCGCTCACTTCTTGAAGTTGCCGTGTGGACTCGGGGGAGCCAAAATAAATAGTTGCACCGATACCCGCCGCGCCCATGTCCCAAGCTTCTCGGACACTGCCAAACATCACTTGGTCGAATTTATTTGGATAGGTCAACAGTTCGTTGTGATTGATTTTAACGATGTAAGGGATCTTGTGAGCGTACTTGCGGGCGGTCAGCGCCAATACTCCAAATGTGGAAGCAACGGCGTTGCAACCACCTTCAATAGCCAGTTTAACGATATTCTCCGGATCAAAATAGGCCGGATTCTTCGCGAAGGAAGCACCAGCCGAGTGTTCAATTCCTTGATCCACCGGCAAAATGGACACATATCCGGTTTTACCCAGTCGTCCGTGGTCCAACAGGGACTGCAGACTGCGCAGCACCTGGTTGTTGCGGTTGGTGTGTGCAAAAACATCATTCACCGAGTCCGGGGAAGGGGTGGTAATCATAGATTTGGGAATGGTCTGACACGTGTGGGTGAGCAGGTTATCCGCGTCTTGCCCAAGATAATGGGTGATTTCATCAATCATCTACGACACTCCTTTATTTGTGCTCAAAATCTACCTGTGGAATCCTTATTCACTGTAGCAGATTGACGGCAAAATAGGAATTCGTCATGAGTTATAATAAGCACAGTGATAAAATTTCAATTCCTTGTCACACTGGGCCGTATCAGCAGGGGTCTGGTTGATAGTGACTGTGAGGGAAAACTCATGTATATACGTTCAAACACTCGCCCGGTCAGGGTGGGAAATCTAGTTATTGGTGGCAACAATCAAGTGGTCATTCAGAGTATGACCACCACGAAAACGGCTGATGTGAACGCCACTGTTACTGAGATTCATCGATTAGAAGAAGCCGGATGTCAACTGGTTCGGGTCACTGTGAACAGCCTGGAAGCTGCTGTAGCCATCAAAGAGATTAAAAAGAAAATTCATATTCCTCTAGTGGCAGATATTCATTTTGATTACCGTTTGGCCTTGGAATCAATTGCCAACGGGGTGGACAAGGTTCGCATCAATCCAGGAAATATTGGGAAACGGGAGCGGGTCGAGGCGGTTGTTAAAGCATGTAAGGAAAGGGGGATTCCCATCCGGATTGGGGTCAATGCAGGTTCTTTGGAAAAACACATTTTGGATAAATACGGATATCCCACCGCTGAGGGAATGTTGGAGAGTGCTCTGTATCACATTCGAATTTTAGAGGACATGGACTTTAAAGACATCATTGTATCCATGAAGGCTTCGGACTTGTCTTTAGCCATCGCGGCGTATCGCCTGGCCGCGGAATCTTTTGCTTATCCACTGCATCTGGGAATTACGGAGTCGGGAACGATATATGGCGGCACCATCAAGAGCGCAGCCGGACTGGGAACCCTGCTGTCCATGGGAATTGGCAACACCATGCGTGTTTCACTAAGTGCAGATCCGGTGGAAGAGGTAAGACTGGCACGGGAGTTGCTGAAAGACTTCCACTTGATTTCGGATGCTGCCACGTTGGTGTCTTGTCCCACCTGTGGGCGAATCGATATTGACTTAATCTCGGTAGCCAATGAGGTGGAGCAGTACCTGGAACACATCAAAGTGCCCATTAAGGTATCCGTTCTGGGGTGTGCGGTGAACGGTCCTGGTGAGGCGCGGGAAGCAGACATAGGAATTGCCGGAGCACGGGGGGAAGGGCTGTTGTTTCGCAAGGGAAAAGTCATCCGCAAAGTACCCGAACGCGACTTGGTGGCTGAATTGAAAAAGGAAATTGACGCCATGGCAGCCGCATTCACAAGTCATGGTGTCTTGCCGGAGGATTGAGCGTGAAGGGTGTGGCAAAATGGAAATTACCAAGAATATTCATCTGTTAACTGTCACCAAGGGGAGCTATAGTTACCTTATTTTGGGTGATGAACCTGTATTGGTGGACACCAGCTTTCCTGGGCGAGGTCCGGCGATTTTGCAGTCTCTACGGGAATTGGGCTTGGATCCAAAAGATTTGGCACACATTGTGCTAACTCACCACGATGTTGATCACATCGGCAATGCAAAAACCCTAGTAGCAGTCACTGGGGCCACATTGTGGGCAACTGCGGAAGAAGTACCCTATATTGAAGGTCGCTTGAAGGGACAGGGCGCTCGTAAGTTGATTCAAGCGCTCATACGAGTGGACAGACCCCAAGTGGAGCGCACCTATGAGGCCGGGTTACTCATCGGCGGCCTGGAGGTAATTTCCACTCCAGGTCACACACCTGGGCACGTCAGTCTGCTCTATGGGGACGTTTTGTTGGCAGGGGATTTGGTGCAGACGAAAAAGGGACGTCTGCAACCCGCTCCAAGGTTGCTGACATGGGATAAAGAGGTTTTACGAACATCTCTACGACAGGTGGGTCAATTCGCGTTTCAATGGGTCTGCCCTGCTCACGGGGAACCAGTGCGGAGGGGTTCCCTGTGGGACAACCTATTAGCTAATATATGAAGACAACTGAACTTCATTCCGAGGCAGTGAGTCACGGATGAGCGCGTTGTTGACGGTTTGAATGAGAGCCGCTACAATGAGGCTTGATTACTTTAACTTGGTAGCATACTAAAGCGTGAGGGTGGAAGTCACCGCTTGGGAGTTCCTATTTTTGGTTTATGCCTCGGGTATGGATTAAAAAAACTTTACGTTAAAAAAACGAGAGCGGAGTGGTGCCCTCGATGTCAGTGGATATGCAGGGCAAGTGGGCGGACAGGCCTTTGGGGATGCGGGATGTTTTCCCCCAAGAGGCGAAATTGCGCTGGCAGGTAGAGACCAGGTTAGTTCGCTTATTTGATACGAGAAAATTCGAATTGGTTTCTTGCGGAACTTTTGAGTACGTGGATACGCTTTTGCGGGGTAGAGCAGAGGAGGAATCCCGAGATTGGGTACGACTGTTGGATACCTCGGGCCGAATGATGGCTCTGCGGCCAGAGATGACTCCATCCATTGCTCGTATGGCGGCTCCCTTGGTGGCCGCGGGGACGCCTGAGGTGCGCTGGTGCTATGGAGAGCGGATTTATCGACGCACGGATGATCCCGCTTCCTTGTCTTGGGCCAGTGGGCGAGCTGCTGAGTCCACACAATTGGGTGTGGAATGGATTGGCGGTTCTGGAGATGAGGTGGACGCCCAAGTGGTGTCGTTGTGTCAGGCGGGATTGCAGGAATTGGGA
>DAHWFY010000191.1 GCA_027336365.1 Bacillota bacterium | reverse complement strand
ATTGGTGAAACGACGTCCTCATTTGGAAGGATTGCAGGGCTTGGTGATTCCGGGGGGAGAGAGCACCACCATTGGTAAGTTGATGCGAGAGTATGATTTATTGCAACCTATCCGAGAGATGGGCAATGCCGGGATGCCGGTGTTTGGCACTTGTGCAGGATTGATTATTCTGGCGAAGGAAGTGGAAGGGGCGCCGGAACCCCATCTAGGACTGATGGACATTGGAGTCAATCGCAACTCTTTTGGCCGCCAGAGGGAGAGTTTCGAAACAGATCTTGAAATTTCAGAAATCGGATTAGAACCTTTTCCAGCTGTGTTCATTCGAGCTCCCCATGTAACCCGAGTGGGGGACGGAGTGAAAATTTTAACCCGCTATCAGGACCGGGTGGTGGCGGTGCGAGAAAACCACCTGTTGGGCCTGTCTTTTCATCCCGAGTTGACGGGGGATTCCCGAATGCATCGATACTTCCTGAGTATGGTGACGGAGGCCGCACAGGTGCACAGAAGATAGGTGAAGGCAGTGGGAGATAACCACTCGGCTCCCCCAACTCAGGTTAGGTTCACGCGCCCAGGCCCTGCGGTGGGCCAGAAAGGTGGGATTCATAGTTGTTAGACATCCGTTTAATTCGCGCCAATCCAGACCGATATAAGCAGGGCTTGAGCCGGAAACAGTCCAACCCCGGTTTAATTGATGAATTACTGATGGCCGACGATGCTTGGCGGAGTCACTTGGTGGAGGTGGAGCGGTTAAAGAGCGTACGTAACCGAACCTCCGAGGAGATCTCCCGCATGAAAAAGCAGGGACAAGATGCAACTCAGGCCATCGCGGAGATGAAGTCCGTGGGGGAACAGATTAAGGAATTGGACGAGCAGGTCAAGGACTTGGAGGCGAGGGTCCACAACCTGCTGTTAGAGATTCCAAATATTCCTCATGAATCTGTTCCGGACGGTTTATCAGAAGAGGAAAATGCGTTGGTCCGTTTCTGGGGAGATTTACCCAAGTTTGATTTTGCACCGCGGCACCACTGGGAGATTGCTCAGGACCTAGATATTGTCGATTTCGAGCGGGCGGTAAAAATTACGGGATCTCGTTTTGTGTTGTACAAAGGTCTGGGGGCCAAACTAGAGCGTGCCTTAGCCAACTTTATGTTGGACTACCATATTGCTCACCACGGCTATACGGAGATGTTCCCCGCCTTCATTGCCAACGAGGAAAGTCTGATTGGTACGGGTAATTTACCCAAGTTTGGAGATGAGATGTTCAAGCTGGAGGGACTACCTTACTACTTGATTCCCACGGCTGAAGTGCCCTTAACCAATTATCACCGGGACGAGATTCTCAGCGCCGCACAGTTGCCAGTGAAGTATGCGGGATACAGTGCCAGCTTTCGGTCTGAGGCGGGATCTGCCGGAAAGGACACCCGGGGGCTGATTCGGGTACATCAGTTTCAAAAAGTGGAGCTTGTCAAGTTGGTTAGTCCGGAAACCTCCTACGATGAATTGGAGTCGTTGGTGGAGGATGCGGCCAAGATTTTGGAAGCCCTGGACATGCCCTATCGCGTGATTGAAATTTGCACGGGGGACTTGGGTTCCAAGGAGACGAAAAAGTACGATTTAGAGGTCTGGTTACCGGCTCAGCAGCGTTATCGGGAAATCAGTTCTTGTTCTAACTTTGAAGACTATCAGGCTCGTCGGGCCAACCTGCGCTTTCGCCGGGATGAGAGTGCAAAGCCCGAGTATGTGCATACCTTGAACGGATCGGGCGTTGCCGTCGGGCGCACCATCGCAGCCATCTTGGAGAATGGGCAACAGGCCGACGGGAGTGTCAAACTGCCCAAAGCCCTCATACCTTACATGGGGGTTGAGACCCTTGCCAAAGGGAAGTGAGTCTTCCCTGAGTGCAGTCACGCATTGTGGAGGTTTGTTGCTGGCGTCGGAACATTGCCGGAACGGCCACGCTCCTGCGCAATCCCACAGGTTTAGTCGAGGAGTGGAATCAAGGTGCGAATTGCCCGCATACGGGTGGATTTGACGGCGGATGACATCAATTTGCTTTTGCTGGAGTGGGGAACCGCGTCGGTTATCCGTGTGACCGGGGTGACCTCCGAGGGGATTCGCGGACAAGTGAAGTTGCTCTGGTGGGGCGTAGACTTTTTAGCTAAACCGGGCATGGCTACAGACGGATCTGCTACGATAGAGGTTTCTGCTTTCAAACTGGTGCCCATTCCTTCAGCCCTGGTGGAGAAGCGGTTGCGAGATGCCATGAAGGATGCACCCAACGGAATAGACGTGATTCAACAGACCTTGAAGGTCCATCTGCAATCTCTGCTGAAGCCTTTTGGGGTGAACCTGAACTTAGCTGAGTTCCAGTGTCACGACGGGTATGTACGCATTGGCGTCGACGGTCTCACCCTGCCCAGGCTACAGGAGTTGTTTGCAGCGATTGTGGAGGTGGGGACTACCGGATGGACCGGAGCGGGTGGCAATGGGTGAAGTCGAGGGTACGGAAGATGTGAAACAGTGGAGAAAATAGGAGGGCAAAAATGGCAGCAAGGATGCCAGCAAGTATTGCCGGGCAGGGGACAGTGTGGCCTGTTGTGGGAGATGGTTGAGAGGTCGCACGGGCACAGCACAAGGAGTACAGGGAGTACCCTCTTCTCAAATAGCGGTGTAAACTCTCGCATGGATTTCAACTAAACTGCCAGACGCTAAGGCTGAGACTGCCATGCTGATAGGAACGATAGAGGTTGGCCGCGTTTGCAGCAGAATGCGCGGAGGATGGTATACTCCCTGCCCCTAAGGCTAAAAACCAGGGCATCAGGTGTTCCGGTGTGGGGGCTGCCTCGTGACCACTGGGAGCCACCTGGCGGTAGGCAAACAGACTGTTAAGGTCATGCTGGCGCAACCGATTCTCCAACCATTCGTCAAATACCACCGCCCAGTCGTCTGTCTGAGGACTGTCCCAGGAAAGACTTGCCAGGTTGTGGACGGTTCCACCGCTGCCAATGATGAGCAGGTCCTTTGCGCGGTAGGCGGTCAGGGACTGACCGAGTGCATATTGGAGATGAGGTTCCAAACGTGGATTGACTGACAATGGGATGACCGGAACATCGCCATGGGGATACAATAGACGCAACACCACCCAGGCGCCGTGGTCCAAGGGACGGGTTGAGTCCAGCATTGTTGGGATGCCCTGGGATTGCAGGTGTGCGGAAATCTCCTCTGCTAGGGCGGGATCTCCCTGTGCCGGGTAGGAGATGTGGTACAGGGACTCGGGAAACCCGGAAAAATCGTACAACAAGTCATGGTTCTTGGCGGACCCCACTTTTTGCGTGGAACTCAACCAGTGAGCGCTGAATAACAGGATGGCTCTGGGCCGTGTCAGCCGCTTCCCCAAATTGGCCAAGAAACGGGTGTAATCATTCTCCTCCATTGCCAGCGTGGGGGCACCGTGGGCAATAAACAAGGCTGGCAGCATGACGATTCCTCCCTCGTATAGTGTTTTTAGAGCCCTCTGTTTAAGGAATTTCCAGCTAGATAGTTGTTGCAGTTGGAGGGTGTTGCCGAACCCGCACCACAGCCCGAAGGGCGAGGAGCGGAAGTCGGGGCCCAACAACACGGTTCCTTGAAATTTCATGAATTCCTAGTACAGGGTCTTGGACTCTTCGTAATGTTCCCAGACAATGATCTTAGGGTCATTTGGGGAAATTCGTCTTCCTCCTGTAGCTCGACTACATCTAAAGTCTGTTTCCCCAGCACTCGTTTGGACTTCTAACCCGCTGGCTGTTCCCTTCGGCAACCCATGCTCGAATGTAGCAGCTTTCGAGGCGGCTCATGGCCCGAAGGAAGTTCTCATACGCGAGGGTGATTGGTCTGCGAGCGCGCTGGGGGCATCCCGAAGAGTCCAATTTCCCTGAATCCCTAATTCAGAAGGGAGGGACAAACCCCTTGAAACTATTTGTCGGTATTGACGTTAGCTCACAAGACTTGAAAATCTGTGCCATGAATATGGATGGTGAAACACTGGATGCCTTTACTGTCCTGAATAACTTCGATGGAGCCACCCATCTTCGAGACAAGCTACTGTCTCTAGCGGATAAGGTAAAACCCAAGGAGATTCACATCGGGCTTGAATCCACATCGGTGTACAGCTGGCATCCCGCCATGTTCTTGCACGAAGACAATTCGTTGCAAGAACGTGGGACCAAAGTGTTTACCATCAATCCCAAGCTCATCAGCAAATTCAGAGAAGCCTACCCAGACTTGGACAAGACAGACTACGTGGATGCCTGGATTATCGCGGACCGGCTTCGTTTCGGGCGACTGCCAATGACGGTGGTGCTGCAGGAACAATACGTTGCCTTGCAGCGTCTCACGCGCATGCGATTCCATTTGGTGCATAACCTGGCATGTGAAAAGCAGTACTTTCTGCAACATCTGTTCTTCAAATGCAGCGCCTTCACCAGCGAAGTCGAAAGCAGCGTCTTCGGTCATGCCATCACTGAGCTGCTGTTGGAGCACTACAGCCTCGATGAGATTGGATCCATGGAACTGGCGGATCTTGCTGATTACCTGAAAGCGAAAGGCAAGAACCGTTTCCCTGACCCAGAAAAGGTTGCCAGATGCATTCAGAAGGCTGCTCGTTCCTCATACCGCCTTTCCAAGTGTATAGAGGATACGATCGACATCCTTCTCGCGACGTCCATCGAGTCTATACGCACCATTAAACAGCAGATCAAGCAGATGGACGAAGCCATCGTTAGGCTGCTTGACGGGATTCCCAACACGTTAGAGACCATCCCCGGCATTGGCCGCGTATACTGCGCCGGCATTCTGGCCGAAATCGGCGATGTTCACCGATTTAGGGACCAAGCTGCCATCGCGAAGTATGCAGGTCTCACGTGGCAAAAGCACCAGTCCGGCAAATTTGAAGCCGAAGATACGAAGCGAATCAAATCTGGGAACCGGTTCCTCCGCTATTACCTTGTTGAAGCCGCCAACTCGGTAAAACGACACGACACGGAGTTCCAACATTACTACCAGAAGAAGTTCGCTGAGGTGCCCAAGCACCAACATAAGAGAGCCCTCGTCTTAACCGCAAGAAAGTTAGTGCGCCTGGTCGATGCGCTGCTGCGCGTGCAAACACCCACGGGCGCGTTCTACCGGCGCTACAACGAGGACGGTTACGGCGAGCATCACGATGGCCGCGCGTTCGACGGCAGCGGCGTTGGCCGCGCCTGGCCGTT
>DAHWFY010000190.1 GCA_027336365.1 Bacillota bacterium | reverse complement strand
GTCTGTTGCAACATTTGCAGGATAAGTTGCATTGTCCTCCCGTGAAAATGAGAAGAGAGGTGATGGACACTTTGGCGAGGCAACCTTGGCCGGGGAATGTTCGTCAATTGGCAAATGTACTGGAACGGCTTGTTGCTCTCATCCCTTCCGATGAAATAACTCTGCATGACCTGCAACCTTGGTTGGACGAAAATACGACTCAACCCGCGTATCGACAGATAAACGACGCTTCCACATCTGGGTTTCATCTTCATCTCAGCTTCCCTCATCCCTGGCCGTCTTTGAAGGAAGTTTCACAAGCGGCGGAACGACAACTGATTTGTACCGTGTTGACCGAGTATCCCTCATCACGCAAGGCTGGAAATATTCTTGGAGTCTCCAATACCACGGTCCTCAACAAAATCAAAGAATTGAAAATTAATCCACAGTATTGCGATCCATCCGATGAGTGAATTTGCAGTCGATATCTGCCGCCTGATGGCGGTGACTCTGCGTGGGGTATTTTATCTGCGCAGATGGATGTGTGTTCACAATCCACATGGGTAACCGCCCATGTGGATTGTGAACTCGTTTGGGAAAAAGATACTGTATTGAAAGGGGTCAATTGAGCATACGTCATGGACGTTTGACCCCTTTCCGGACCACTGGATTACACGAGTTCTTCAACGGGGAGGGCCGCTTTTACTGTGGCACGCATTTGTTGCACCACATATCCACCATTCAGTGTGTATACCTTATGAAAACCATGGCCACGCAGGAAGCGGCTGGCGAAATAACTTCTTTGACCGATACGACAATACACAATCATGGGTCTGTTTTGATCCAACTCGTTCACGCGTTGACGCAACTGATCCAACGGGATGTGCTTTGCTCCAGACAGCACTCCATTTGCCACTTCATCGTTGCCGCGTACATCAAGCAGGAGGATGTTGTCATCACCCAACGCGTCTGGCGTGTATACTGAGACCGCAGCCCCATTCAACAAGTTTTCTGCAACCATTCCCGCCATGATGATGGGATCCTTGGCAGAAGAAAAGGGTGGCGCATAGGCCAGGTCCAACTCCGTCAATTCACTGACGGTCATTTCATTGTAGATGGCGGTGGCCAGCACATCCAACCTCTTGTCGACGCCTTCGTGACCCGTCACTTGACCTCCGAGCAGATGACCTGTGGTCGGGTCAAAAACCAATTTAATCGTTACATCCAAGGCCCCTGGATAATAGCTGGCGTGATGACCCAGTGTATTATAAGAAACCATGTGGGGAATTTTCATTTGCTTTGCGGTCTGCTCGGAGAGTCCGGTCATACCCAGAACGACGTCGCCAATGCCCACGATGGAGGTGCCCTGCGCACCATGAAACTCAACCTTTTTACCACAAATATTTAACCCGATGATACGTGCTTGTTTGTTGGCGGGTCCGGCCAAGGGAATCCACCGTTTTTCGCCATCCACCAAGTGGACAATCTCCGCCATATCGCCACCGCCGTAAATGTTTGGGTCATTGGTTTGCAAAAATCTATTGAGGCGCAGCGCTCCATTCGAACTCAGTTCTAAGCCTGCTTCGTAAGCCAATTTGGTGTTTGGGCGAACTCCAATACCTACAATGAACATATCTGCGGCGATTGTTCTACCGCTCTCCAAGTTAACCGATGTAGCTTGGACGTCGCCTTGGAACGATTCGATACCATCACTCAGAATGACCTCGACTCCCATGGCTTTCAACTGATTTAGAAGCAAAGACGTCATTTCTGCGTCAAAGGAGGGGAGGATCTGTGGGGCTTTTTCTACCAAGGTGACATGGAGTCCGGCTTGGACCAGATTTTCAACGGTCTCTAAGCCAATAAAGCCGGCACCGATGACAACGGCTCTGCGCACGTCGGAGTCATTCATCCAAGAACGAATGAAGTCAACATCAGAGACGGTGCGCACCTGAAAAATACCGTTCAAATCAATACCGGGAATGGGTGGAATAACGGGATCTGCGCCCATTGCGAGGACCAACTTGTCATAAGGCTGATTGTAAGACTCTCCGGTTGACAAATTTCGGACATGTACCACCTGCTTTGTTCGATCAATGTGGACGGCTTCCTGTAGCACACGAACATCAATGTTAAAACGATTTCGAAGAGATTCCGGCGTATGAAGTAGAAGGGCCTCCCGGTTTTCAATGACACCGCTTAGGTAGTAAGGCAGACCGCAGTTTGCGAAGGAAACATAGGGGCCCCGTTCAATCAGAATGATTTCTGCCTGCTCATCTTCTCTGCGCACTTTTGCCGCGGCTCCGGCACCCAGCGCCACGCCGCCAATCACAACCACCTTACGTTGCTTTCTGTTTGTCATTTTCTCTCGTCTCCTAACAATGAGGAATCGAAATAAATTTAGTTCTAAATCGTCAGGGACAGTTTATGTCCTACATGGACTATAAATGTCCCTGATTTACTATAGAAATATTCCTAGAATCCCTCTTTCAACTCAGATTATTTTTTCGCTGCCAGTATACACCCACTGTCAGATTAGTCAACACGCGTGGCGGAGATTTCAAAGTGGGGGGAAATGGACCGGAATGTGTCCAGCAATAAAGGAAATAGTCTATGTAAAAAAGAAATCAGACAAGAGCCGAGTCATTCAAAGGAATGACTCAGTCCTTCGCTGACAGCATTGAGATGGGTTGGGCACGCTCTGTGGGTTACTCGACACGGATATTTTTTACTTGTTGAATCATCTGACTGTTACACACCGGGCAATTGGGTTCATCGCTCTGAACAAACTCAAGTCTTGACCAACAGTTACAGGCTGAACACTGCCAGACCGTCACATCTGCGTAGACATATTGACTAGCGGGTTTCTTGTTATAACTATAGGCCATGAAAATTTCCCCTTTCGGGCTGAATGAGTGGTTTGTTGGATTGAACGACAGAACACGGCGCGTGAAAGAACGGATGCAGAGGGGGGCATCCGCAGAACAATTCAATCCCGACGGATACTGGTTTGAAAAGGCCCACGTAAAGTATACGTGGGCCTGCTCCGAAGTTGACTTAATTACGCCACATTTGCGGCTTGGGGGCCTTTCGGGCCTTGCACGATCTCGAAGGTGACACGTTGACCTTCTTCGAGAGTCTTGTAGCCGTCGCCTTGGATGGCGCTGAAGTGGACAAATACGTCCTCTCCATCTTCACGGGAGATGAAGCCAAAGCCTTTCTCCGCGTTAAACCATTTCACCGTACCTTCGTACATAACAGTTCCTCCTAGTGCTTCCATAAGCACAATATTTGTTCATTTGCGCATGATCAGTTTATGCCGATATATAAAACCGTTCCTTTCTCAGCCCCTATGAGGCGTAAGAAGAACGGCTCATACATGCATAGGTAAGTGCGAGTGGCTCCTGAACTTCTTTACTATACATCTCCCCGGAAGAAAAGTAAAGGTTCTGTCGTCATTCAGAAGAAATTCTCTGAGTCAACATGAACAGGCGATGGGTTTACTGGTTTTCAAGACGGGGCCGAGTTCGCTTTTCTGGGTTGGCTTCCCTCGTGCGGGTGGGAAAGTGGACCGTCATCACTGTGCCCTGGCCCACCTTGCTTTCCACATCAATCATGCCACCGTGCAGGGTCACCAGTTCCTTGACAATGGCCAGTCCGAGACCATTGCCTCCCTTACTGCGTTCACGGGCTTTATCCACTCGGTAGAAGCGTTCAAAAATGTGCGGGAGGTCGTCTGCGGGGATGCCGGGGCCCGTGTCTGCCACCCGCATTTGCACCTCGTTTCCCAAAACCGTGGTGTCTACGCTCACCACCCCCTCCTCTGGGGTGTACTTAATCGCGTTGTCAATCAGGTTATACACCACTTGTTTCAGGTGCGTTCCGGAAAACCGCACCCCTTGTGGAGCGTTCAGGTTTGTTCGCAACTGGAGGGCGGGGTGCAAGGGCGCCAAGGTGTCGAGCACGTTGGAGATGACGGGGTCCAACAGGGTGGTCTGGGCCGTCTCCTCGACGGCGGTCTCCAGCCCGGCCAGGGTGAGGAGGTTTTCGGTCAACTCCTGCAGACGACTGGATTCCCGCTGGATGACCTCAATGGCCTTTTGGACAATGGTAGGGTCGTCTTTGCCCCAGCGTTTGAGCAGGGTGGCATAGCCTCGAATGATGGTGAGGGGAGTCCGAATTTCATGGGAAGCATCTGCCACAAAGCGGCTCTGCTGGGCGAAGGATTGCTGGATGCGGGCCAACATGCGATTGAAGGTGACGGCCAATCGAGCCACCTCGTCGTGACCGCGGGGCACACGCACGCGTTCGTCCAGACTGTCGGCCTGGATATGGCTGACTTTGCGAATCATTTGGTTGATGGGACGAACGGCCAGTGCCGAGACCAAATAACCAGACACCATGGCCAACAGGATGGCCCCAATGGAACCGGTAATCAACACGGCCAGCAGGGTGTGCATGTATTCGCGCACACCGGAGGCGCTGGACAACAGCACCACGTAACCGAGCACCTTGTTTTGCTCATCGCTGAACACGGGGGTGATGTCACTCACGTAGGAAAAGTCTTTGGCAGTGGCTAAGTGGGATTGCAAGGGGAAATCCCTGTATTGGGAAGGGTGAAATTGGGCCACGATGGTTTGCAAGGGCAATGGAGCCGTGCCCACTTGGGCCAATATTTGCCCCTGGGGGGACAACAAGGCCACGCGCTGGTCCTCGCGATCAAAGCGCTGGAGCCAAGCATAGGTGTCTGTGGAGTCAGCGAAATGCCCCTCGTTCATGTGGGACTGATAGTACTGGGCAATGGTGTCGGCTCGATTGTTCAGGGAGGTCAATTCGTTGTTGAGCAAATGATTATTCAGGGTGAAGTAAATAAAGGTGTTGAATGCCAGCAAGATGAAGGACAAGATGAGTCCAGTGAATACGGCCACTTTCAGTTTCATCGCACAAATCGCGCCTCCACACCGGCTTCGTTGGAGAAAGGATGGGTCTCTCTCATTAAACTTAACATGACCTGTTGGCTCGTAAAGGGTTCCCATTGGCCTCCGGCAAATTTTTATCCACTCCTTAGCAATTCCTCATCCATCTGCCATCCCAATGCTCATGCTTAGAATCCGCTTTAGAATATTTCTCTCATTTCAATCGGAGAAAATGGTAAGACGCGGGGAGGTCTTAAAAGATGTCGAATCTCAGAGCAAAGGGTGAAAGACAGATGAAGCGTTTTATCCCCACCGTCCTTGCCACCAGTGGACTGCTGGTATTCGCGGTGGCCT